>CAZKRK010000199.1:0-13913 GCA_964555035.1 uncultured Victivallales bacterium | reverse complement strand
GGGCAAGGGCGAGCGGAGAGTGAGCAGGCCCGGCGGGGGCCACTCTGCAAGCGCAGCAAATCGCCGATGCGGGCTGCGCAAATAGTGCTTGAAGGTCTGACGGCCGGTGCCTATACTGCCTTGGAAGAGTTTCAACAGGAGAGCAGATGAAACACACTCGATCCATACGGCGTGTAGGGCTCGTTCATGTAACGCTGGCAGTATGTCTCTGCCTGTTTGTGGCGGTGGACTCAAGCTATGCCAAGAAGAAGAGGGGTCGTGGTCGCAAGGGCAGGGGGCGTGGGCGTGGGTGCCAGATGAAGTCGCACACGGCCAAGCATACCGGCGTTCACATCAAGCTCGGCGAGGACAAGAAGGACCTCAAGACTCTCGGCGTCGGGCTTTCCGATATCAGGGCGATACATGAGCGCAATATGGCCGGGTCCGGCGGCGGCTCCAGCCCGATCGTTCTCTCGGATGCCCTCAAGTCCGCCATCGCCATCAAGAAGCTGCGCGACGCCGAGGCGGCCAAGAAACGCGCCACAGGCAACAATGGGGTCATACTGCTTGGCGATCGGTAGCTGGCTTCAAGTTTCCGGCTAGTACGCCGGTTCGTTTCCCGGTTTCCATTTGATGTTGCATCCGATGCTCGGTGTCTGCTCGATGCTGACGGGCATGTCGTTGAGCACGGCGTCGATTGCGGCTCTCAAGTCCCTTCCGGAGACGGGTATGCCGTTGCCGGGGCGGCTGTCGTCGAGCTGGCCGCGGTAGACCAGTTTGTGGTCGGCATCGAACAGGAAGAAGTCCGGTGTACAGGCGGCCGTATAGGCTCTCGCGGTTTCCTGGGGCTCGTCGTAGCAGAAGTGGAACGAGAACCCCATCTCTTCCGCCAGCCCGGCGAGTTTGTCGGGCGCATCGTCAGGATACTCATCCGCATCGTTCGAACCGATCGCGACGATGGCCAGTTCGCTGTTTGCATAGTCGTGGTCGATCTCGGCCAGCTCGTTCCGGACGTGTTTGACGTAGGGGCAATGACGGCAGATAAACATGACCAGCAGGGCTTTGGCGCCGTCGAAGGACTGCAGCGTGACCGTTTCGCCGGTCACAACGTCGGTCAGGGAGAACTCCGGCGCCGTTGTGCCGAGGGGGAGCATTGTCGAGGGAGTGAGAGCCATGGTATGGTGTCCTTTCCGCGGAGTGGTTACGGCAGGTCCAGGTTGTCCTCTGGGGGCACGATGCTTGTTGCCTTCGGCTGTGGTTGTCGCGATTCCTGGAGGGGCTTGTCTGTTTCCGGCGCCTCGGGGATGTCTTCGGACTGGTTCAAGGCTTCGAGCATGACACGGTGTGAAGCTTCAGTCCACTGCCGGTATTCGAGGATGCCGTCTGCAATCGCGTCCGCCAGGCGCTGGCGATGAGTGGGATTGGCAAGCTCCCTGGCTTCCCTGGCGTTGGAGAGGAACCCGCACTCGACCAGCACCGCGGGGCAGGGGGCATCGCGCAGGACGACAAATCGGGCCCGTTTGATGCCGCGGTCGGGTGAGTCGATTCTGCCGATCAGTTTTCTGTGAATGTGGTAGGCCAGCAACATACTGGCCTGATCGAACTCGTTGCCCGGATCGGCGCGTGATCCCTCGCCGTTGCCCTCGGTTGACGGGCAACCCGGCGCGGGCAGCACGAATGACTCGATCCCGCGGGCGGCCGCGCTCAATGCGGCGTTGGCGTGAATGCTGACGAAGAGGTCTGCAGCTTCGCGCCTGGCACGGGCACTTCGCGCCGCCAGAGTCAGCCCCTGATCGCTCCTGCGTGACAGCTTGGCGTAGACGCCGTTGAGTTGGAGTTTGCGGCATACGCGGTCCGAGATGTCGAAGACAACGTCCTTCTCCAGTACATTACCCGTGATGGCTACGGCGCCGGGATCCGTGCCGCCGTGGCCCGGATCGATCACCACCCGTGCAGCTTCACATCGGTATAGTACGGTTTCCGGCTGGAAAAGCGGTTCCAGTACGCGTGTGCGGTCGGCCTGGGAGAGCGTCCACTGCCGTCCATCGCGTTTAGCCGATGCGTTCAACCAGATCATGCAGTCGTCAAACAGCATTCCCCGGCTGCCGTTGGTGAAGCTCAAGAACCCCAGATCGTGTTCCATTGCGATGGTCCCGTCGAAACGTTTTGGGCGCGGCAGGCCGAATTCGGCCCGGATGTCGTCGAGCGAGACGCGATCCGGCGGTACGGTGGTGGTGCGGCACGAGGAACAGAATATGCCTGTCGCGCACAGCGGGATCAGGAGAAGATGACGGATTCCGATTCGCATAGGACCTGGAATATAGCAGATTGGCGCAAACGATCAAATAGTCATGGCTGGTTTTCCTTTGGCCGTTTTGGCGAAAAAGGGCCAAAGGAAGAGACCATGGAGATGAGCCCCGGCAGTCCGCTTGACATGGTGGCAGCGTTGGTTGACAATGGGACGAGCTTGGGGAGTGTCTCAGTGATCCGCATCGAAATCCTGCCTTTTATCGGAGTTGCCTCGGTGCTTGGCGCTCTGGTGGTGCTTGCGGCCAAAGTCATCCGCGGATGTCGCTGGAAGCGAGCGCTGGCGCCCGGCCTGCTGGTTGCAGGGATCCTGTGCGCCTATTTGCTGTGTTTTTTTCGGGATCCCCCGCGACATCCGCCGGCTGACCCGTATGCCGTTGCCGCCGGGGCGGAAGGGCGCGTGGCGGGAATTGCCCATCTGACGCCCGAGGCGTTCAAGAGCATTGCCACGTTCAACGGGTTGGCAGGTGACGACCTGGACGCCTTTGTGGCCGGCGACGTGGTCCGGATCGGCATATTCCTGAGCCTGTTCGATGTGCATGTCAATCGGGCGCCAATCGCGGGTGAGTCGCGATTTCTGGGCTACTTCAAAGGCAAGCACTTCTTCACGTTCAAGGAGAAGTCATCCGAAGAGAACCAGCACAATTCGATTCTGATTGTCGGCGACCGCACCTGCTGTCTGGTGAACCAGATTGTGGGGCCGGTGGCGCGCCGGGTTGTCTACTGGCTGGATAAGACGCGCGCGGTTCCGGTCGAAAAGGGAGACAAGATCGGCATGATGAAGTTCGGGTCTCGGCTGGACATGTACTTCCCGGCGGATGACGTGACGATTGAGGTCGACGTGGGTGACAGAGTGCGTGCGGGTGAGACCGTCGTAGCGCGGGAACGCGTGGAAGGGGGGATATGAAGAGCATGAGGGGTTATGTGCCCACGGCGGTGACGCTCCTGGCGATGTTGAGCGGTTTTATCAGCATTCTCGTCACGGTCGAGGGCATACACATGGACCAGCCGGGACTGTACAAGCACGCGGCCTTGCTGATCATGCTGGCCATGATTCTGGATGGTTTCGACGGCAATCTGGCGCGTTGGCTCAACGTGGAGAGCGAGTTCGGAGCCGAGCTGGATACGTACGTAGACCTGACCGCCTTCGGGATCGCGCCGGCAATTCTCGTTTTCGCGGTTGCTTTCGAGAACAAGGAGCCGTTATGGCGGGTGCTGTTGCCGTCGGCGGTGGCCTTGTCGGGCGTGGTTCGGCTGGCACGGTTCAAGGCAAGTGACCCACAGCGTGGGCAGGCCGGCTACGCCGGGCTGCCGATCACGGCCAATGCGGGTTGGGTGGCGATGTTTGTCTTTATCAGCCAGGTGCCGCCGCGTGAGGGCTCGCCCGCTCAGGATCCGCTGTCGCTTCACCAGGGGTGGTTCGCGATGACGTTTTTGCTGGGAGTGGCGACCTTTATCGTCTTGCAGGTGACCAACCTGCGCTATCCCAAGCCGACAAAGAAGACGTCGCTGTTCGCCGTTTGCGTGGTCTTGGTGGTGGCCCTGTTTGTGATGGCATGGTTGAACCAGCACCTGTCCGTCGTTGTTGCAGGAATCATGTTGGCGTTGGGCGCCGGCTATGCGATTTTCGGGCCGCTGTTCGTGAAGGGGGTGGCCGCGCACAAGGCGCGAAGGGCTGAACAGATTGCGGATGGCACGGCGTCGCTGGTGGAGTGAAGGGTAGTGAGTAGTGGGTAGTGTGATTCAGGATCTTCGGGGATATCTCGAGTTTGAGATCGACGAGGGGCGGGGCGAAGTCAGCATGTCGCGTGAGGTGCTTGGGCAGCTTGGGCGTTGCGGACGCTCGGCGGCGCCGACGGATGCGGTTCCCGCGCCCGTGGCTCAGCCACGGGAAATGCCGACACCGGCGGCTTCTGCCGGCGCAGTCAAGGCGCTCGAAGAAGTCGCGGCGGAGATCGCACAGTGCGCCAGGTGCGAGCTGCATTCAGGAAGGACCAATACCGTTCCCGGTGCGGGTTGTGCTTCGCCGGACATCATGTTCGTGGGTGAGGGGCCCGGTCGAGACGAAGACCTGCAGGGGTTGCCGTTCGTCGGTCCGGCGGGGGGGCTGCTGACGCGCATGATCAAGGCAATGGGGTTCTCGCGCGAAGAAGTCTTCATCGGCAACATCGTGAAGTGCCGTCCTCCCAACAACCGCGCGCCGCTGCCTGATGAAATGGCGACCTGCATGCCGTACCTGAAGCGCCAGATTGCCGCGCTGAAGCCAAAGGTCATTGTCGCGTTGGGCGGCACGGCTGCCAAAGGGTTGCTTAGCACCGACGAGGGCATCACCCGTATGCGCGGTCGCTGGCGCTGCTTCGAGGACATCGATGTCATGCCCACCTTTCACCCCGCCTACCTGCTGCGCGGCGGCAACGAGAAGTACTGGGACGTGTGGGAGGACCTCTGCGCCGTTCTCGAACGTCTCGGCCGACCCATTCCCGAACAGAAGCGCAAGAAGCGGTAAGCTTCGGACTCGCTTGCCTCTCGGACGCCGGTTTGGCACCATCGGTCCTTCAGGACTGCGCGAAATCCCCGACAGGGCGTGGGATATGGGATGTGAGATCGCCCGCATTCTCCGCCGCCACTCCCACTTCGTCCTCGCGAGCCGTCGTGGACGAGACGAAACCGCGATGAGAGCACAACGTCCGAAGGCCGGTCCGCGGAACGGGGTTTCACGGCAATTCTCATTATGGCCACGCCCCCTGCGACCTTGTGTCGCAGGAGCGAGAGATTGGGGAGAAAAGGCCCGCCTTTTCTCCCCAATCTCCCGCTCCTGCCGCACAAGGCGGCAGGGGGCGTGGCCATAATGAGAATTGCTGGGGGTTTCACGGTGTCGGTTGACAGACAAGGCGCAAAACGCTATGAATTACGTAACGTAGCGGGACGGCTAGCTCGCCTGGAAGGAGCGGCAATGCATAGAATTCTGATCTTGTTCTGCATGCTGATCGCAACCTCGGTCTCCGCAAGGAGCCTGTCTTTCAAGCGTAGAATCGTCTTCGAATCATCGGTCAAGGTCGTGAGTTTCAAGTGCGCGACCGTTGATGCGCGTGGGGGAGGGGCAGCGGGCCTCGTTGGACGGACGGGAGACGGGGGCAAGGGTACGGTCCGAAAGAAGCTCGACTTTCGCATGACGGTTCGAAGCACTGTCCACCAGCCTGTTGCTGTCCGTGCCGTGGTCCGCTTCTTCGACAAGAGCGGCAAGATGTTGTTCGAGACCAGGCACGATCAATACAAGCCCATGATAGCCTCAAGGAAGACGCAGGCATTCCAATGGCAGGGGCGGGTGGACGCGAACCTCATCCAGCGCATTGACAGGGCGGATGTCTACTGCGGAGACCGCGTTAGCATGCAGAGGCGGATGCGCAAAGCCTCCGGTTAGAGCGCAGGGGACTGGTGACTGGCACGCCCAAGGGGAGTCGAACCCCTCTTACCAGGATGAAAACCTGGTGTCCTAGCCGATAGACGATGGGCGCGCAAGAAATTCGAGGAAGCAAGATGCCAGATTCCGGCGGACGGTTTCAATAAAAAAACGTGGAAAAATGCGCGTCACGGCGGCGGCTCAAGCTGCTAGTCGGAAACTCGACTCGTCGCGGCGTTCCGTAGAACCGTTCTCCCTTGGCCCGCCGTAGCCTGGCGAAGGAGGCAGGACGGTTCCAAACCCCGCCGGATCCACCACCCCGCCTGGGCTCCGCTGAACCTATGTCCCGTAGTCCAACTGCTCTTTCTAGGCTGAACCGTCCTGGGGAACGGTTCTACGTTCCCACCTCGAATTGTCTCGGAAGCGCAGCGCACCGGGGGCGGAACTGGCCGGCAACGCTCCAAGGCGCACGGCGTCTCGGACACTCCGGAACTGAACTAGCGGCATCAGTCTCTAGAGGTCCAGGTCAATGTCATCAAACTCGGGGATCGGCGTCTTGTCCGGTTTGTGGAATCTCAGCAGGGCCTGACCGGCACGGGCCTGTAGTCCCTTCCATTCCATGTAGCCCATGGATTCACGCCAGTCTTGCACCTGCTCGGTCATCCCCCCGCGCAGGTGCGTGACCTCGATGTACTCGATCACGTCGGCCAGCACCTCGCTCGCAATCTGCGAATCGAGTTTCGTCGGCAGCCTGATGCCCTCTGCGCTTGCGATGATGCTCTTCGCGGACGTTTCCGGGTTCATCTTCATCACGTCGTACAGCAACTGGATGGCCTGCCCCGTATGCACCCGGCTCAGGAAACTGACAATCCGGTCGTTGTAGGTCAGGTTGAGGATGCCGCGGGCAAATCTAACCCGTTCCTTGTCGGTCACATCCTCCATTCCGTTACGACCCACCATGCGATGAATGCTCAGCGGCGCCACAATGTCGCGCACCCGCTTGCCGGCCTTGACCAACGCCAGCATGTTCTCGCTGGCCGCCCGGTCAGGCGAGTACGCCAGCGCCATGGCCATCTCCTTCAGGTCAGCGTCATCTTTGGTCGTCTCCGCCGCCTGCTGGATCGCAGCGAGGTTGGCCTCGCCGCCGAACTGCCCCAACACCCAGGCCAGCGAGCGCCGCAACGGCGGCTCGCTTGTCGGCAGCAGCGCGATTGCGGCCTTGCTGACGCGTTGGACGTGCGCCGGGTCGTCCCTTTTCGATAGCAGCGCGAGTTCACAGCCGTCATAGTCCTGGCCTTCTTTCGCAACACTGCGCATGAACGCGAAGACGGTCTTGAGCTCCGCGTCCCCGCCAAGCGCGAAGACGGCCCGGACGGCCGCCCCGCGGACCAGGGGGTCGTCGTGCTTGAGTGCGGACCTGGCGGCTTCAAGCGCCGGGTTGTGCTGTGCCGCAACCAGCGCGTCGAGAATCCCGGCCGCATTCCAGTTGCCCAGCAGACCGCTCTCCCGCGCCTGCGCCTCCTGAAACAGTTCGACCAGCCGCTTTCCGCCCTCCTGCGTCACCAAGTCCAGCGCCACTTTCTCGGCGTGCTCACGCACGCGCCAATGTTCGTGGCCGAGGAACGGGCTCACGTCCTCGAGCGACTTCGTGCCCAGCGTCTCGGCCAAGTGGCTCATCGCATACATCTTGCGGAAGTAGTTCTTGCGCTCGAGATCGGCCAGCTCCTTGCGACAGAGCACGAGCTGAGCAGCGGCATCGCCCGCTGCCGCCAGCTCGGTCTTGAACATGGCCCGCACGTTCGGGCTTATCGTCGGCTGGACCTTGTTGTCGGTGTCCTTCTCGATGATCTCGATCAGCAGATTGAGCGGCGTCGTGATGGGCGGCATCCCCTTGCCCATACTCTCGCTGAGAACCAGCGTTGGGTTGTCCAACTGCCACAGACGCAGGTCGTCCAGCACGTCGCGATAGAGGCCCGGAGCCTGCTTCACTCTTTTCGGAGTGATGAAAGCGTCCTTGTACCCGACGCCACGACGTTTGCCACGCGCTAGGAAACTGCGTTGAATCAGGTTGAAGGCATCGCCCTCGACGGCCTCGCGGTAACCATGCTTCCGCAGCAGCGCCTGCCCCTGGTCCTTGCGGGCGCCGCCGAACATGGCATCGTTGACCTGCCGTTCCGAGGCCGCGAACGTGACCGGCCCGGCCAGCTTGAGCAGCGCATCCTTGTCCCACCCACCGGGCACCGTGCCCTGCGGGTCCATCGTCACAATCTTCTCCATGGCCAGGCGTACCAGTTCCTCGTCATAGCCGGCCTGGAACGGCGTCGTTCCGAGTTTGCTGAGATCGGCATCCCCACTTCCCCGCCGACGTCGCGCAAACAGAACGCCCTTGATCGCGTTGCGGACATTGCCGTTGTCCATGGTCATGCCGGCATAGTCGTCCACCGTGGCTTTGAGCAGCTCCAATTCGCGTTTCTCTTCGCCCGGCTGCGTCGCGCCGCCCATCGTCTGGGCAGCCTGCATACGCACGAATTCGGCTTCGTCCTTGAGCATCGCCACAACCTTGGACAGGTTCGCAAGCACGGCGTCCGTGCCGCAGGCGGACAAGGTCTTGCAGGCACCGTCTCGCATCCGATCCTCGTCACTGTCCAGTAGCGCCACGACCTTCGTCAGGATCTGCTTCTCGCCTGCCGCGTGGCGTTTACCAAGCTCCTTCGCCAGGGCTCGCCGCATGTTCGGGTAGAAGTGATCCAGCATATCGATCAGCTCGTCGGTGCTGCGTTCCGGCCACGGCTTTCCGACCTTCGCCAACAACGCGGGATCCCCAATCTGGCCGCGCTTGCCGTTGCCACGCGCACTGACCAGCAGCTCGTTCAACTCTTCATCGGTCATCCAGAAGTCCTCGTCGGCATCCTTGCCGGTGATCATGAGCTGCTTGAGCGGTGCGGAGAGGTGCAAGGTGGTATAGGCAGTTGCGTTGCGCATGCCCTTGCCGCCAATGCCCGGGGATTGCTCACCCAGGAAGACGAATGACCCGTCATGACGCCGTGCGAGCGTGTAGAAATAGCGCATGTTGCGCATGTAGGTCTGCACCGCCTTCGGGCCGGCCATGTGTGCGCTGAGCGGGGTGTAGTACCAGAGGGTCTGACTGCCGTGGCCGCCACGACGCGTGAACGACGCGTGTGCCGAGTGCATGGAGAAGTACTTGGCTTCGTACTTCCGGCCCAACGTGTAGAACGCGTAGGCCGGGCCATAGTTCTTGCCATTGCTGTCGTCTGACGGATACGGAGAATGATAGCCATAGGGGATGCAGCCCTTGTCGACGAACGTCCGGAAGAACCGATCTGACCGCCAGATGGCCGCGTTGATCTCGGGATGATTGATCCCCGCTTTTCTTGCCAGCGTCAGCAGGAAGAAGCAGCGACCGCCGGCGTTGTTCATCGCCCCGTAGCCGGGATTGCACTTGTGCAACATGCCGCCGTTGAAATGGGGAAACGCGAACGTGTGCCCCCACGAACCGCCACCATTCTGACCCAACGCCGCCACGATGGCACGCCTGCGCACCTCCGGCAAGATGTAGTCGTCACCGGTCGCATCATGGTAGATCGCCATCTCCAGGTAGTTGAAACCGTGATGCCAGGATTGCATGCCGCCGTAAGTCACATCCCAGATCGTCGGCTCGTATTCCATGTCCATGCAAAGCCCGCCCTTGCCTCCTTTGGGCAGGCGACGCACCCAAGCCTTGGCCAAAGCCAGGTACTCCGGATTACCCGACGCGACCAATGCGAGAATGTCAGGCCAGCCGCTACCGCGCTTGGAGCGCCCGCGAACATCGGGTTTGACTCGCTCAGCGATGATCTTGAGCGCATTGTTGCGGACCTTCTGGATCACCGGACAGTCCCAGGGCGAGGTCTCGCTGTAGGTGCCCATGACCTGCAACTTGAGGTCGATGTTCGTGTAGACACCGTCGATAGGGAACTCGTCGAACGCCATCTGTTTGACGGACTCGGTCCGCTCTTCTTCGTCCTCCCACTCGTAGATGTCGGCCGTTCCTTCGGCCTCTTTGAACATCTTTTCAAGATCGACGTTGAACACGTCCTTGGCGCCCGTGCGCTTCAGCCAGTTGCGGTCACGCCACATCTGGATCGTCAAGTCGCCCTTTCCTGCCTCGGTCTCGGCGTCGATAATCGCGTTACCGGCCAGGCGGTTCATACTGCCGCCGAGCTGGAACTTCTGGTCCTGCACCCCCAGCAGCACGTCACCGGGCAGGACCTTGCCATCCGCAGGGGAGCCCTTCATCACGGAGATCACCCTTATCTGGTCCCCCTTGTCACCACCCGCGTTCTTCATGCCGATGATGCCCGTCGGGCCGAATTGCCAGGTTGGCCAACCATACTTCGGAGGCGGCGGCATGGGGTCGCCCTTGGTGAAGTCTGGCAGTTTGCGCGGGGGCGCCGGCTGTTCCAGCTCGGCGCTGTGGCCGAGGGCGGCCGCCTTAGCGGCGTCAGCGTCGCGCTCCTTGGCCGGTGCCTGCGGCGCCAGAAGGCAGATGGCCAGTGCGGGCAAGACAGTGGCAAGAAGCGTGTTCGGACGGGTGCTCATCGGGGCTCCTTCTCTCGGTATCGACTGCTGTCGGTAGCTGTCGGTTGCAGTCGATTGCTATCGATACTACCCCCCGATCACGGCCTCACTCCTTCATCACCAGCGCAAACCCCGTCGCCCGGCCCAGCCGCTCGAACACCGCCATGGCCTCTTTCGGCGGCGGGCTCTGCAGATCCCAGACCACGTGCACCGTCTGGCGCACATGCGCGCGGCTGGCCTTGCGCCGTTCGAGCAACTCAAGCATCGTCTCCCACAGCGCCGTAGCGCGCTCGGGAGAATCCACGACAAACGAACTCCGGCCGTACCAGAGCGTCTCGAAAACGAAATCCTCGGCAACCGGGTACCGGTCGGTGACGCGAATAATGTCGACCGGTCCCAAAGACCATCCCGGCACCCGCCAGAGACACTCCGGCACCCGTATGGCCGCTTCCTTGCGGTCCGTCAGATAGATGAACGTGTCGCCCTTTCTTGTCAGCCAATCCAACTCCGCCGCCACCCCCCGCCGCGGTTTTTGCGGCCACGTACGCACGGCCGGCAACGGCGTCAGACTGTTCACCCAGCGACTAGGAAACGGCAGCGGGAGGTAGGCCTCGTTGTAGCTGTTGAGGCGCTTGAGATAGTCCAGCACGACGATGCCCACCCCGATGAGCATCAACCAACGGATCAGCTTCAGGTTCAGCCCATCCAGCCGGTTGGCCAGCATCGTCTGCTTCTCGGGCATCATGATCGGCTCAGCCGCGGCCTGCTCCACAACAGCGGCATCAACGCCCTTCTCCTCTCCCGCGCTCGTGTCGAGCATGGCATCAAGGCTGTCGTCCTGCTTACGTGTCTGCGAGCGGGTCTTCTTCTCTTTCTTCCACTCGGGGACGACTTCTTCGTCGAAGCTGGCCACGTACTTGCGGTCCGCGTCGTCCATTCCGCCTTCGTCGAGGAAATCAGTCGCGTCATCTTCCGCAAAGCGCACCTGCGCCACCTCGCCG
Source organism: uncultured Victivallales bacterium (assembly GCA_964555035.1). GTDB lineage: Bacteria > Verrucomicrobiota > Kiritimatiellia > UBA8416 > CAYOBW01 > CAZKRK01. The sequence continues at coordinate 2,648 of CAZKRK010000199.1, read as the reverse complement.
GAACGGGCCTCCTCGGCCATCTTGCGGGCCGCCTCCTGGCGGGCCTGCGCGGCGGCAAGCTCTTCGCTGCGATCGACCTGGATCCGGTTCACGTACGTCCTGGAATTGACGACCGCCAACATATACGCCGCCACCCCTACGACAAGGGCCATGTGGCACAACCAGCGCCGCGGCCGCACGATGGCATGCAACCCCCACAGAAGAAGCATCACCACCCAGAGCGCGACGCTAGCGTAGCCGATTGTGCTGAAAAGTTGCGGGGTCATGCTCGTGTCCTGCACTGTGGGGAAGACGAAGTAATGAGATGAAGTAACGAGACGAAGAGGTCCCACTCTCTGTACTTAATCTCTTTACCTAATCTCATTACTTCATCTCTCCCCCGTCTCGAATCACTTCCTCGCCTTCGCCACCGCATCATCCCACTGGTTGAACGCGTAGTAGACAATGTTGATCCCGAGATTCATCGCCGCCTGGCGCATCTCGGGTGTCACGTCAGTGTAGCCCTGCGACTTCCAGGCGTCGTTCATATCGCCGGGATGGTAGAACACGCACCAGCGCCCCTCGTGCTTGATGCCCAGTGCGCGCCGACCGCCGTGATGCCAGAAGGCGGGGGCCCCGTTCGGAAAACCGTACGGGAGCTGGTAGAGCATGTCGTCGTCGGCAATGTCGAGCAGCGGCTTGTCGGGGAACACCTGGCGCATGAAGTGGGTAAACGAACGGTGGAACTCCGGGCTGCCGGCATCGCCCACCAGCATGCCGCCGTTCAGGCAATACTCGCGCAGGATCTTGATGTCGCCCGACGAGACGCGTCCCATGTTGTGGTTCCCCGTCATGTAAACAAACGGCGGGAACCCGTCCTTGGGGTACTTCTTGAGCAGCCGGATCGCATGGCTCTCGCCCTTGCGCGCGATCTTGGTGAATCCGGTCGCATTGGCAAAAGCCCGCAGGAAATTGACGTCCGCCGCTGTCCTGGCATCCATTCCGTCGTCCCAGCCCGAGCCGCCATGGTCCAACCGAATGAAGCGGATCTTGTACTTCTCCATCCCTTCGGGCCAACCGCCCTTGCCCGGCCCGCCCTTGCCCATCTTGCCCGCCTTCGCATTGGCGGACGCGACGTAGGTGACCTGGGACTGCTCCTCGATCATCTGATCGACCTCGGTGTCGTCCAGGTCCGGCACTTCGAAGATGATGGCCGAATTGGGCCGCAGGCTGAGGGTCTTCTTTTTCTTCTTCTTTGGCTTCACCATCTTGACCATCGCCACCACCGGTTCACCGGTACCCTTGGGCACCCGGTAGGCCTTCACGCAACCGCCCATCTTCATGAGGATCGGAATGATCACCAGGATCACGATGTGGGTCATGGCGCTCGCGTAAAGGCTGCGCCGCTGTCGCGGGTCACGGCCGTGCGTGCGCACATCCTCGAGAACGCGGTCGCCGGCCATGGTACCGCCCGGGGCGGCACGGAACGCGGCATAGACCGAACGACTGCGCATCATCATGTGCAGCCAGGCCACGTAGAGCACAACCGCCAGGGCCGGCCAGCAGGCCTTCCACCAGAACAGCAGAATCGTTGCCCGATCCTGTTCGTTGCCGTTGATAGTCACATCGTCCGCCGCCAGCACCGTGAACAGGGCGCGCCAGACTACGACGACGTAGACCAGCAACAGCGGATAGACCGCCAGCAACGCTCCGCGCAGCAAGCGATACGTCGCCGGGATGCGCACGAGGCTGAGCAGCCCGCACGCGGCATAGATCCCGCCGAGCAACCCGAACATCGCAAACAGGATTTCAAGGCAGAACACCAATTCGCCGCTGCCGAGCAGGTTGTACACCCCACCGTTGCTCGAAAGAAACGCCTCGAGCGCGCCGGGCACGAACGCCTGGACGGCGGCGCCCAGGCCGGCCAGCATGGTCGCCGCCAGGCTGACCACGCGTGCCTTGAAGCGCGACGCCTCCACCGGAATCTCGTCGATCCGCTGGGCGGGGAGAGCAGGTTGTTTCGGTTTGGGCATTTGCGGGAATCCGTTTGATCGGTCCGATCCGTCCGATCGGACGGATCGGACCGATCTCCTAGAAGATGTCGTCCTCTTCGTCCTCAAAGCTCGGAATCGCCGGACCGTTCGTCTTCACTTCGAGGGTCTTCTCGTAGTCCGATTTCTCGCGCTCCGGCTCTTTCACTGGCGGGGTGGTGTCCGTCCCCGGTTCCGGCGTAGCGGCCTTCACCGTGCGCGAACCGCCGCCGGCGAACTGGCTGCTGATGTCCTGCGGATTCAACCCGTGCTTTTCGGCGATCTTGCGCAGCGCCGCCGTCGCGTCTTCGACCGCACTCTTCACGCGTTCATCTTCGCTCAACTTCGAACTGTCGGCCCCCAGAACCGATCCCACCAGGAACGGAACACTCGACCCGATCAGAACCACCGCGTGCACCACCACCGTAAAAACCACGATGGATGCCAGACCCTTCCCCTTGAAATGCGCCATCAAAGAGTCAGGCGTCACGTCTCTCGCCGTTTGCTCTGCCATTGCTATACCTCCAACCACTGATTACCAATTACTGAACACCGATTACCGATTACCGATTACCGATTACCGGTCACCGATTACCGGTCACCGATTACCGGTCACCGATTACCGGTCACCGATTACCG
>CAZKRK010000198.1:0-13932 GCA_964555035.1 uncultured Victivallales bacterium | reverse complement strand
AGTGGTTTCCAATTCCCGAGATCCCTCGACTCCGCTCCGCTGCGCTCGGGATGACAGGGCGGGGTGCAGTTTCCCTGCCGAATTGGCCAAGGGAGAACGGTTCTACGTTTCCCACTCGAATTGCCCCGGAAGCGCAGCAAAGAACTCCCCTACTCTCTCCCCTACTCTAACTTGAAAATCACACCGATATTCTCGAGATTCCGCCGCATCACCGTCAGGTAGTCCTCGCCGGCGGCAAGCACCTCTTCCGACAGCAGCTCGCAGGGGGAGAACTCCATGCTGATGAGGCCCAACTCCTTTTTCAGTCGGTCGACGATCGCGGCGTCGGGATACGCTTCCCAGATCAGGTACCTGGCCGGGTGTTTGCGGAGCGTCGCCCCGATTCCCCGGATGGTCTCTTCCGACGGTATCTCCTCCGGGTCCAGATCGAGGTTCTCGATGTTCCAGCCGTAGCGTCTTGCGATGTAGTTGTAGGCCGGATGGGACGCCAGGAGCGGCTGGTTGGTGTAGGCGGCCCGGTAGGCCTTCAGCGTCTTGTCGAGGGCATTCAGATCTTCCTCGAGCGCGGCGAAACGCCTCTCGTATTCAGCCTCGTGTTCCGGGAATCGCGCGACCAGGGCTTTCCTGATCTCGTCGGCTTGGGCGACGGCATTGACCGGGTCGACCCACGTGTGACCGTCAAGGCCCTCGTGAGCGTGTTCCCCTGCCTTGCCGTGACTGTGTACCCTGGCATGTTCATACGTGATAAACTCGTCCGCAAACGGCTGGGCGGTATTCACGACGCGGTGCTCCGGCAGACTGGCTTTGCGCACCCACTTGGCGAACTCAGCACCGTTGACGACGACCAGGTCTGCCTGCTGATATGCCCGCACGGTCTCTCTGTCCGGTTCCCAGAAAATGGCATCCCCATCCGCGGGTACGGGACACACGACGTCGACAAGATCGCCGCCAATGCGCTCCGTGAAGTACTTCGTCGGATAGAACGTCGTGTAGACAACCGGTCTTGCGGGCTCTACACCACTCTGCCGATCCTCATTGCCACACCCCGAACCAAACATGCCGACGAGAAAAACGACGGCGACGATCCGACTCATCCACCACATTCCGTATCTGCTATGCATAGCCAGCCTCCCATTCCTGCCGTTTTGGCAACCGTACGATCCGCGGTGGGCCGGATTTGCAATCCGGCCGCGAGAGAGTTGTCGCATGTTGCCGAGAATAGCGCGCCCAGGGGTCATGACATTCTCGTCCCATGCTCGCCTCTCTCTCGGCCGGATTGCAAATCCGGCCCACTGTAGTGGCCACAAGAACGAATTCCCGCGCCTACACGACACTCACCAGCCGCGGGGCGTACCGAAGCAGCAGCCCCGACAGAACCGCGGCCATCGCCAGGCTGACCAGCAACACGATGCCAAGCTCAGCCAGCTGGAGTTTGACCATCGTCGACCGGCTGCATCCGATCCTGAACATCGTTTCCATTTCACGCCTGCGAATTCTCAGGGAAAGCATCACGACCAGGACAATGAAAAGAAATGTCGTCAGGCAGATCAGCGCGAAATTGGCGTCGAAGAAGCGCTTTACCCGAAACACGATTCCCATCAGTTCTTCGATAACCCGTACCGGCTCGAGCGACTGCTCCATGGGCGACACGCTGTAACGCCCCTTGAGGATTGTGGCGAATTTCTCGCTGTCCGGCACGACGATGATTGACGTGACGGGGAAGTCGGCCATGTCACCGTGAAAATGGAAACTGGCGATGTTGTCGTCGGTGATCTCGGTGTGCTCCACCACCGCGGCACTGCCAACGACTTCTTGTTCTTCTTTGCGCAGAATGATCGACGCGTCATCGGTCTCGGTCAGGTCGGTATGGCCGTGACCAATACCCTCGATGACCCAGGCGGTCTTGATATCGACAAAAACCGCATGGTCGTCCGGGGACCCGGACGGCGCCAGCACGCCGACAACGTGCATCTTCAGCGGATATACGGCGCTGATGTCGTAGAGACTGGTCTGATCGGTCAGAATCGCGTCGCCGGGGCCAAGCTCCAGTTCCGCGGCGACGGCATGCCCGAGCACCGCGTCACCCAGCAGAACAGGAAGCGTACCGTCGGCCACGGCCAGGTCCCGGAAATCGAAATAGTCGAGCCAGGTGCCCACGATGGGCTTTCCCCTGGCCGTGAAACAGATGTGCAGGGGTATCGCCCTTGCGCGGCCGTCGCGGTTCACGGCGTCGACCTCGGCCATGGTTACCGCTTCCGGGGTCTCGGCCGTGAAGTAGAGGCTTTTCAGGACCAGGTCATAGCGGTTGCCTTTTGCACCTACAATCAGCGGCGTAGTCCTCGCCCGCGCCATCAGGTCGTGTTCGTAGTGGTGAATCATCACGTGCGCCGCGAGCGGGAGGAACAGGGTGATCGTCAGACACACGATCATAATCGCGCTCTTCACCTTGTTGAAGGCAACGTATCGCCACGTCAGGAGCAGGATTCCTCTCATGACGCCTTCTCCCCGCCAAGCGTTTCGAGGTCGATCACACGGTCGAACTGGTCAAGCAGACCGCGGTCGTGGGTGATCATCACAAAAGTCGCCCCGCAATCGCGAACCTGCCTGTGGATGAGCTGCATAGTTGTGTCGGTATTGCCGACATCGAGGTTGCCCGTCGGTTCATCGGCCATGATGATCCTCGGGGCGGTAACCAGCGCACGACATATAGCGAGGCGCTGCTTCCCGCCCTGCGAGAGCTCGCCCGGACGCTTGTCCAGCTTGTTGCCGATGCCTACGGTCTCGGCGAGAGAACGCGCTCGCCGGCGGACCTCGTCATCGAGCGCGAGCGAGACGTTGACGAGGTACGGGAGAACGATGTTCTCTTCCACGCGAAGATACTCGAGCAACTCGAATCCCTGAAAAATGAAGCCGACGTTCGAAATCCGAAAGTCGCGGCGGGCCTCATCGCTCATATCGGAGACCCGGTGTCCCGCGACGGTGACGCGACCCGCGGAGGGAACGTGGATGCCGGCAATAAGGTATGCCAGAGTCGTCTTACCGCAGCCGCTTGCGCCAACGACCGCGACCTGCTCGCCTTGCCGGATCGCCATGTCCGGAACGTTCAACTCGAAACCGTCAGCTTCATAACGGAAAGTGAGGTCGCTGATCTCTATTGCGTTTGGGCTCATGGTGTCTTCCCTATGACCCGTTTCCGATCGCGCATTTCGACGCCCGAGATTCTCCACTCTCCCTCGACAGGCTCAAGCGTGTAGACGGCGCTGTAGTCATTGACGCGGCGATGCGAATGACTCCAGTGTTCGACCACCCCCGACACACGCCAATCGCAGGATATTCTGAAGCGGGCGCCATCGAAGTCCTCCGCGACCGGCAGCAGCTCGCTACGCAGTATCTCAATGTTCTCGATCCTGCACAGCACGCCGCCATGACTGCGATCGACGAGGCTGCAATAGATATCTTCGTAGATGTCGTCCAGCAGCTCTCCGGTAACGCCGCGGGCGAGCGCATCATAAATAGCGTCCTCAGTCTCGAAATCAAACGCGCGGTATACGTTTCTGTGCAGCGCGGCAAAAATCTCCCTGGCCTCGGCCTCCTCCGGGACCTCAATCGCCCCCCGCCTGAACGGCCTCAATTCAACGCGACACACGTTCCACGCGGCGACACCGGCAACGACGAGGACGGCAGCCGCAACCGACGCGAAGCGTCGCGATGCCCGTCGTGTCACGGCTGCCGGCAACAACAACACAAGCAGCACGACGGCAGAGATGGATCCGAGCGGCAGACTAGTCACCACCCGCCCCTCCGCCGCCCGGGCGCGCGACCACAAACGTCAGCGAGCACTTCTTGCCCGCAACGGAAGCAACGGCGAGGTACTTCCCCGGTTTCGCGATCTTCACCATCGCCGGCCGCCGCGGCGTCGAACGGATGTGGCTGACCGTGCCATCCTCCCGGGCAGTCGTCACCAGTGCCCGGATCGTGCGGCCGTCGTAGGCGACGGACAGCGGCAGCTTGTCGCCGACACGCAGCTCGCGCAGCGGGGTGCCGGGAATGATCTCCATGCCCTCCCCCGTCCGTAGTTCATGCCCGGCACGAGGCTCGCCACCCGCCGCAACGAGCGCCCTCGTCCAATAGCGTGGCTCCTTCTCGCCGGAGCGCGCCAGGGCCAGGCAAACCATGTGTGTTCCGTTGGTTTTGAAGACAAATGCCGCCGACAGGCTCTCACTCGAATCCTCGGTCTTCAGCGCGACCGCGGCGCCTTCCGGCAAAACCACCCGGCTGTCGAGAACGCGATGGCCGTGAGTGTCGACGGACGCCTTTGGAAAGCTGTGGCCGCAGCACAACTGCACCGTCATCTCCGTTCCAACCGGAGGCCGGAAATCGCCGGGGTCGATCCAGTAGTCATGTGCATGAACACTGCAACCCAGCAGTGTCCCCACGGCGATCATGGCAGGGTTTGTCCATCGTTTCACGTTGCAGATCCTCGAATTGGTGTCAGAAACAGCCGAAAGCACAGAGAACAAGATGTCGTAGGCCGCTCCACAAGGAAGAAGAGACCAGGCTCGGGAAAGTCGGTTCAGTATGGTTCTTCGCTTTTCTTACGGAATGAGTGTTACATATTCTCTATTCGTGTGCAAGTCGAAACCTGTCGATACTGGACGACGCAAAGCGACGCGACTTCGCATCGACAAGTAGGTGCAACCGCGCTGACCTGACGTCGGTGAGTTGAGTTTTATGTACACAATTACAGTTTTTCTCAAACGACGTGCTTGGTCGAGTAGGGGACGACTAACGAAACGGCTGGGGACAGAATTTCAGTGCACCGGCAGCTCAAACCAGAATGTGCAGCCCTTGCCTTCTTCGCATTCTACGCCGATCTTGCCGCCAGCAAGTGCAACAAATCGCAGATGCGCCCTCGCCCCTCCTCCCAATGCCGGCATCGCCCGCAACCCAAGGGCTGCACGGCCGGAAAAACGTGGTGGCAGAAAAATGGAGACATTGCGCGAACACACCCGTCAGTGGGTTCTCCTTCTTGCCTTCGCACCTGCGACAACCACGAAGTCACCCTCCCCGTGACCCGGCCGAGAGAGTTACAGCGCGGTTCGCCGTAGGACGGTGCTCCGCGCCGTCCTTGAGACAGTCGCGGCGGCAGTCGAGCGAGAGTTGGAGTGCTTCGCTCGACACTCTCTCACACTTGCCTCACCTATGGCTCGCGGGACGGCCCGGAGGACCGTCCTACGGAAGAAGAACGGCCTCCGCCCTGGCCGGTTCACGCCAGACGGGCCACGCGACGTCCACGGTCACCGCCATTCCTCTGGTCCCTTGCTGCTGTCTCACGTCCATCGCCTGAACCTGGAGCAACAGGTTCTCCTCGATCGTACCGACGAGGCGAGCCGCATCCGCCAACGTCCACGCCCCCGACACCCTGACGGCATAGCTTTCCATGGCGGGCGCGCCTTTCCCTCCGGGCGAAGGGAAAATCCCCATCTCCTTCACGGATTCGACAGCCAGACTGACGGCGGCGGCCGCCTTCTTGACCTCCTCCGTCGCCGGCAACAGGTAATTGCCGTGCGTCGGTGCAAGTACGCTCTCTTTCACGAACCGAACATCGTCGTCCGAGCAAGTCCCGGCCCCGCCCGCCGGCAGGCTGCGAGGCGCACGCAAGGCGCACTCGATCACGGCGGTGCGCGCCTCCCGCGAGGCGCCGGGAGACGTGTCGGCGGCAAAGGACGTCACGGCCACCCGCCACGGCGCGCGGAAAGCCGGATCGTCCTTGAGCTGATCGAGCAGTCCCTGGACCGTCTGCTCACCCGCTTTCGGAACCCGCACGGCGAGCGTCAACGTCGCGTCCCAATCAGACCGAGACGATGCGCAGCGGAACGACGCGGAATCCATGACGATGTTGCCGGCACCGCCGGCAGCCTTCGCGAGTGCGCCGAGCTGATCGCCTGCGGACAGCCGCCCCGCCATGCGGGCTCCCGCCTCCGCGAGCAGGCGGTCACGGGCGGATGGCGTGCGACGCGGCGACGGGGGCCGGTCCGGGGGCTTGGCCGCGCGATCCGATTGTGCCTCCACCTCCCTGGCACGCGCCTCGCGAGACGACTTTGCCGGTTGTTTGCGTTCGACGGGCCTGACAGATTTGTGGAGCTCACGGCGCGCGGCCGCGATCCCCAGGCTCAGCAGCGTGTGCCCCACGCACAAAACCACGACAACGGGAATGGCCTTGGGCCATGAGAGCCAGCAGTACTTCGACACCATGTAGATGGCAAAGGGAATCAGCAGCAGGGGCACCGCTACCAGCACGAGCACGGGCGGCAGATGCGGCGCCAGCACGGCCGCCAGGATCAGCGGGGCCACCACGATAGGCGAAACAACCATCGCGCACTTCGGAAAGCTGTAGTCCGCCTCGTGCTTCGCCAGCAAACGCAATGTAACGCAGAGAATCAGCGCATCGATGACGATAACCGCAAATAGTTGAAAAAACATGGACTCTCCTCCTTCAGGCTACTGTAACCACTCCCAGACGCATGTCAGGGCATATCCGGACGCACCGAAACCGATTCCGAGCCAGATCTGCCGCCAACCCCGAAACTGCCGTTTTGAAAACCGTATCCGAAGAGCCGCGATAGTGGCCGCAATCGCCGTGAGCGGAACGAAGACGGCTTGCCCGAAGCACGCAATAAGCACGAAAAGGGACGCCGAACCCAGTGGACCAAAGTCGACCCCTTCACGGTCGGGGATGAAGCAAACGACCCCAAGAACCAAGGTCAACGAACCGAATACCTGGCACAAGCGGGCAAGCAAAGTGACCGGCCGTGACGATTGGGCGGTTGGGTCCCGCTCACTGCCGGTCGCCAATACTGTATCCAGATCCTCACTCATCTCTTCCACTACTCAGTGCCCTCGCATGGCACGAGTCCGCCACGGTACAACGAGCCGCTGTTGCTCCGTATGCATGAACCGTGCCTTCCCGCGCGATGGATCTTACCGCACTCCCTGTCGGAATGGGAAGCGCAGAACAGTACAGGGAATGTGCATTCCCTGTACACCGCCTTGCAGTACAGGCAGTCTTCGAACAGCAATGTCGCGGCTGGGGGAGGCGCCGGCAGAGGAATGTGTGGCATAGGTAGAAAAACGGAAAGGTAAGAAGATGGGAGAACTGACTGTATCGTCTTTCTACCATCCCATCTTTCTACCTGGAGGCTGTCCGAAAAGGGTCGGCGGTCGATTTTGCTCTGAAACGCCAGGAAAATGGGGACGCCGCAAAATTGGGGAGGGAGATTAAGTAGAAAGATTAGGTAGATAGATTAAGAGTCGATGGGCAGCATACTTAATCTATCTACCTGATCTTTCTACTTAATCGCTCCTCTACGCGCCGCGAAACCCGCGCGACCCTTTTCGGATGGGGTCTACCTATCATCTCCTGCACAGGGCTGAGCCGGATTTCTTGCCCCTTTTTTCTTGCGCCCCCCGCCCGGTTGGGCCACTAACGGAAGACCAGTAGGAGCCGGGGCGCAATCATGAACGTGACTAGACTGACTGTGCTTGTCGAAAACACGGCCGGGAGGCAAGGGCTGCTTGCGGAACACGGCCTCGCGTTCTGGATCGAGGTGAACTCTCGAAGGATCCTGTTCGACACGGGGCAGGGCAGCGTGCTCCTCCACAACACGGACCGCCTCGGGATCGACCTTGGCACCGCGGATGCGATCGTTGTCAGCCACGGTCACTACGATCATACGGGCGGTCTGGGAGCCGCGCTCGACGCCACCAACGACCGCTCGTGCCCGGTGTTCCTGCACGACGACGCGCTGGTTGCCAAGTATGCCCGCAACTCCGATGGCACGAGCCGCTCAATCGGGATGCCGGAGGGACCGCGATCGGCATTGCTGCACAGCTCAAGAGTCAGGATCACGAAGTCTCCCACGGAAGTCTGCGAAGGACTCTGGGTAACAGGACCAATCCCACGACGCACCGACTTCGAAGATACCGGCGGCCCCTTCTTCAGAGACGAGAGGTGCCTTGTACCGGATGACCTGCACGATGACCAGGCCGCGTTTCTCGAGACGCCCGGGGGAGTCGTGGTTATTCTGGGCTGCGCGCATGCCGGAATCGTGAACACCTTGCACCACATCAGGGAGCTTCTGTCGGGACGCCGGATCCACACCGTGATCGGCGGAGCACATCTTGTCTCGGCCAATGTCGCACGGATGGAAAGAACCATTGAAGCTCTACGTGAGCTCAGCATCGAACGTCTGTGCCCTCTCCACTGCACCGGCTTTGCCGCAGCCGCGCGGCTGTTTCAGGAGTTCCCGGGACGGGTGTCAACGTGCCCCCCTTACTCTCTCCCTTACTCTCTCCCCGGTGGTGTCAAGAGTTCTATGAAAAGAATGAAAACCGGGAGAGGTGGACGATAGCGGGCGACGAGAGCGGACAACGAGTAGAGAGCATCCCAATCGTCCACCCCTATCGTCGCCCGCTATCGTCAACCGAAAAGGCAGGAAAACGGGGGAGAAGGCCAAGACATGGCCAACCCCCTACAAGAGAGAGAATCAGATTAAGAAAACGTGCTGTCAGTTCTGACCCTATGTCCCGTCCTGATTTCCGTTTGACACCTTTTGGTTGTTGTTTGAGATGGTCTTCACAGTCCGGAGGTAATGGGCAGGCCCGCGGTGTCCTTGTCACATCCACACATCCACACATCCCACATCCCACATCCCGCCAGGGACTTCGCGCAGTCCCGACGGATCGATGGCATCGGACCAATCTCCCGGAAGTGAAGACCTCTGAACCTACCACTCCTCCACGTCACTGACGCGGTCGCGGTAGGTGAGTTTGACGGCTACGTGTTCATGGCCGGCACTGTAGAGACGCTCCTTGACCGTATTGCATGCCAGGGCCGGGGAGTTGCAGTCGTCACTGAGGTGGGCGAGAAACACGGTGCGCAGGCCGAGCTCGGCGATTTCACACAGTAGCTCACCGGCCTGGGCGTTGGAGAGATGGCCCTGTCGCCCGGCGATGCGCTGCTTGAGCGACCACGGGCGCGGAGACTGTTGCAGCATGTCAACGTCGTGGTTGGACTCGAGCACCAGCACGTGACAGCCCCGCAACCGTTGCCGAACCAGCCCGGTCGACGAACCGATATCGGTCACGATTCCGGCGCGGGAGTCGCCGTGGCTGACAACGAACCCGACCGGATCATAGGAGTCGTGCGGCACGGAAAACGGCTCGAGATGCAGATCGCCGACGTCAAAACCCGCCCCCGTCGTGAACACGGTCCAGGGCAGTTCGGCATCACGTCCGTGGTTCTGGATCGCATCGACCGTGCCGCCGTTGGCGTACAGTGCCACGCCGTAGCGGCGGTGAAGCACCCCCAGCGAAGAACGGTGGTCATCGTGCTCGTGCGTCAAGCAGACCGCGGACACACTCGACAGCGATGTCCCGATGGCCTGCAAACGCTCCTCGGTCCTCTTGCAGCTCAGCCCGGCATCAATCAGCAGCGCCGTAGACGGCGACGCCACGTACACACAGTTCCCCGTACTCCCACTGGCCAACACACAAATCCTCATCCCACGAACACGTGTGGCGGATTTTCAGTGGGCCGGATTTGCAATCCGGCCGTGAGAGTGATGAGCATGACTGGAGAACGCTCTGGCCGTGGGCTTCCCGTTCTCAACGGCATGCTCAACTCTCCCGCGGCCGGATTGCAAATCCGGCCCACTGAAGATCCGCCACACACTCCTCCTGTTCTCCACGACGGTATCTCAGGGCCAAGGCACTGAACACGCCACTCTGCTCTGCCCCGACACCCGACACGCCACACCCGACACGCAACCGTTTTTGCTTGAGTAACGTCTCATACCCGCTACAGTCACACGGTATAGCGGAGGTCGGAAGGAAATGCCACAGCAAACGTTATCGCTGTCACAATCGCAACAGCTCCAGATGATACTGGCGCCCCAACTGCGCCAGTCGCTGGAGATGCTGCAGGTGCCGATTCTCGAACTCCGCACAATGGTTCAACAGGAGATCGAACAGAACCCGACCATTGAAGAAGTCATCAACGAGCAGCCCCAGATTGAGATCGAACCCGGGAAGCCGGGCGAAAACGAGAATCTCAACGAAATGGAGTTCGACAAGGAGTTCGAAGCCCTGGCCAAGCTCGACGAGGAGTGGCGCGACTATTTCTTCCAGGACTTGCAGAACACTTCCTACTCGGTTGCGGACGACCAGAAGCGGCAGTTCCTGATGGACTCCATTCCACAGCGTGAATCTCTCCAGGAACACCTTCTCGAGCAACTGGCCATGGCCGAGTTCCCCGATCTTGACCACCAGGTCGGCGAGCTGATCATCGGCAGCATCAGCGACGACGGTTACCTGACCCAATCCGTCGAGGAGCTGGCCGAGTCCGCATGCTGCGACATCGAGCACCTGGAAGACATCCTCTCGGTAATCCAGGAGTTCCATCCCACCGGCGTGGGCGCCCGCGACCTCAAGGAGTGCCTGCTGATCCAGTTGGAGCGGCTCGGTAACCACGTCCTGGCCAGGGCAATCATCGAGCAGTATCTCGACAAGCTCGGGGCGCGCAAAATCGGGGATATCGCCAAGGCCCTCAAGGAGCCGCTCGACGCCGTGCAAAAGGCGGCGCGGTTGATTTCGACCCTGGACCCCAAACCGGGCCGGGCCTACTCGGACGAAGTCGCAACCTACGTCCTGCCGGAAGTGGTCGTCCAGAAGGTCAACGGCGAATACGTGATCATCATGGACGACGACCAGCTTCCGCACGTCCGCATCAGTCGACACTACCGGAAGCTGCTGAGCGACCCGAACACGAAGGCCGAAGTGAAGTCCTACATTCGCGAACGGATCCGTTCCGGCGCGTTCCTGATAAAGAGCATTCATCAGCGCCAGAAAACGATCCATAAGATCGCGACCGAAATCGTCAGTAGCCAGGAAGGCTTCCTGGACCACGGCGTATCCCATCTGAAGCCGCTGACGATGGCGGAAGTCGCCGAACGCGTGGGCGTCCACGAGACAACGGTCAGCCGCGCGGTGGCAGGGAAGTACATGCGCACCCCCGCCGGTCTCTACGAAATGAAGTACTTCTTCACGCCGGGCATCAAGACCACCAGCGGCGAACAGGTTTCAAACAAGACGGTCAAAGACATGATCGCCAACCTCGTGGCCCACGAAGACCCGGACCATCCCCTCTCCGATCAGGAAATCGTGGTAAAGCTGAAAGAGAAGGGCATCAAGATCGCGCGCCGCACCGTCGCCAAGTACCGCATCGTCATGCGCATCCCCCCCTCGCACATGCGGAAGACCTTCTGAAGTGCTCAATGTTCCGGATGTTGGACGTTCTCACCCATCCTGCTCGCGCAGCTTGGCGCTCATGTCTTCGATTTTCTTGACGATCGCGGCCTCTTCCTCGTGATAGATCTCCTGGATCATGTCGTCGTGGAAGTTCATTACGCGACTGGCGAAGTCCGTGCTGTCGACGCGGTCAAAGAGACGCGCGCGCGCCTGTTCGATGTCCTTGCCGTAGATGTGAAAAGAGTCGGCATGCCAGTTCAGGCGCCCCAGTCCGACCGGCTTGCCGAGCTTCTCCGCGATGCCGTCCGCAACAACCTCTTCCGTGAACATCGTGAAACCGAACATGTTCATGAAATTGGCCTGCCAGGCATCGTTGCTCCGAAACCGGATGTTGGTGTTCAGCCATAACGAACCGTCGTCGTCCTCCATGATGCGGTACCAAAGGGACTGCAGGCAGGGCGGATCGAAGCAGTCCAGGTCAAGATTGGGCATCCAGGTAATCATCTGGGCCTGGCGCGTGAACGGCTGCGCCACCAACTTGTCGATCACGTGCTGAATCTGGTCCACGCAGTATGGACCAACGACCTGCGAATGCGTCTCGGAATCGGTCTCAACCAGCTCTTTCCACTGTCCGTAGTTCTGAAGACGACCGTGATACGTGTACTCCCAGCGCGTATCGCCGGGATCGTTGATGTTCTTTGTCCAGGAATCCTTGAGCCCCTCGAGCTCATACACGTATTCCCGCAGGTCGGTGAGACCGCCGGGAAAGGCCTGGTGGATCATCGGATCGGTCATGGGCTCACGAATGGTCATGTTCATCGTGCAGTCGAGACTGAGCGGATCGCCCTCTTTGTCGTATTGCGTTTTGAAACGCGCGCCGTGTTCGTGCAACGCGATCAGGGCCTTCTCGTAGGTCTCCGCCAGCGATGTTCCTTCAACTGCAATGACCGGAATGTCTCTCATCGGTTCCCTCCTTGTCTGTCGCAAATCGGTTTGGTTATCTCCAGGCACCAGGCAAAATCGCACGGCAGTCCCGCCGTCGGAACCGACACCTCCACCCCTTCCGGAACGGAGGTCCATTCGAGCGGCGCCGCCGATCCCAGGAGCATCACGCGGCTTCCCTCGGCCGGACGCCACAACGTGAGCCGAACGCGCTCGGGCGGGCGCCCCTCGCCGGTCCGGGGCACGATAAAGACGTAGAGGCGGTCTTCCTTCTTCGCATAGCGCAGTCGACCGACGCATCCGGCATCGCGGACAGGGCCGACCACGGCCTTGCCGTTGACGTCCATCCACTCCGCCACTTCGCGCCGGCGCCGGAGAGCTTCGTCGGGCAAAAGGAGCTGTCCCCCGGTCGGCGGAAAGTCCGCCGGAAGGTAACCCGTCGTCACGGCCCGCTCGATGAGCGCATGAACGATGTCACGCGACGGGCGAAAGGAATCGCCTCCCGGGATCCGCCAGAAGTCGTCGATCCGAAGGGAGTGTTCCCACTCGGAGATGCCTTCGGGAAGACGCCTGTCACTTCTGCCGCTCAGAACTCCACCTCGGATCGTTGGCTCGACACTCACCACGACTTCCATACGGCCTGATGCGACATAAGTCAATCCTAGACGTCTTGCGGGCATCTCGCCACCCGACCCCTCACCCGGCCCGCTCCGCGTGCCGACCTCTCCCCCAAGGGGAGAGGTGAATGGCGTGCTCGCGCCTCTCCCCTTGGGGCCGGTGAACCTAGAAAGAGCAGTTGGGCTACCTCTACGGGGAGATTAGGGCGAAGGATTGGGGCAAAAGATTAAGGAAAGAGGGAGGCCCACCCTAATCTTTCGCCTTAATCCGCACCCAGCGGGTGCGAGCTTCGTGCTAAAAGCGAATACGCATAAACAACTGTTGTTCAATGCGTTGCGAGTCATGGCGTCAACTGCGGAGCAGTTGAACTGCCGGATATGGGGCGAATGGCGCACTCCCACCTCTCCCCCCGGACCGGTGAATGACGCGCCTCCCACCTCTCCCCTTGGGGGAGAGGTCGGCACGCGGAGCGGGCCGGGTGAGGGGTCGGATTGCGGGAGGCCGCCCAGGTTACTCCTCACTCCCCACGGTCTCATCCCGCTGATAAATCGGCAGCTGCCGGTACGGGACGGCGAAGGCGAGGATGGTCATCGCGGTCGTGTAGGTGCTGCCCTGGCCGCCTTCCCAGCGTCCGTCATCTCTCTGCCGCGGCAGGTAGGTCTCGTACATCCACGGCGCAAAGCGTTTCCAGTACTTGCCACCCAACTGGAACGTGCCCTGGGCCGCGTAGTACACGCCATAGGCGGCATGGCCCTGGTGCGGAAGTTGCTCATGGACGTTGAGAATGTGGTCCCCGGCGCGCCGGGTAATGTCCTGGCCGTGATGCCCCGTCAGCTCCAGGCAGAGCAGTGCGGCGCCGGTCAGGGTAACGTGGTGCGATGCGGGATTCTGATAGCCGAACATCCCCCGTGTCTCGTCCCCGTTGCGCATGATGTAGCGCACGGCATCCGCAATCGACTTGTCGGGAACCGCCGCGCCGTTCAGCTTGGCCGATCGCAGCGCCATCAGGGCCCACCCGCTGCAGGAGAGATCGCTGTCGCTCGAGTTCCAGTTGTAGCGCCAACC
>CAZKRK010000197.1:0-13952 GCA_964555035.1 uncultured Victivallales bacterium | reverse complement strand
CGGAACGCAGCGAAGCGGAGATCCGGACGGCACACGATGGGCGCCGGGGGGAATACGGTGGCAACGCGGAAACCGGTTGATTTTGGGACTGGGGTGTAGGGAGGCAACTATGGCTCAGTTTCAACCAGGTGAATCCGGGAATCCGACGGGACGACCGCGTGGGTCGACGGGCGGGCGAGTTCAGGCTCTGGCCGCACTGGATGTGATGCTGGCAAAGAAGAAGAACCAACGGGCACTGATCAAGGCACTGGAGTCGGAACTGCTGGACGATCCGGTACGGTTCTTCCGGTCAATCATCATGCCCCTGCTGCCGCGGGAGGCCAAGCTGTCGTTCGACCATGATGGTGTGATCCGGTGGCAGTCGCTGCTGGGGCCGAGCGAGGCCAGTGGGCAGTTGGCAGGGGGCAGTAGGCAGTTGCCACAACTGCCCGCGGATGACGCTGATAGCGCGAATGGGGATGGATAACTCATGGCTGTCACACTGAATTATCAACCCCACCCCGCGCAACGGAAGATCCATGAAGCGCGCGGGGTACGGTTTCGTACAGTGTGTACGGGGCGGCGGTTCGGGAAAACGTTGTGCCTGGCGGCAGAGCTGCTTGACCGGGGCGGTTGTGAACGGGGTGGCGACTACGGATGGGTGGCACCGACGTACAATGTCGCCGATCGTGGTATTGAGGCGTTCCGGACAATCGCTGATGGGTTTGTGAAGGTGGTTGGTCGGGCGCCGGCAAGGGTGGAGTTCGCGGGGCCGGCCGGGCCCGTACGGATCTGGTTCCTGTCGGCCGACAACCCGGACAACATCCGCGGGTACGGGTTCCAGGGGCTTGTGATCGATGAGGCCGCATCGGTCCCGAAGAAGGTCTGGCAGTACGTGTTGCGCCCGACAATCTCGCAGACGCTGGGCTGGGCGGTGTTTGTGAGCACGCCGAAGGGGCGAAACTGGTTCTACGATCTGCACACCCGCGGGCTGGATCCGTTCGAGAATGATTACGCCAGCTTCGTTTTCCCGA
Organism: uncultured Victivallales bacterium; assembly: GCA_964555035.1. Taxonomy (GTDB): domain Bacteria; phylum Verrucomicrobiota; class Kiritimatiellia; order UBA8416; family CAYOBW01; genus CAZKRK01. Next base: position 12,939 of record CAZKRK010000197.1, on the reverse strand, counting down.
GCAAGGCTTCTCCGTACTTCCCGGAATCCGAATGGGAGGATGCGAAGCGTACGCTGCCGGAGGACGTGTTCCGGCAGGAGTACATGGCGGAGTTCCTGGAGGACTCGGCCGGGGTGTTCCGGAATGTGGATGCCTGCCTTGTTGGAGATGCGGACATTCCCCACCCTGGCAAGGTGCGAGACGTAGTGATCGGGTGTGACGTGGCGAAGCATACGGATTTCACGGTGCTGATCGCCATGGACGCGGAGACGGGGCGGTGCTTCGCCATAGACCGGTTCAATCAGCTGGACTGGCCGATACAGCGGGAGCGGATACTCGAGTTTGTGAGCCGGTACAGGGGACGGCTGATCCTGGATGCGACGGGGCTGGGCGATCCGATCTATGATGATCTGAAGCGGGTGTACGCCGACGTGGAGCCGTTCAAGCTGACGGCGGGGAGCAAGGTGGAGCTGATACAACGATTGATCGTAGCGGTGGAGCAGCGAAGGATCACCTGGCCGGGCACCAGAGGCTCCGCCACGGTGCCCGGCGGAGCCGGTGGGGAATGGGACACTCTGACGAATGAGATGAAGCGGTTCGAGTATGTGATCTCGGGGGCGGGGCGGATTTCCTATGGGGCACCGTCGGGGTATCACGATGACTCTGTGATTGCGTTGGCTCTGGCGAACCACCGTCGGTGGGAGTCGGAGAACGTTGGACGGATGATGGCTTTGGGGAGAGGGAGCGGAGGCGTGCGAGCTCGAGTGAGACCTCGTCCCAGGCAGGGAGCGCAAGTGATGGTAGGGTGAGGGCCATCGAACGGACACACCGCCCGCCGCTGGGTCCCGACGTGTCTTCCCAAACAAACTATCACGTTGAATGCTCGCTCGACGTCCGCGTCCTCTGTGCGATCCACAAGATGCGTGTCGCTAAGTCCGCTGCAATCCGAGGTTTGTGAAGAGCGACTCTCGACCCGCAACAGGTTCAAACGCCGCAGCTCGATGTACAAAATCGCCGCCACGAAATGTGACGATACGGTACGCCCGTTTTCTGGTCACGCCATCCGGCGCACAAATCGCGGGAACAGCAGATCGTGCAAGGGTTTGTCAGACGGGAGGTTACGCGTCATGCTCGACCAAAGGGCAGGAGCCCCACTGGGGTAATTGCTCCGAACAACACGCGAGACCTTGTGGGCTGAAACACGCACATCCGGTCGCTTTGCAGACTCAACGGCGGATCAGAAGGGCTAGTAGAGCGCATGCTACACTGGCTCCCGCCACGGCGGGGAAGACAAGTGCCGTGTTGTCCGTCAATATGCCCGTGGCCGAGTCAATCACGGGAAACGCCTCAATCATCCCTCCGATCAAAGGAGACGCAATCCCCGCAAACACGTATGCAAAGCAGTTCATGATGCCGACGCCCGTCCCAACGTTCCTGGTGCCGAGCAGGTCTGGGCACAGGGCCCAAAATGCGGACTGAGACCCATAGACGAAGAAACCGCACAGGAAGAGGACCGTACTGCCCCAGGCATGGCCCTCTGGCAGAAGATACATGAGGGTGGCTGTTGCGGCCGCCAGCAACATGAAAGTCGAAATGAGTTTCCACCGTACTGACTTGAAGACGCTGTCGGAAACCCATCCTCCCGCTACGGCCCCGAAGGCCATGCCAGCCGGCAGTGCGACGCTAATCCACGCCGTGTTCGCCGATCCCCATGACCGCCCGAGAAAGTGAACAGGAACCCACAGCAGCAATCCGTATCGCGCGGCGTTCTGAAAGCCGACACCGATACAAGCGGCAACAAAGCGAGGGTTCTTGAGAACGCTAAGATAGCCCTGCGGCGTGTCAACTCCTTGACGTAGAGGGGTATGCTTGTCGTCAGAGTCCACAACAGGGGCAAAGTCGAGTTCCTCCGGGCAGTTGCGTACGATGACGTAGTAGACTCCACCCCCAACGAGAAGCAGCAGTACGGGCAATCGGAAGATCCAACGCCAACTCAGCCCGAGTGTCTTCAGAATGAACAGAGAAGACACGAAGGCAACGACGGACGAAAGGCCGGCCGCAAAAGTGAAGAGGCCGAATGCGAGCCCACGGTGGTCCCGTCCCCACCAGTTTGAGAGAACTTGACTTGCCGGCGCCCATCCCATCGATTGGGCAAACCCGTTTGCCGTCCAGGGAATGAGCATGCTGTAGAAACCCGTACCAAAGCTGACAAGCCAGTTGAGAGCGCAGGAAAATGCGGCTCCTAGGCTCACCACACGGCGACCACCGTATCTGTCTGCCAGATGACCACTGATCGGTCCACCGATCGCGTATATCCAGAGCAGGGCGGTGGCAAAACACCCCAACTGAGTCTTGCTGAGACCGATCTCCTCTTCGACATAGGGAATTGCGAATCCGAAAGACTGTCTCCCCGTGTAGTACGTGAGATAGCAGACCATGCTGGCCACCAGCACGCGCAGACGGGCAGCACGGAAGCCGGGCCGCGTAAGGGAATCGATTTTCATTGCTAGTAACCGTTCAGCGATTCAAAGACGTCTCACGCGGCGACAGTGCAATCGACGTTTGAATCGAATAGCCACACGTGCAGCCTGAGCTGGCCTCAGGGATTAGTACCATGCCGCCGACGCCCAGTGTGTTGATCCAGCAACCGGGCCGCGACACTGTCGTTAGTGCGCTGCGCTTGCCGGTCTCGAGGTCGAACATGACGGGGTACAGGCCCCCCTCGTAGCGACTGAACGCGACCTGTCCCGACATGGACACAACACCGCACTTCCCCGATTTAGTCCATTTCCATCCGGGATAGGGCTTTCCGCTGTCCAGGTAACGCGCGAACCCGGTGTTGTAGATCACGTTGCCGACCATCGCCGGATGCTGGTTGAGTTCGCCATGTCCACTTTCGAGTTCATGGTCATGCGAAGGCCTATCGGTGCTGTGCCATACGGGCCTTCCGCTTGCCAGGTCGAAGGCTTGCATGTCATATCGGTTTCGCTTCCTCCCCTCGATCTCAGCGTGACGCGAGCTGGACACAACGACGCGCGAGTCATTGGCGAGGAGGTACAGGGACCATTGCGCCTTTCGCAGATCAACGGGTGTTTGCCAGACCACGTTCCCTGTCTCCACGTCGAGGGCCACAACCCGGGTCTGGCCGTTCCCCAGCAGACGACCCGGCTCAATCCGCGTGCCGAGGTCACCGGCGGCCGGATCCGTGGATTCCACGAAGATGACCTTGCCCCCGGAGCACGCAATCGCCGGATTGATGATGACGCCGGACGAGGTAAAACGCCAGCGCTCACGCGCATCCTGCGTGCGCCTGGCGAAGAGGTGTCGACTACAGATGAAAGGACCTTCGCCCTTGAACGAGACTCGGTGGTACAGGGCCAGGTGGTTCTTCCGCGATGCCGCGGCGTGCACCGCATCGAAGGACGATCCGCTCTCCATCTCGCTGCCGACCACGGTGTCGCCGACAACGGCCAGGTATCCCCAGTCCTTGCCATCGTCAAGCTTCATGGCCAACACCGTTTCACCCGTTCGGGCTGCGAGCGCCGAGCAGGAACCGCCATGCGCCACATAGAGGCGATCATCCGTCGCCGCCATGGGGCCACAATCGCGCGAAACGCTTACACGACCCGAGCCCTTGATAAACCGTTCCCACAGAACCGTGCCGTTGTACGCGTCGAGTCCGGCGACGTAGTCCTGTCCACCAACAAAGGCATGGCCGTTTGCATACAGGGGTGGCGCCGCTTTCAGGTGCCGGTCCGACATGTAGCGGGGACCCGGTCGGCCGAACCACTGCGTCTGCATCGGCGTGAACGGCAGGTCGTCGCCGCTGCAGGCGCTGTTCCCGGGAGTTCCGAAGTAATGCGTCCATGCACCCGCGCCCGCAAGAACGCCGCGGCGAGCGGTTCCCAGCAGAAGCCGGCCATGCTCCGCGACCTTCCATCCCGGAAGCATACGCCCATACGCGGCCAGCGACGTACTCCCTTCCCCTCCAGAATGCACGGGCAATGCCAGTAGCCCCCCGCAGGGCCTCAACACACGATGGAGCTCAGCGGCATCATGGCTCAGTGTTGCACCCGCCTCCCAGTCGCCCGACGTGACCAGGTTGAACAGGTAGTGGCGGTATGGGAGGCGCGCATCCGTGATGTGGTGAATCACCACGCGGTCGCCATAGAGATGCGCGGCCCTCAGTCGTTTGCGTGCCGCCGACACCTTGGCGGCATCGCGCTCGACCCCGATAATCCGCAAATCGCTCGCGGCTGCCAACGCCGCGCACAGGCTCCCGTCTCCTGCGTCGAGAACAAGTGCGTATCCTTGCCGGAACCCGGAACGCTCGACCAACATGTCGGCAACGCCCCGTTCTACGCCATCAGCCGCCGGCATTTCGACTGCCGCAACGTCCACAGCGGACGTCGCCGCGCCTGTTGTCGATACGGGATCCTCACCGAAACAGTAGATGTCCCCGCGGTCGGTCGAAACGTATAGGGACTCAGCATACACCGACAGTCCCTCGGCACGACCCGCGACGGCGTGTTGCCAGAGCAGTCGCCCCGTGCGTCGATCGAATGCGCTCACCTGTCCCTTTTGCCCGACGACCACCGCGTCACCGGCCACAACCATGGTTTCGGCATCCGGGCATTCTGCCTTCCAGCTTTCGCCCTGCTGCTTGCCGGCACGGTACTGTTCCCGCGACTTGGCCACGAGGCTGTGCGTGCGTAGCACGTAGACCTGCGCGCCGGCTTCGATGATCTGCTTTCCCGCGCTGCGCAGTACGATCTCCCTTGTGCGTGAACGGAACAGGTGGATGTGCCCGTCCTCGCTCGGTCCGGTCGCCACCTCGTTTCCCAACACAAACGCGTATGATCCGCCTTTCAGGTTTCTGCCCCAGGACGCGCTCTTACCAAGCGCACCGGTCGACTTCCCCGTGGCGCGGTCGAATGTAGCAAAGGGCGTCCGGCCGGTGGGCAGGAAGATACGCTCTGGTGAGAGTGACATGTAGCCCTGCGGCGAACTGTCGATCGAGTGCTTCCACACCACCGCACCGCTGAGGGCATCGAGAGCGCACAGGTAGACCCCTTGTCTGGGGAAGAGGCCTGCGGTGAAATAGACGCGGCCATCGCCCACAACAACGCCGCAACGCACGGGCCACATGGATATCATCCGCCCGTTGCCCGGCAGGCGCATGTCAGTGTCGCCTGCCCTGTACTTCCAGCGCAGCGCACCATCCGTCGCGTTGAGACAGTAGAGACATCCATCGTCCGACCCGACATAGGCGTTCCCGCCATAAAGTGCCGGTGCCAGCCGCACGGGGCCTTCGGTGTGAAATACCCACTGCTCCTCACCCGTCTCGGCATCGAGACAGTGGACGGCATCATCGGCGGACGACCCATAGTAGAGACGGCCGTTCTGCAGGGTCGTGTGATAAACGCGATCGAAGGTCAGAGTCGGCTTCAGCGGCCCGGAGTCGGCTGACCAGTTGACCGCAGCCGGCGCATGCCATGCCGGCACGGGCGGCAGGGGGGGGCGGTGCACCCAGCGGCGAACGGGAGACGCTGCAACGGACGTGGAGGCGGTCGCGCGACCTTGTACGCCGCCGCGGAAGAAGGGCCAGCCGTAGTGTGACTCGAGATCTCGGCTCAGCTGCGCGAGATCGGTCCCGAGTCCCGCCACGACCCCGGGCGCCGGCTCCCTGCCGGCGTGGTATACCTCTACGAGCGAGAGCACCTGTTCTTCGGCCCCCCGGATCCGCTCCCGCAATGGAACCGGGTTGTGCATGCCGTCCAACCGCTCACGCAAGACGCTCAGCCCCACACCGTCTGACCCCGTGTAGCGCGAGAGCGCCGGCAGTGCCCGTCTGAGCGCACTCACTGCCCGCCCGCGGCGGGCGGCTTCGGGCAAGGAGTCAGGTACGCGGCCCGGGTCATGCACCGTCGCGCCGTAGAAGATGTTCTCGACCTCGTTGTCCGTCAAAACACGGTCGAACACGGCCACGTCATCGATGTAGCCGTCAAAATTCCGTCCTCCGTTGCCATCACGGAAGTCACCGATATGAAAACCTGTAGAGACCGAGAGGTCATGGTTGCAGGCTGTCGTGGCCTGCACGTCTCGCAGGACGCCGTCGTGATAGTACCGTGCCTCACTGGTTGTTCGATCCCAGACGAGCACCACGTGATGCCAACGTCCGTCTGTTACCTCTGGACCGGCCTTGTCGTAATATGCGTGGCCCCGGATCGTGCGAAAATACCACTCGCCATCATCCTCACCGCCAATCGAGAACTCGCACGAATAGTCAGGAACGGTGGACCACACATAGCGCCGGCGGTCAGATCCGTCGCCGCCAATGTCCTCGTAGCGATACCATGCCGACACGCTCACCGCCTTCTGGCCAGGCTGAATGCAGGGCCGCGCTATGTCGACATACCCCATCGCACCCGCGTTACTGTCGATCTGAAGGGCACCTTTTCCACGAACGAAGTTACCCGCCCCTGTTGTGATCGACACGCCTGCACCCACGATGCGACCATCCGCACTCCCGACAACGTCCTCCGGAGTTGCATCAAATGGCCAGTAGTGCTTCAGGGCGCCGTAGGTCGTTGAAGTAGAGAGCCATCCAGACAGACCGGCAAGCACCGCGGCAACGGCAACTCGACTCTTGGCGCATGTTGTCATAGGACCGTCACCGCCCCTTTCTACCTGACGATGATCAGCGTTCCGCTGGAGGAGGGCGACGGCAGACGCAGTGAACCGTCGTAAGGGATAAACGCGAACACGAAGTCCCTGACATCCTGGGCGTTACCGGTAGGGGCATCGAAAGCGTGTACAACGAAGAGCTGATCCGTACCGTCGTAGGTCCAACTTAAGACGTTACCATCGACAGGGTCCTGGTTGTTACCGCTGTTGATGTTGTCGATGACACCGGAGCAGGTAAGGATCAAGACTCCGTCCTGGTCTGACACGAAACCGCCTTGGCCATCTGGGATCTGGATTTTGACCTGTCCGGTTGATGCCCCATCTGACCCAGAGAATGTCCCCACGCTCCGTAACACCGCCCCATTCCCCTGAATCCTCCCCCCAACCAGGTTCAAGGTGTCGCCCGGCAAATAGAGGAAGCTGAACGTGCCGGTTTCTCCGACGTTGGAGGTATCGTTGTGCGAAGCATCTCGAATCTGGACATGCCAGTCACCCAGTGCGGCCTCACCGGCGACAACATTCACATCGTCCGAGTCCTCGAAAACTCCCGCCACGGTAACGTTGTTGTCATTCTCTCCGCCAACCACAAAGAGCAGGCCGTTGGTCCGGGCATCGACGCCGGGAATATGCACCCCGTAGTGACCTGCTCCTCGCCACGAAGGAGCCGTGCTCAAATTCGTGACCGTCGTGCCCGGCGGCAGATTCGGTCCCGCGAGGATCGTACCGTCCGTATCGACGTGGGCCGCGATCCATCCCATATCGAACGGGAAATGAGCGAACGAGAAATCGAAGTTCTTTTCGCCGTTTCCCGACAGGTCCGCGGCGGAGAAACCCATGCCATTGTCGTAGCGGGGATCGGCGCCGCCCTTGTAGGTCAGGTCGCCCGCCACCTGCGCAATGCTATCACCGCCATCGTTGCCGCAGGCCATAATCACGCCATCGGTTTGCAGCAGCCGAACACCATCGCTATATAGCTCATGGTCACCGAAGTTGTTGTTGGCGAAACTGACGTTGAATCGGGGAGTCTCGTTCAGAACGGCATAGGCCGTAGAGGCGTTGTCCGTGCCCGTCACCTGAACCCGCGCAGCACGAACAGCGGAAGCATCCGGCTGAGGAGCATCAGGCGGCTCCGTCAGCCGTAGATCTTGATACGCGTTGATCGAGGATCCGGTCACTGCGGGCAATCCCAGTAGTTCCAGCGCGAGGTTGGCCACATCGCCATTTCGTATCGGCTGCGGTGCAGGCGTATAGTCTGGACGAGCCCTGCCCGGGTCGGCGCGGGTATCCCAGTTCATCTGATACAGGTCTCCGCCCACAACGCCGGGTCCCCAGACATAGAGCGGAATGGTATGACATTCAATGTAGGCTGCAGAGTGTCCATAGCCGTGCCCGCCGTGATCTGCTGTCAGAATGACGACTGTCTTGCCCTGTAGAACGGCATTCGTTTCGACGAACTCCAGCACACGCCCCAACTGGGCATCGGTCTCCTTAACCGCCTGAAGGTACTCGGCGCTCATCCACTGATACCCATGGCCAACCGCGTCGGTCCTGTGCCAGTGTAGCAGGCTGTAGTTGTGGGGAGCAGCCGCCATGTTGGCCAGGAACGTCGTGGTCTGGGCGGCGAGGTCGTCGTCGGTCACAAGGACGTAGGTGTCGATCTTATCGGTTCCGTCATCCCCTCCCGCTATGTCCGGCGCACCGTTGTCCGCGTTCCAGCTTACGTTCAGGTAGTTGAACCCGTTCCAGCCTGCGTAGAAGCCCGTGTCGAGCCCATGGTCATGAACCACGTCAAACACGCTCTCGACGTAAGCATCGCCGCCGGCCGCGGCACAGTCTGAATGTACGGTTACGACGGTCCCCGAAACCACAGAGCCCTGGTAGAGGTGGTTGTTGGTCTCGCTGGAGTAGTCCGCATCGAAGGGCCAGTAGGCCACCACGTTGCCACCCGTCACGGACATGACGTCGAGCGTGCCGGCATACAGGGCAGCAACTTGATTGGATGCGACACCGTGGTCGAACACGGCCATGTCGTCGATGAAGCCGTCCCAATTGCGAGAACCGTTTCCTGCGCGGTGACTGCCGATATTGAACCGTTCGGCGCCCGCCTGCTCGAGCACCAGCCCGGGGATCGAGACACTGTCGACGAGTTCCCCGTCGAAGTAGTACTCGAGCGTGTCGGCCCCCTCGTCGATCACGACGACGGCATGGTGCCACAGCCCGTCTCCGACTGCCGGGAGATTCTCAGCATCGCCTCCAACGGCGGGTGACTGGGTGTACCACTGCGTGTGCTTCTGAACGTCCGCCGTGTCGCTTCGCACGCCAAACGACAGAGGGTAGGCGCCGGGGGCGGTCTCCCACAAGAAGTTGCGTGCGTCCGAACCGTCCCCACCCAGATCCTCAAACTTGAACCACGCGGCAACCGTGATCGTGTTGGCGTTGGTCGGAGCCGTGATCAGGCTGCCGTTGACGGCCACGTGATTGGCCCCACCACCCGCGTCAATCCGAAGGGCACCGGTGCCCCGCACGAACTCCCCAGAGTTTGTCGAAATGCCGACGCTTCCGAGCCGGCCGGCCGCACCTCCCGGATCGCTGTTACGCGTCACGTTGTGGCCGTCCGACCCGAGCTGTCCGCGTCCGGTCAACATGCAAACGTGATTGGCCATCGTGACGGTCACATCGGGGTCTGTGCGCGCATTGTCGGTGAAGGCGCCTTCCGCTCTCAGCCGGTAGAAGTTCGGCACCTCGGATGCACCAAGCGTGGTGACGGCGTCCGGACGCAGCCCATCTACTGAGATGTGGATGACGTAGTCGACCGTCTGGGAAACCGTGGCCAGGCAAGTACGAGACACAAGGAGGGCAAGGGCAAAACCAACGGAATATCGCATAGTGGACCTTTCGGGCTGCAAGGCGCACGGTACGTGTGCAGATCCCCGCACGTCTACCTGATGACAAACAACGTGCCCTGATTGTGGTACAGGGGATAGCCGGTCCTCCCAAACGCGTGGAGCGCAGCGATTTCATTGTACGGCAACGCGCGAGTCCAGAGCGCGACCTCGTCGATCATGCCGTCCCAGTCCCGGTCGCCGGAGGCTGAATCGCGAGAGCCACCCAGATGGAGGGCACTGAAGACAAAGCTGCCGGAGGTGTCGGTGGCCGTTACCGGTGTTGGGTCGCCGTTGACGTAGGCAGAAACAGTGGGGTTGCCGGTCGTGTCGTAGACCAACGCCACATGGTCCCACTCCTCCTCGGCGAAACTGGAAATGTCCGCATAAGAGGTCTCGACATAGATGCGATAGTCGTCGCGCCCCGTCGTGCTGTAGTTGCCGACCGTACCCCAGGAAACATCCCACACGCCGACGTCTTTCGACTCGAAGGCCTGGAACCTGGCGCTGGCGTTGGCGGCTCCGGGCGCAAGGTAGGTCCACGCGGAGATTGTGAAGACCGATCCGAGCTCGGGGGTTCCATAGGGGACGGCCACCCTGACCGTGTTGCCCCCATCGGCATCAACCAGGTTCAGCGCGTTACCCACCAGCAGGGTGCCGCGGTCACTGAGCCCATCGCCGGGATTAAAGGCGGCATCTCCCGCGAAACCTGTCGAGCCGTCGGTTGGCGATGCGGTCCAGGTTGCGTTTCCACCAGTCGCACCCGGCGCCTTGTTTGCCAATCCCGTGGTCCCGGTTTCGTCGAAATCGTAGTACGCGAGCATGTTCACTTTGAGGGCATCCCGCAGAGGCTTGAGATTGCTGAGATCTTGTGGACTTGCCCCCCGGTAGAGGTTGCGCACGTCGCCGGCCGTCAAGGCGTGATCCCAGATGGCAAACTCGTCGATGTAACCGTCCCAGTTGCGACCGCCGTCACCCGCGCGATGGTTACCGATATGGAGGCCGTCGGCCCCCAGCACGAGATCGTTCGCACCAATTGCGGGTGAGTCCCTGAGAACACCGTCATGGTAGTAGTGCACAGCGTTGCCTGGCTTATTCCAGACGATGACGACGTGGTGCCAGAGCCCATCAACGACATTCGGTCCCGAGTTGTCGCTGACATTGCCCGGGGTGCCATCGAAGAACCACTCTGCATCGTCGGCCGTGCCGATGCCGAATCCCGTCTGGTAGCTCGGCGTCGTCTCCCAAACAAAGTTGCGCGAGTCGGTCGACTGCGACCCGATATCCTCGTAGCGATACCAGGCCGAAATCGTAAACGCCGCGTTCTGCGACGTGGCAACAACGGCCTGATTGATGTCCACGTAGTCGCCGCCCGCGGTGTCGTGCGCAATACGGAGGCCACCCGAACCACGGATATACTCGCCGGCGGCGGTTGTGATGGAGACGCCGCCGCCAAGGGCACTCCCGTCGGCGCTACCCACGCTGTCGCTGTAGTCCGCATCGAACGGCCAGTAGTGTGTCAGGCCCCCGCGGCTAGTGCTCATCGATAGGACGAGCATAATGCAACCAACTGATACAATGCCAAGTGTCCGCATGATCTGTACTCCTTCTACCACTCGTTTCACGTCAAACCCGCCGGTCTGATATTGCCCTGAACGTCTTCTCCACGGCATCCCGCGAACCCTCTCGGATCCGGAAGAGTTCCGAGAACACCACATCCAACACGAAATGGCCGGCAACATTTGAGAATATTTCACAAGAGAGGGGATCGTGCTCCGCGGCACTGAAGAGGCTGTAGTCGGCGAGTTCGACGAGCGGTGCTTTCACGAAATTCGTCACGGAAATGACCGTCGCATTGTTGTCGCTGGCGATCCGCGCCGCAGCCAGAATGTCCTTTGTGGCCCCGGAGAAGCTGACGGCTAGCAGAACGTCGCCGACCGTAAGGGAGGCCGCCCGTATTGCGAGCGTGTACCCCTCGCAGACTGCCGCTGAGTTGATACCGAGACGACTGAGTCGATAATCGAAACCGATGGCTGTGGATTCGGAACCGGCAATACCCGTGACCAGAACGCGATTAGCTGCATCCAGCGCTTGCGCCACGCTCTCGATCGTCTGTGCGTCGATGAGCTTCTCCGTGTTGGAGATCTCTGCCCTGATCTTGCGGCCATATCGTTCTATCCGATTCCCGTTGTCTGACTCAGCCTCTTGCCCGACAGCACCCAACCCCTTGGCCAGCAAAACCTTAAAGTCCTGGAACCCGGAGCAACCCATCTTCTGACAGAATCGCATTATGGAGCCGTACCCAAGCGAAGTGTCACTGACGACTTCCGTAATCGACATGTACACCGCTTGTGGATTCTCCTGGAAATACGCCCCGGCTTCTCGCTCTGCCTTCGTGAGACTGTTTCCCAGCACCTGAAGACGCGTGGAGAACCCTAAGGCGTCAATGGGAGTACCTGCTAGGTCCTTTGCCACTGGTCTCTCGATCTCTGGTATTGCAGTGCTCACGGATATTGATTCCCTGCCCGCCAATTCAGCCCAAACGGATCAAATATCCAAACTATGCCATAATTGTGGATTTAGTGTCCAGAAAAAACCATTCCGCGCTCGAAAGAGTCAATGTCACCGACATCGTGTGAGAGCCCACGCATCCCGCAGAAGCATCGAGCACCACTTCAAGGAGTCCATGGAGCAATGACTGCCAAAACACTTTGGAATGGCTCATCAAGCATGCGCGAAGAAGCAGAATCCCACATCGGAGACGTCTCGTCTCCCCCGGGGTCGGACTACGGAAACGTCTGGCCTCGTGAGTACGCAGCCTCAGAAACGACGGCAGATTTCGCGTTCTAAGCATCGCGAATCGTAATCGCCCTCTAACGTGCTCCACTGGTTCGAAGGAGCAATGGGGGTAGTGGGGCGCTCAACGATATACATTGTCGAAAGAAACACGTCGGCAGCTTCAGATCCGCCTGTCTTGTTGATTTCTCCCCTGTGTGTGAGGGGAGACTATGCTTTCGATCTACAACAGCAAGGACCACCGGTGGCGCGACTACTACAACCCGCTGCGCGGGCTGAGTATGCCGAAACTGGTGAGTCTGCTCGAATCCGGGGAACGGGGGCAGTATGCCGACTTGCAGTGGTTCTACCATTACATGGAGCGGTCTGACGCGATGATTGCCTCGGTGCTGCAGCGACGCCGGGCGGCTTTGCTGTCGGTGGATTGGGATATCCGGCAGGTGAGTGACGCGGACCCGGTTCTGGCCCAGGAACAGGCAGAGGTCCTGGGTCACGTGTATGACCAGGTCGACAACTTCCGAGATGCGATGGCGTTCCTGTTCTCGGGGGTGTTCCGAGGTTTCGCGCACCTGGAGAAGCATTACTCGGAGTCGGG
>CAZKRK010000196.1:0-13961 GCA_964555035.1 uncultured Victivallales bacterium | reverse complement strand
CCACCTCTCCCCTTGGGGGAGAGGTCGGTCCGACGCAGGAGGACCGGGTGAGGGGTGGGCCGGTGGCAGCCCCGCAACGGCGGGTTTGGGCTTGAAGTCTCAGGCCTGCGCGTTGGCACTGCTCGCGCTCGCCTTCGCCGCGCCCGCTTTCGCCGCGGACGAGGAGTCACCCGCCGGTGAAGACAAGGTTGCGACGGCGTCCGCTCTCAGCGAGAGCATCGGCGCGGAAGACGTCCGGAAGCTGTTCGAGGCTGTCCGGGCCGACGCCAATCTGGACCCCGCCGTACGCCAGACCGTGACCCAGTTGCTGAACCAGGCCGGCGCGGAGTTGCGCCGGTTGGCCGAGTACACGGCCAAGGCGACGGAGTTCGATCACGCCGCGCAGCAGGCGCCCGCCATGCAGGAGGCCATCAGGGGAGAACTGGCCGAGGCCCCGGCTACCCCCAGCCTGGACATACCCGCGGATGCGACCCTGGCGCAGCTCGAGCAGTCCCTTGCGCAGGCGGAAGCGGACCTGGCCGCGGCACAGAAGAAGGTCCAGGAACTGGAAGCCGAAGCCAAGGGGCGGACGGACCGGCGCGCGGAATTGCCCAAGCAGATTGCCGAGGCCAACGAGCGCCTGAAGGAACTGAAGGAACAGCTCGAGCACGTGTCGGAGACCACCGACGAGGGGCCCCAGCTTGGACAGGCCAGGCGCTGCGACCTGCTCGCGCGGCGTTTCGCGATCGAGTCGGAGCTGCGGGCGCACGAGAAGGAGATGCTGAGCTACGATGCGCGACGGGAGCTCCTTGCCGCCCGGCGCGACCGGGCCGCACGCCGCCAGACCGACGCCGAGAATATGGCCAAGGCGTGGCGTACGGAAGTGGCTGAACGCCGACGCCGTGAAAGCGAACTGGCGGCTGAGGAAGCCCGCAAGGCGCGCCAGGCCGCCGCGCGCCTCCACCCCGGGATCAGCGCAATTGCCGATCGCAACGCCGAGCTGGCGGAGCTGCGTGCCGGGGAAAACGGGCTGACGCGCCGGATCGAGAAGGCGGGCAAGGATCTCCAGACCGCTCGTGACGCCATTGTCGCCGTCAAGGAGCGCACGGCCCAGATCGAGCAACGCATAGACGCCGCCGGCCTCACGGACGCCGTGGCGTTGTTGCTGCGGCGCGAAAAGCGGGACCTGCCGGACGTGCGCCAGTATGGAGCGCGGACGCGCCAACGCAAACGTGAAATCACGCAGGTCCAGCTGCACCTGATCGATCTGGACGATCGGCGCTCGGCGCTGTTCGATACGGCGTCACGCGTCGACGAGGTCGCGGACGAGGTCATGGACGAGGACTGGTCGCGGGAAGACGTTGTACCTATCCTGACGGAACTGCTCACGGCACAGCGCGGTCTCCTGGATGCGTTGCTCGCGGAACACAACACCTATTTCAACACGCTCGTGGACCTGGATGCGGCCGAGCACCTGCTGGTAACAGAGGTCAACGCTCTGGCGAGCCTCATCGCCGAGCACATTCTGTGGGTCAGGAGCGATCCCGCTTTCGGTCTGAGCTCCGTCGTTCACATTGGAGAGGGCTTGGAGTGGGTTCTGGCCGCGGAGCGGTGGCGGGAGGTGGTTCACACGCTGTGGAACGATGCGCGCCGCCGCCCGTTTCTGCCGCTGTTGCTCGTGGTTGTCGAGGTCCTGGTAGTTCTTTGCTGCCGCCGGTCGGCAAGACGCCTGAAGGTGCTGGCGCCGCTCGTGGCTACGGTTCGCACGGACCGTTTCGCGTATACGTTCGAGACGCTGGCGCACACCGTTCTGAGGAGCCTGTCCGGCGTGGCTGCGTTGGCCTATCTCGCCTGGCGGCTGTATGGGGCCGACAGTGTTTCCGTCTTCACCAAGGCGGTCGGGGACGCTTTCGGAGTGCTTGCGGCCGCGGTATTCGTCGTTGGTCTTCTGTGCGAGATGTGCGCGTCGAACGGGTTGGCCGAGAAGCATTTTCACTGGCGTCGCGAGCTGTTGTCACGGATACGGCCCGTGCTGTTGCGGGCATCGGCGGCTCTGCTGCCTTCATTGTGGCTGGGAACGCTGTGCCGCTGGTATGACGAGAAAGAGGCGTTGCTGGATCTCGGCCGCTTCTGCTGGATCGTGTTCCTGGTGACGCTGTGCGTCGTGGCATACCTGCTCCTGCGTCCGCGCGGCGCCGTGCAGACTGCCTTGACGGAACGGCAGCCGAGCCAGTGGCTTGTGCGCTTCAGGCGTCCCGTCTTCGTGCTGTGCTTCTCTGTCCCGCTGGCGCTGGCGGTTGCCTCCCTGGCGGGGTACCATTACACGACCATGGAGCTCACCCGGTGGTTGGCTCAGAGCGCGGCACTGGTCTACGGCATCCTCTTTGTGCAGGCGCTGCTGCTGAGAGGCATCCAGGTGATTGCTCGCCGTGACGAGCTCGAGTGTCGGGAACGTGCGCGGTGCGAAAGCGAACGCCATGATGACGCGTCGGGAGGGGAAGACGCGACCGGCGCGGACAGAGAGCCGGAAACGGTGAGCAGTGTGGCCGACATCAGTGCGCAGACGCGCAAATTGATTCGCGCCGGCATCGCCTTTCTGCTACTCGTCGGTCTCTGGCTCATCTGGGCCGACGTGCTGCCGGCGCTGGGCATCCTGGACACGATCGCCCTCTGGACAAGCGAAGGCAAGACCCTGACAACCGGCCCGGACGGCGCATCGACCGTGGCGGTCGCCTTCATGGCAATAACGCTGGCCGATCTTCTCCTGGCATGCGTCGTTGCCGTCATGACCGCCACCAGTGCACGCTACCTGCCCGGTGTGCTCGAGTTGGCCGTGCTGCGTCACTTGCCCCTTGCGCACGGCGAGCGGTATGCGCTGACGACGATCGTGCGCTACGTCATTACCGCGGTCGGCGTGGTTGTCGTGTTCAACATCATGGGCATTGGCTGGCCCAAAGTCCAGTGGTTGATCGCCGCCCTGTCCGTCGGGCTCGGCTTCGGCCTGCAGGAGATTTTCGCCAATTTCGTTTCGGGCCTCATCCTGCTCTTCGAACGTCCGATCCGAGTCGGCGACTACGTGACCGTGGGCGATACGAGCGGCGAGGTCACGCGCATCCAGATTCGCGCCACAACGATAACCAACTGGGACCGCAAAGAACTGATCATCCCTAACCGGCAGTTCGTGACCGGCGAGTTGGTCAACTGGACGCTTTCCGACGCGATCATACGCGTCATCGTTCCCGTCGGGGTCGCCTACGGGTCCGACACCCGCAAGGTCAAGGAAACGCTCCTGCGAGTCGCCGACGGGAATCCGGCAGTTGTGAAGGATCCGGAGCCAACCGCTTTCTTCGTGGAATTCGGCGACAGTTCCCTCAACTTCGAGCTGCGCGCCTTTATCCGCTCGGCCGAGCACTTCATGGCGATCAAGGACGAGCTGCACACGGCCGTCGACCAGGCCTTCCGCGAAGCCGACATAGAGATCGCCTTCCCCCAGCGCGACCTTCACGTACGTTCCGTGCAAACCCCGATCCCGGTCGGATCCGCCGGGGAGACTACTCCTCCCCAAGCCGAGGGCTGAGCGTTCCGTGCCCGGGCGAGCGTGTCGGCGGGTCGTCTGCTTCTTCCTCCCAGGCCGTCCCCTCTTCCGGGGCGTTCACCCCTCCTTTGTAGACTCGCCGGAGGCCCGTGCTGCGCTCGGGCCGGAGACGAGAAGCAGGGCCACGCCCGGCCTGCGCCCTCCGGTGCGGCTGGTGACAGCCGCACCTGCGGACGCTCTACGAAGGGCGGATGCCGGTGCCGCGAACCCGGTTGCCGACACGCGTTGGAGCTACGGGCGGCGCAGCTTGCGGTACGCGGACGGGGTCAGGCCGGTGGCGGCTTTGAACTGGCGGGCGAGGGCGCTCTGATCGCAGAAGCCGCACTCGGCAGCGATCTGTGCGATGGCGTGGTCGGAGTGCGCCAGGAGGTGGCGGGCGGCGTCGATGCGGGCGTGTACGATGAACTGGCCGGCGGTGACATGGTAGATTTTCTTCATCCGTTGCTCGAACTGGTAGACAGACAAGGACGCCATCTTTGCCAGGTCCTCCACTCGAATCGGTTCGGCGTAGTGGGTATGGACGTATTCGACCGACCGCGAAATCTCGTCCAGGTGCTCGCCGCGCGCGTTGGGGATATGAAGATCGCGCGAGACGCCCACCATGCCGACAATGGCGTCGTTCGCGCTCCGAATCGGGTTCTTGTTCGTGAGGCACCAGCCCATCCCGCCGTTGCGGTAGAGTTGCAGCTCGAGCTTGTCCTTGATCGGCTCGCCGGTTTTGAGGACCTGCTCATCCTGCCGGAAGTACGAATCGCCAAATGGAGCAGGGTACACCTCTGCCGCCGTTTTCCCGACGATCTCCTCTTTGCGCACCAGGCCCACCCGTTCCACGACGGTGCGGTTGACGACCACGTATCGCCCGGCCCGGTCTTTCACGAAGAAAACGATGTCCGGGATGTCGTCGAACAACTGCTCGATGACTCTGAATTCCGACACTGCCTGGGCCGGGGTTGCCTGGTTGTGCGCCTTGCTCATTCGTCCTGTCCTTTCGAGACCGAGATAACGTAGGGATTTTTGAATAAAAAGAAGCGGATCCTCAAGTATGTTTCTATGTCATTTTCGCCAAAAGTGATTGAAATAGTGTCGTGAGGGGAAAAAGTGTGCCGCAAACGGCGGCGCGCTACGCGGAAAGCTGGTGCCGCCATGAAGCAGGGTGCGTGCGACATACTGGTCGTTGGGGCCGGGATTCTCGGTGCGGCGTCGGCGTACTATCTCAAAGAGGCGATGCCGGCGGAAGACATTCTCCTCATCGACCGCGCCGGGGTAGCACAGGGCAACACCGGCAAGAGCGTAGCCATGGTGCGTGACACGTTCACCTCGCGGCCGTCACGCGTACTGGCGCATGCGTCCATCTTTCAATACCGCCTCATGCACGCAGAGGCTCCCGGCGGTATCGACCTCAACCGCATGATGTACCTGTGGCTCTTCGACCGCGATCACTTCGAGCGCAACGCCGAGGCGTTCGAATCCCTGGGGCGGTTGGGCGTGGATGTTCGTCTCATGTCGGTGGACGAATTGAAGACATGTGCGCCCTGTGTTGAATTTGCGCCGACCGACGAGGAGTCCGCGGTTTACGGTTTGCCGCCGATCGAGGCCGGGCTCCTCTGCCGCAACGCCTACTCCGTCGATCCCGTTGCGATCGCCCAGTGGTACGTCACGCGGTTCAAGGCTCTGGGCGGGCGCACGCTTTTCGACGCCGACGTCGTCGATTTCGTTCGTCGTCCGTGTCATGTCTTGACCTATGAGGGCGAGGAGTTGCCCGATCAGCCGTTTCCGGGGCAAGCCCAGACCGTGAGCGGCGTCATTCTGCGGGACGGGGGGACGCTCGCCGCCGGCACGACGATTCTGGCCGCGGGCGCCTGGTCGCGCGAGCTGACCGACCGCCTGGGCAAGGGCAGCCTGCTGAATCCGAAGAAGCGACAGTGGTTCTACCTCGAGTCGGCGGCCCTGGCGCCGCTGTTCGACCTGCCGGCTTTCGGCAACCGGGACGGCACGCTGCCGTTCACGATCCTGCCGCAGGGCATCTACATCAAGCCCAGCCGCGAGGGCGGCTTCTATGCCGCGCTGGCCGATAACATCGGACGGCCGTTCGACCTCGACACGAAACCCGAGCGCGACTACTTCGTGAACTGCATCCACCCTTTCCTCAAAGGCTACTTTCCCCAGTTCGAGGATGTCGTCATCAAAGCCATGGACGCGGGCAGCTACTGCTATGACGAGGTCTACCGCACACCGATCGTGGATTGGATTCACGACGGCTTGATGCTAGTATCCGGTGGCAGCGGCAGTGGCATCATGAAGGCGGACGCGATCGGGCGCGTCGCCGCACACCGGTATGCGCGGGGAGATCCGGGCAGCGGGGCGGCTGCCGCAGTGCTGGAATTGCCGGGCGGGGAGACGATCGACACAAACGACCTGACCGTCAGGGGAAGGGGACGCATCGAGCCCGAACGATTGGTGATTTAGTGTCTGAGGACAAAGAACCAGGAAGAATACGAGAAGAAGGGATGAGAGCATGAACAACATGATTGCCAACATACCGCTACCCGCAAACGAGCCTGTTTACAGCTACGCCCCCGGAACTCCCGAGCGCGCGGCGCTCGAGGAGGCCCTTGAAGCCCTGCCGAAAGAGCAGGTCGAGATCCCCGTCATCATTGGAGGCAAGCGGGTTCTCACGGGGCGGACAACCGACTGCATCGAACCGCACAACCACGCCCGCGTGTTGGGCAGGTACCACCGGGCGGGCCGCGAAGAAGTGGAACAGGCCATCGAGGCGGCGCTGGCGGCCCGGGAGGAGTGGGAGAGCATGTCGTACGTGGCGCGCGCCTCCATCTTCCTGAAAGCCGCCGAGCTTCTGAGCAAGAAGTGCCGCAACCGGATGAACGCCGTCACCATGCTCAATCAGAGCAAGAACGCGTTCCAGGCCGAGATCGACAGTGCCTGCGAGCTAATCGATTTCTGGCGGTTCAATGCGCACTACATGCAGGAGATCTACTCACGGCAACCCGACCACTCCCCCGCTGACATTCTCAACATATCGCAGTACCGCGGGCTCGAGGGGTTCGTATTCGCCGTGACGCCGTTCAACTTCACCTCTATCGGCGGGAACCTGCCGACTGCGCCTGCGCTGATGGGGAACACGGTCCTCTGGAAGCCGTCGCGCAATGCGGTCTACTCTTCGTACATCATCATGGAGATCCTGGAGGAAGCCGGGCTCCCGCCCGGCGTGATCAACTTTGTTCCCGGGCCCTCCTCCGAGATGGCCGGCGCCGTGTTCGGCTCGGAACACTTCGCGGGGATTCATTTCACCGGCAGTACGCGCGTATTTCAGGGAATGTGGAAGCTGATCGGGGATAACATCACCCGCTACCGCTCCTATCCCCGCATCGTGGGTGAAACCGGGGGCAAGGATTTCATCGTCGCGCACGTATCGGCGGATGTGTCCGTGTTGGTGACCGCGCTGGTGCGCGGCGCCTTTGAATACCAGGGGCAGAAGTGTTCGGCGGTGTCGCGCGCCTACATCCCGTCGGGCCTCTGGCCGCAGGTGAAAGCGGGACTGGTTTCGCAGCTCGCCACGCTGAAGATGGGCCCCGTCCAGGATTTTGGGAACTTCATGAACGCTGTGATCGACCGCGCCGCTTTCGAGAAGATCCGGGGCTACATCGAAGACGCGCAACAATCGCCCGACGCGGAGGTGATTGTCGGGGGCGGCTGCGACGATTCGGTCGGCTACTTTATCGAGCCCACGGTGATCGTGGCCAGGGACCCGCACTACCGTTCGATGGAAGAAGAGATCTTCGGGCCGGTCGTGACTGTCCACGTCTACGAGGACGCCGGCTTCGAGGAAGCGTTGCAGCTCTGCGATGCGACGTCGCCGTACGGGTTGACCGGCGCCATTTTTGCGCAGGACCGGCGGGCGATCAACCTGGCCGTCGAGCGTCTGCGGCACGCGGCCGGCAACTTCTACATCAACGACAAGCCGACCGGAGCCGTCGTGGGGCAGCAGCCCTTTGGCGGCGCGCGCGGTTCCGGCACCAACGACAAGGCCGGCTCAATGCTCAATCTGCTGCGCTGGGTGTCGGCGCGTAGTATCAAGGAGAATCTCAACCCGCCAACGAATTACCGATACCCGTTCATGGGGTGACGTAGGTCCGATTTGTAATCGGACCCTATCCCCGCCGGGGTTTGGGTCCCAATGCAATTGGGACCTACAAGGAGGTGACATATGAGTGCCAGAATCGGAGAGCTCACGTTCCTTGAACAGCTTGCGCCGCGGTACAAGATTCCCGTGCCCGACTTCGTGGTCGAGCCCGTATCGCCTTCGGTGGTCAAGGCGCGACTGGAGGCGTGGGGCGAGGGCATTGTCAAGCCGGACGTGCTGACCGGGAAACGGGGCGTGGCCGGCGCGGTGCGCCTGGTGTCCGACCCGCGCAAAGCGGTTTCGTTGCTCAAGCAGGTTGCGGCCACGGAAGTGTCGGAGCAGCAGCCGCGTACGGCCTACATGGTGCAGGCCGTCCCGGCCGATATGGAAGTTTACTCGGCTATCACCTACAACTCGCGGTTCCTTTCGCCGTCGCTGACCGTCTCGCTGAAAGGGGGAATCGACATCGAGTCGGTGTCGGACGCCGACAAGGTGACGATTCCGCTCAACGTGTTCCAGGGGCTGAACGCCTACCAGGCTTCCGACGCGCTGACGCGGTTGGGTCTGGAGGGGCGGGTCAATTCGCAGCTCGCGCTCTGCCTCGTCAAGCAGTGGGACATGTTCAGTTCCACGGGGATGCTGATGTGCGAGATCAATCCGTGGCGCGTGACAAAGGACGCAAAGATCCAGGCCTGCGACTTCAAGGCGGTGTTCGATCCCTGCAATTTCAAGTTTGCGGATCTGGACATCGACATCCCGGAATACCCGACGCGAACCGAGCCGTTCGAGGAGGAGATGGCGGCGTGGGCGGAATCCAGCCACCGGGGACAGGCCCACGTCTCGGAGCTGGGCGGCACAAAGATCCTGCCGCTGCTTTTCGGCGGCGGGGCCAGCACGATTGCGACCGAAACGCTGACGCAGCTCGGCGGCGACCCGATGTTTCTCTCCGACTTCGGCGGCAACCCGCCGTACGAGCGCATGAAGAGGACGGCGGCGATCTGCTTCAAACACAAGCTCGCCGACGCGCAGTTGCTCCTGGTCCTGGGCGGGAAGGCCAATAACACGCAGATCGATGTCACCTTTGCCGCGATCGCCGACGCGTTGGAGGAGTGGGTTGAAGAGCACGGGGCGATTGACATTCCCGTGGTCGTCGGCCGCGGCGGTCCCGGACTGGTACAGGGGTTCGCCGCGTTGAAGAAGACGTTGGAGAACCTGGGAATGCCGTATGTCTTCTTCGGGCCGGACACGCCCATCACGCTTGTCGCGGGGTACGCCGCGTCCCTTGTCTCGGCCGGCAACAACGGGAAGGGAGGGCAGTCATCATGAGAGCACGATCACTGGCGGGGCTACTGAAGAAGGGCGACCGCGTGGCGGTCTCGAACATCACCGGCCGTGAAGCATCGAAAGTGTCGGTGGTGTCGCAGCGCTATTGCGGCAACATCGTGGCAGGCTGGGCGCTGGGCAAGGCGGGACAGAGCATTACCGTTCCGGGGGCGGAAGACATTCCCGTATTCGGCCAGTTCCAGGATCTCATGAAGACGCTGCCCGCGGCGCGCCGGCCGAACAAGGTCATCGTCTACTCGCCGCCCAACGCGGTGTATGGAGACGTGAAGGAGGTCATCGAGCACGGCGCCGAGACGGTGGAGACGGTCTATGTCATCACGGAGCACGTATCGGTAGAGGTGACCGCGAAGCTGCGGCGCCTGGCCGACCACGCGTCGATTGACATCCTGGGCTGCAACACGCTGGGACTCATCAACGGTCACGATCGTGCGCGTGTCGGGGCAGTCGGCGGCGACTCGCCCGACGAGACGTTCGTCAAGGGTAGCGCCTGCATCGTTTCCAACTCCGGCAACATGGTCAATACGATCGCCACCTACCTCAAGTCAGCCGGGCTGGGGGTGTCGTACGGGATTTCCACGGGCAAGGACGCATTGATCCTGACGCCGTTGAAGGAACTGCTGCGCCTGGCGGAGCGGGACAAGCGCACCACCGTCATCGTGCTGTACGTCGAGCCGGGCGGCGTGTACGAGGAGGAAGCCGTTCAACTGGCACGTGACAAGAAGTTCAAGAAACCGCTGCTCGTCTACGTCGCGGGGCAGTTTGCCGAGGGTACGGAGATTTCGCTGGGGCATGCCGGGGCGGTCGTAGATGGCGTCGGGACGTCGGCGACGGGGAAAATGGGACTCTTCGACAACTACTTCGGCATTCCGCCCTTTCACCCGGAAAAGGAGCGGGCCCGCCGCAAGGCGCTGGCGGAGCAGAGGCGCGGTATCCGCGTCAAGGCCCTGCACGACCTGGCGCCGGCGGCGACGTGCCTGTTGCGCGCGCTGGGGATAAAGCGCGATTTTACGCCCGCCGACCCGCTGGCGTTGCGTCCCTGGCTGGTTAACCTCGGGGCGTTGGAAGAGAAGCTGCCAAGGGAGCTCGTGCCGTACGTTGGGCACATTCCCGAACCCTACGGCTCGTTGGTGCGCAAGTACATCACGTCCAGCCTCGGCCGGGTAGCGTCGCGTCAGCCGATGCGGCACGCATCGCATGCGTCGTCGAACGATGGCCAGGTGCCGCGCGTCTACGGCCATTCGCTGCTCAAGCTCATGCGGGAGGGCTCCTTTGCCCGGGCGGTCCTGCTGTATTGGCTCGGACGTCCGCCCACGCACGATTTCGAGGCGGAGTTGTTCGAGATGGTCTTGACCGCCGCGTTGACGAACGGGCCGGGGACCATATCGGGGCAGGGCGCGAAGTTGTCGGCGTCGGCCGGGAACGACCCCAACACGGCCATGATGACCACGCTCGGTTGCATTGGGGCGGTGCACGGGGGGAACGGTCGCAAGGCCGCGGCCCTGTTGATCGAGGTGTTTCGCGACACCCCGCTGACCAATCCGTATGACGTCGAGGGAGCCCCGGATCTCGACGCCCTCGTGCACGACTACGTCAAGCGGTTCCTGGCGCGCAAGTCGGCCGCGAAGGAGGCGGGGATCGACTACGAGAGGGTCCCCTGCCTGGGCCATCCCGTCTTCAACACGGAGAAGGTGAACTACGATCCGCGCGAGCGTGAGTTGAGCGCGTTTCTCGAGAAACGTGAGGTGTACAACGTCTTCCTCGACTTCTACCACCGGCTGTCGCGCGAGATGATGGAGCGCGGGGCGACATCCAAGGTTCACGCCGTCAACGTCGATGCCGCCATCGCCTGCGTGTTGATGGGGATCTCCTGGCCGCTGCTGGTCGAGAAGAAGATCTCCGTCGAACGCGCCATGGACCTGCCGTTCCTCACGTTCGCGCTCGGCCGTGTCGCCGGCGGCGCCGGCGAATACCTCGACCACCGCGAATGCGGCACGCCCATGGACATGCGCGTGCCGGTGAGCGCGTGCCGATTCCTGGGGCGTGAGCAGGATTGAGTCGGTTGATTGGCTGATTGGTCGGTTGGTCATTGGGCGCAGGACATTTTCAGCCCGTGGGCGAAACGTGAGGGCTACTCGCTTCGTAGAGCGTCCGCGGTGTGCGGCTCCGCGAGCCGCACCGGAGGGCGCAGGCGGGGCGCGGCCCGGTTTCTCGTCTCCGGTCCGCGCCTCCGCGCGAACCTCCGGCGAGTCTACGAAGGAAGGGCGACCGATTCAGCTCTGACGATGCATAGGCCTACAAGGAGCAGTTCAACTGCTCCATGCAGGGCGAGTGGAGCCGGGTTCGACAGGAGACGTGAGTCGGCACCCGTAGCGCGGAACGGGTTTCCGCGCTACAGCAGGGCCGTGCTGAAATACCGTTCCGCGCGGTCGGGCAGGACGGTGGCGATGTTTCCGCCCATCATCTCGGATACGCGTCGCGCGCTCCATACGTTGGCTCCGGAGGAAATGCCCACCAGCAGGCCGTAGTCGCGGCCAAGCTGGCGCGTGGTTTCGATCGCGTCTTCGTCGGTGACCTCGATCACGTCGTCGACCATCGACACGTCGAGAATGTCGGGGATGAAGCCGTCGCCGATGCCCTGGATCTGGTGCAGCCCCGGTTCGTGTCCCAGCAGGGCCGAAACGTCCTTGGGCTCGACGGCAATGACCTTGACGTCGGCGTTTTGTTCCTTGAGGAACTTGCCTACGCCCTGGAGGGTGCCCCCGCTGCCCACGCCGGCCACGAATGCGGCGATGTTGCCTTCCATCTGCCGCCACAGCTCGTGCGCGGTCTCCTCGTAGTGTACGCGTTCGTTGTCCTTGTTCGCAAACTGGTTGGGTACGAATACGCGCGGGTCTTCCGCCTCAAGCTCGCGCGCTTTATCGAGGGCGCCGGCCAGGCTCTCCTTGTCCGGCGTCAAAACGAGCTCGGCCCCGAGAGCCGTGATCAGTTTCTTGCGCTCTTCGCTCATGCCTTCCGGCATCACGATTCTCACGTGATAGCCTTTCAAGCGTCCGACCAGCGCCAGTCCAATGCCCGTATTGCCCGAAGTCGGCTCAACGACGATCGATTCAGGCGTGAGCTTTCCGTCACGCTCCGCCCCCTCAATCATCGCCAGGGCCACACGGTCCTTGATGCTGCCGCCCGGGTTGAGGAATTCCGCCTTGGCAAAGACGTCTTCGCCCTTTAGCCGCAGCAAGGGCGTATTGCCGATAAGGTTCAGGATGTTGTCCGTGAGCATCGCTTCCCTCGCTCTTCTAGTTGCGTTCCCTGATTGTGGGCTCTCGGGACCGTGATGGCAACGACAATTCGCGCCGAATGAAACGGTGGGCGGATGTGCCATGGGCGCCATCATATTCAACTTGCTCCTGCCGTCCGAAGGGCCTATCGTGAATTGCCATGTCCGCTGCTGCAGTTTTTCTAGTGTTCGGCAACGACGACTACCTGGTTTCCGCCAAGGCCCGGGAGCTCGTTGACAAGCTTGTTCCGAAAGAGGAACAGGTGCTTTCGCTGGACGTGGTCGACGGCGCCGTGGATACCGTAGACCAGGCCGTCGAGGCGATCGGCAAGTGCCTGGAGTCCCTGCGCACGATCAGCTTCTTCTCGCAGTCCCAGACGATCTGGTTCAGGGACGTCTCCTTTCTGAGCGACAACCGAACCGGTCGTTCCGAGACGGTCAAGACGCGGCTGGGGGAGTTGACGGAGCTCATCAAGGCCGGGCTCCCGGAGGGCAAGCAGCTGCTGATCACAACCCGCCAGGTAGACAAACGGTACGCGTTCTACAAGGCATGCAAATCCGCCGGGAAGATCGTCGAGTTCTCTCTTTCGGAGAAGAGCTACGAGTCCGACCGCCAGGCGCGGGAACGTGTGCGTGAGCTGTTGCCGAAGTTCGGACTCGAGATGGACCAGGCCACGGTGGAGGCCTTTATCGGGCGCGTCGGAGCGAACACGCGGGAGCTCGTCGGCGAGCTCGAGAAGCTTCATCTATACCTGGGGGGCAAAGGGCGCGTGGCGGTCAAAGACATCGAGGCCGTGACGTGCGCTTCCCGGGGAGCCGCCCGGTGGGACCTGGCCGATGCGATCGGGAACCGGGATGTCCCCCGGGCGTTGATGCTCGTGCGCCAGTTGCTGTTCCAGAGGGAGAATCCGATCGGTCTGATCATAGGGGTCGAGGCGCGCATCCGGGAGTTGATGCTCTATCGCGAGGCCATCGGCAACCGCTGGTTGGTCAAGAAGGGCAGGTCGGCAACCTGGGGCAACGTGCCTTCGGAAGTGGACAACGTGTTCAAGGATCACTATGACCGCGATCCGCGCGCCACGCATCCGTTCAGGATCGGGCTGTTGGCCGGGCAGGCCGCCAAGTTCACGCGCGGCGAGCTGCGCCGGGCCGAGAAGTCCGTCGCCGAGGCCCACGAGAAGCTCGTCTCCAGCAGCATCCCCAATGAGCTCATCCTCGAGTTCATGGTCATGCGGATTCTCTCGCCGCGGCAGGCCAAGCGCAAGAGCGGGTGATAGTGGTTGATTGGTAATTGGTCGATTGGTAGTTGGTCGATTGGTTCTCTGGGGAGCGGCTCGTGTTGTGTCCCAAGGGCAGGTTCAATCGAAGACCCGGTTTCGGCTCGCGAGGACGCTCGCCCTCCATTTCCACAATCAACGTCGGCACAGCGGCATGGGGCGAGCCGCCCCGGAAAACTCGCATGCTTGGATCTGGTCCCAAAAATCTCCCTGTCCGCGGGCTTGACTTCCACGCCGCCCCTTGTAAAGTACCGGCCTGTTTTTCCCCTTTTTGGGCCAACGTAGCTCAGCTGGCAGAGCAGCTCACTCGTAATGAGCAGGTCCTCGGTTCGAATCCGAGCGTTGGCTCCA
>CAZKRK010000195.1:0-13994 GCA_964555035.1 uncultured Victivallales bacterium | reverse complement strand
TGGCGAACCACTTCAGTTGCCCCAGGTTAACCGCTCCGAAGTCATTTGTGACCGGCGCGTCGGTAATGACGACGTTGCGCGCGGTCCACCACGTGGGGTAGTCGGCGGCGATGAGCTGGATCGACAAGAGTGTGGCTGCGAGGCATAGCGTACAGGCCAACAGAGGCGTTATTCTCTTCATATTACCCCCTACTTGGTCGAAGCGATACGCGACGCTTTTCTCAGTTGAGCCTTCCTTCGCAGCAACAGCTCATGCCGCGCGACCAGCGTCCGCCCTCTATCTCCACCCAGCAATGACGCTTCAAGGGCTTTTTCGCTCTCCTCGAGCTCCAAACGCTTCGCCTGAACGCGGGTAGCATGCTTCTCGATAATCATGTTCCGTGCACGTCGAAGAGATTCCGCTCTTGCGCGAATCCGATCCATCTCAGCCTCTATGGCCAGCATGCCTGGAAGTGAGCGGACTTCTTTCTCCAAATTCGCCCTGGCCTGGTTCTTGGCCCGCACCAGTGCCTTGAACTTCGGGGTCGCGACAGTCGCTTCGTGCAGTTGCGATAGTTCGGACCGTATGCTCTCGAGTTCCCTGTCTATTTCGAGCATGGGGTCTTCGGCTCGACAGACACATGTCAACACCAACAGCAATCCAAATGTGTACTTCATGGCATACCTCTCATTCAGTGTTCGCAATCAGGGGGCATTCGTGTAGGAACCCATGCTTATGTCACCCTGGAGGGGGACGGTTCCGTAAAAGGCTGCATTGGTGATCGCCGCGTTGCCGAATCCGAAACTCGAGGCAGTGGTCGTGATCGCCGCATCATTCGCGAAAGTCATCTTCGTCCCGCCCCCGGTGTAACCGCAGTTCTTCAGAACCAGGTCCCCATCCAGGTAGCAGGTGCGCGGTGAGAGCGTGAAACCGGTGATGCTGTCTCCGATAACCGTGACGTTGTCCTTGGAGTTGAAGAAGCCCGCCATCTTGCCGATGAGGATGCAGTTCTGCCCCGAATTGAGGCGGCCGGCGAGCTGCCCAAGAGCCGTCACATGGTCGCCGGAGTTGCCTTCCGCGGCGGAATACCCTGTAGCCACCACGTGGTCACCGGAATTGCCGCCCGCGCTGTTGTACCCAGTTGCAGAGACATAGTCCCCTTCGTTTCCAAAGCCCGCACAGAAACCCACGGCAGACACCTTGCTTCCGTCATTCCCACGTCCGGCCGACGTTCCCAAAGCAGCCAAGTGGTCCCCTTCGTTGTCCTCCCCCGCACTCGCCCCGAAGGCCGATGCACTTTCGCCACTGTTGTTCTTGGCGGCTTCATCGCCGACGCCCGTAGTCCACTCTCCCGAGTTTCCGTCACCGGCCGAATTACCGGCGAAGATGCCGCCCGCCTGTGTACCGGGACTCAACGCCAGGGTCCCGTCCTCGAACCGGATTTCCGTCACACCGGTCAGTGCATTTGTGCCAAGATCGAGGTCGTTGTCCGTGTCGACTGAAATGACCAGATTGCTGCCGTCGTAGCCGATGGAGATTCCACCGCCGGACGTGATTTGATCGGCGCGAATCACGAAGACGCGGTTTCCGGCCGTCTCGAGACTGAACGCCTGAGGCTTGAGAGTCAGCAGGTCGCCGTTGTCGAGCGCATTGCCCGTGTCCGGGTCGATCCCGTACATCTGGCCGACGGTGGGCACGAAGTGACAGGTATCTGCATCGTCCTGCGTGTTGGTCGATGACGCCAGTGGTATGACCGTGTTGCTGTAGATGTTGTGTCCGGTCATGTTCAGGTCGTTGGTCATGACCTCCTGCGCCTGCGCGCTGAGCATGACGACCGCGATCAGCGCCGCGATCCATAGTGGCGTGGTGAGTCGTTTCATGTCTGCCCTCCTTCTTGACGGTTGCGTCTCTCTGGTGTAGCTCCAACTTAGAGCTCTTTCCACACGCACATTAGACAGGTCTGTCAAGGGGAATAACAAGAAGTTCTTTGTAAGGAATTTACGTACAACGATATTGCTTAGGGTGTCTCAGACAAGGTCATCGAAAGGTCAACATTTATCGTTGGCAACACAGGAACATTCTGAGGCATTACAAGGCGGTCGTGCACCTGCTGCAACATCACCGCGGACCTGTGACTGTGGTTGAATCGCCCTCCCTGCACTCTGTTGAATCGCAGTGCATGTAAGCGATGGCGCATTGCAGGAAACGCGAGCTTTCCTTGATATCGAGCTTCTTCCTAGCACGCCGCATAAATGTCGCGATTGTCTTGTCTTTGACCTGGAGACGTTCCGCCATTTCAGAGATGGGATATCCCAAGCCAGTGAGTTGGAACACCGCGAATTCTCTGTCTGACAGCACGTCTATTGGATCAGACTGTATGCTCTCCAACCTTTCCAGGCGCCCCCTCCGCCTGGCGAATGCCGCCATCTCCCTGCAGACGTATTTCTCTCCGCGGAGGATTCCGCGTATTCCGCGAATGAAAGCGCGTCCATCGTCCGTTCTGCAAAAAAGGGCCTGCGCGCCAAGAGCTGCAATGCGTTCAGCATGTGCGAACTCGTGTTGGTCCTGAGAGTATGCCGCGATCTTTATCCATTGGTACTCATCTCTGATCATACGGAGTAGCAGGAGTGCATTTGCATTAGTCGATGATGCACTAAGAAGGAGTACGTCCGGTTTTGTCTCTCCCACCTTCTCAAGGACACCGCTACATGACGACGCGGCGAAACACACAACGAAATCGTCTTCACGCTCCAAGTATCCTCTGATGGCATCACGGAATATCCCATGCCGTTCAACCAATGCGATCTTGAATGTCCGTTTCGTATTCATCACGCCCCTGCACAGATCCTTGCTTTTAAGAATGTATGCCGTGACTTGACAGAGATTCGTCCCGCATTTCTTGAGAAATGTGCCTGCGCCTGCATCTCCTCACTCCCGGGCTTCTGCCTTTCTGACCCTTCCTCCATCATTTACTACGCAAAAGAAAGTTCCAAATCCTGCATGAGAAGTTGAAAAAAGTCTGAACGTCTGCACGTCCATCTGGTGTAAGTCTTTTGTTGCTATTGTTTTGTCCAAAACTCACAACACGCCTTAATCATGAAAAAAGTTGCGACTTCAGAAGAAGCCTTTTCAATCCAGATTGATTGGCAGCCTTGTGTTAAGAAAAGCACCGTCTATCCCTAATGCGTGATGAATCACGCTCTGGGCGCAACCGGACGTTGCTGTCGCGCCGCGGGGAGAAGACGAAGTAGCACGATTAGGTAGCACGACGAAGTATGGGAGGGGAAACCTACTTGGTCGTGCTACCTAATCGTGCTGCTTCCTCTTTCTCCTCTTGCCAGATTGACGGTCTAGAGGACCAAGCTTAACGGTTACCCAAATATGCGTTCTAAGCAGCAAATCAGCCCGCAATGCCCGCCTTTCAGCCAATAGACATCGGGAAAGAACGTGGTCTGACCGGGAACTCAGGACGGGAATGACGAGCCGATTGACGGCTCGGATACGCCCATGTTCGGTGCGCAGGTGGGCAGCGGCACCAAGGACCGTCTGACTGTTGCCGGCCGCGGCGCGCCGGCGAGGGAGCGTTTCGTCTACCGCGACCGGCTGATCCTCTCGAACAACCGTGACATGGAGCATTCCCCGGGGACGTCGCGCGTTGTACCGATTATTGGTGGGTCTGAAAACCCGCTGGGCGCCACTGCCGGGGCCGGAGGGAGGAAAGAGACTCTCGGCCCGTCGGTGATCGAGTCCCGGATAGAGCGCAACAAGGCGTTC
Source organism: uncultured Victivallales bacterium (assembly GCA_964555035.1). Taxonomy (GTDB): domain Bacteria; phylum Verrucomicrobiota; class Kiritimatiellia; order UBA8416; family CAYOBW01; genus CAZKRK01. The sequence goes on along the minus strand of CAZKRK010000195.1, from coordinate 10,240 downwards.
CTCGACGAGCTCAGCCCCGAAGAGAAGCGCGTGGCCCGCGACTACTTCCGACGCTTGAAGGACGTGCGATAGGAGCGGCGCAAGCACTGACGGAAGGCAACGGCCGCTCCTTCGTAGACTCGCCGGAGGCCCGCGCGATGCGCGGGCCGGAGACGAGAGGCTGGTCGTACCACCTGCGCCCTCCGGTGCGGCTCACCGAGCCGCACACTACAGACGCTCTACGAAGGGCGGGTGCGCGTCCGGTGGTCTCGCCAGGCAATGGAGCAGACCGTGGACGACTTGACCGTGGACGTCCGCGATAGCGGCGGCGGCGGGACCTGGTTCGACACCCGCGACATGGGGCGCACCCCGTGCCTCACTGCGTGACGGAAGGCCCCGAGCCGCCGAGCCGCGCCAGCTCGGCGCGAGCTTCGCGGGCGCGCTGTCGATCGCCCTCGGCGGCGTAGGCGTTTATGCGGTAGAGGGCGTCCTCGCGAGCCGTCGTGGATGAGACGAAACCGCGATGAGAGCACAACGTCCGAGGGCCAGTCCGCTGAATAGGGTGTCCCTTCTCCCCTTGACGATCGGCGCGCCGTCACCGAGGATGGCCGGGATTTGAGTTATTCGTGAATCAACGCGACAGGGCAGGCGGCGAATGAAGCGACGCGATTTTTTGAAATACACCTCAACACTTGGAGTGCTTGCGATGGCAGACACAGGAATCGGCGACCAGCCTACAGGTGGGCAAACCGCGGAACCGACTGCGGCACCAGCCGCCAACCCCAATCGGATTGGCGTGTCCACGTACTCTTTCTGGCAGTTTCGAGGAAAGAGGCTTTCCATTCCGGCCTGCATCGACAAGGCCGCCGAATTCGGCTTTGACGGTGTTGAGCTCCTGCTGGTGCAAATGCGGGATACGTCCCCGGCTGCGCTGCAGCGGATCAAGCGGCAAGCCCATTCGCTCGGTCTTGACCTGATGGGGTTCTCCACGCACCAGGGCTTCGTAACGCCCGACGCGGAAGAACGTAAGCGGGAGATCGAGAAGACGATCAAACAGATAGAGATGGCCCATGCGCTCGGGATTCCCACCATGCGCATCAACACGGGGCGCTGGGGAACGAGCCGCAATTTCGACGAGCTGATGGCCAACAAGGGCATTGAGCCGATTCGCGAGGGGTGCACCGAGGAACAGGGCTATCAGTGGGTGATCGATTCCTTCGACAAGCTGCTCTCCACGGCCGAGAGCCGCGGCGTGGTGTTGGGGCTGGAGAACCACTGGGGACTGGGACGCACCGCGGAAGGCGTATTGCGAATCGTGGAGACAATCGACTCCCCCTGGTTGGGGATCACGCTTGATACCGGCAATTTCCTGGAAGAGCCTTATCGACAGATGGAAGCTCTGGCCTCGTGCCGCATCCCCGTGCAGCTCGTGCAGGCCAAGACGTATTTTGGCGGAGGGCGCTGGTATACGCTGGACCTCGATTACAAGCGGATTGCCGCTATGCTGCGGCAGCATGGTTACCGAGGTTACATTTCGCTCGAATTCGAAGGCAACGAGGACGCCGAAACCGGCGTGCCGAAGAGCCTCGACCTGCTGCGGAGGCACTTCGGCAAAACGTAGAGGCGGTTGCGACGCAGGTGGGGACGGCGGGGGAGAGGATCGAGGATTACGAGTACGATTAGTGGCTTATCCGGGCGATCCAGCCGCAAAGAACAAGAAGTTTTCGCGGCTGGATCGCCCGGATAAGCCACAGTCGCAGGTCGCAGGTCGCAAGTCGCAGGTCAAGTCCGTCTGCTCTACCGCGGAGGAGCGGGGCGCGGGACTCTCCACCTGCGACTTGCGACCTGCGACCTGCGACGCGGGCCGGGGCCGAGAACGAAACTGCGTCTCACAGTGCAAGTTGGGTTGTGGGCCCCGGCCCGCCTTGTGATGAAAGAGGGAACGCCTCCCCCAATCTTCAATCGTAATCTTGCTCGTAATCTTCAATCCTGGATCAAAAGGAGAACCACACGATGCATCTGGGAGCTTGCCTGTTTTTGCTGGGAATCGGGGTCTGCCTGTCTCTGCCGGCCAGTGCCGATGCCGCGGGGCGCGAGGTGCAGTCCCTCGATGGCGCCTGGGAGATCGCATTTGACCACGACAACAAGGGGCAGGGGGCGGGATGGCATACGCCGGCCGGCTTTTCGAAGCTCAAGATCAGGCGCCGGATCGACGTCCCTCGCTGCTGGGAGTTGACGGAAAAGGACTACGAAGGGGTTGCTTTCTACCGGCGCACGTTCAAGACGCCCGCGGAGTGGGCAAACAAGGTCGTGCGTTTGCAGTTTGACGCGGTGAACTTCCGAACCGAGGTCTGGTTGAACGACACGGCCGTAGGCGAGCATGAGGGCGGATTCACACCGTTCGAGTTTCGGATCGACGACCTGCTGCGGTTTGGCGAAAAGAACACCCTGATTCTCCGTGTTGTCGGACCGATTCTCTTGCAGGACAAGGTGGTGGATGGCGTTGGCCCGATGGAAACGCCGCAATGGCGCGGCGCGATTGCCGGCGGGATCTGGCAGCCGGTCAGGCTGGTCGCTACCGGTGATGTCTGCGTAGAGGACGTTTTCATCGAGCCGCGGATTGCCGACAACACCGCTACCGTTCATCTGGATTTGGAGCACGGCGGCGACGAGACCTCCGCCGCGAACGTCGAGCTCACGGTCAGACCGGCCGGCGAACCGAATCTGGTTGCCGCGAGGACGACGAAGACACTCGACCTTAGTCCGGGCTCGAACAGACAGACGTGGACTTTGGAAATCCCCGACGCGAAACACTGGTCGCCGGACGATCCCCACCTCTACTGCGCGGAAGTGAGCGTGTCGTGCGGCGGCACGGTCTCCGATCGATGGAAGATCCGCTTCGGGATGCGTGAGTTCACCATTCGTGACAAGCAGTTCTATCTGAACGGAGAACCGTTCTACCTGAAAGCGACGTTCTTCGAGGGCCTGTATCCGGTCAAGCTGGCCCATCCTGACAGCCGCGAGATGGCGGTGCGCGAGATCCGGCTCGCCAAAGAGGCCGGTTTCAACATGATTCGTCCCTGGCGCAAACCGCCGCCCCCGATGTGGCTCGATCTCGCTGACGAAATGGGGGTGCTCACGGTCGGCTCGTTCGTAATCGAGTGCATGGACTATCCAATTGAGTCGCCGCGCCTGCCGGGCTGGGTCGAAAACGAAGTAAGCGAAAGCATCCTGCGCGACCGCAACCGCGCCTGCGTCGTACAGTGGGAGCTCTTCAACGAGTTGAAGCGGCCCGTGCTGAAGCGACTGCTGCGCCCGATGGCCATCCTGGCACGGCGCCTCGACCCGACGCGTCTGATTCTGGACGAATCGGGCGGATGGGCACAGGGCGCCAACATCTTTCTTCCCTATGCTTCGGAACCTACCAAGTTCAACGACATCCACGACTACCCCGGGCAGAAGGTCAACGACGAGGTCTACACCAAGCTGGCCCTGGCCGGCAGCATGACGCATCAGGAAATGCGCAAAATGGGGCTGGGCGGCAGGCTGCCCGGCAGGAACGTCGTCCCGGGGCTGATGACGTTCTTCTCCGAGCTGGGGTACGGCAGCTTGCCGGACCTGGTAGATAACAACAGGCGGTTCGCTGAGGTCGGAAATCCCATCGCGCCACCGACGGTCTATCACCGCCGCCTTGCCGACCAGCACGTGCAGGCCCTGAAGGAGAGCGGATTCGACGGCATCTATCCCGGCCTGAAGAAGTTCTGTCTCGATCAGCAGCAGATCCACGGCAGGGCCAACCGCCGCATGATCGAAGCCGTCCGCTGCAATCCGCGGGTTGCCGGTTACTGCATTCACGCCCTGGTGGCCGGCGACTGGATCATGGGCGCGGGGCTACTCGACTTGTTCCGCAATCCGAAGACGCACGCCTACGAAGGCACCAGGGCCGCCAACCAACCGCGTATCGTTTCCATCCGGGTCCGTCCGCGCAATGTCTACGCCGACCGCGGAACACGGATCGAGATTGCCGGCGTCAACGAGCTCGACGGCGTAAGGGGGAAGTTGAGAGTTGAGGTTGTTTCCGGCGGCGGTGAAGTCGTTCTGAAAAGGAGCGTCAACTGCATGCTGGGGCAGGGGATTGTCCCCATTTTCAGCGAGGCACTCGACACGAAGGCGCTCGAAGGGACGTACACGCTGAAAGCGGAGCTGGCCGCGGACGACGGTTCTTCCATTGCCGGCAACGCGTATACGTTTGACGTGTTCGCCGCGGAACAACTGGTGGTTCCGGAAGAGCGGATTGCCGTGCTGGACGCGAGCAACGCGCTGAAGCCGTTCCTGAAGAAGATGGGGATTGCGTTTGAGGAGTTCGGTGCGACAACCGACCGTTCGCTTCCGGTGTTCGTTTCGCGCACGTGGGCGGCCACGCCGGATCGGCGAAAGCTCTTCGGGGAGCTTGCGACGTTCATCAAGGCCGGCGGCACGGCCGTGTATCTGCAGGGTGGCGGTCCGAGAGTGCGCTGGGGCAAGGCCGCCGAGGCGTCGCCGCTGTTGCCGCTCGACGCGTTGCAGAAGCGCGCGGTGGGGAACTGGATGTGCATACCGCGTCTTGTAAAGAAGCACCCGATATTCGACGGTCTTCCGGTCGACTGCATGATGGGGCCGGTCTACGAGAACGTCTGGGCTCAGAGTACGCTGCAGGGCGTAGACGGGGAAACGGTTGCCGCCTCGATCGGGTTCGACTGGTTCCCGGACTACGACCTGAGCAAGCGCCACTACTACGGTCCGGGCGACGTGTGGTGGGGCAGCGACGTAGTCATCGCCCCCCTCGGCAAGGGACGCTGTATTGCTTCCGAGCTTCGCCTGGTCCGGAACCTCGGCAAGGACCCGGTAGCCGACAAGATCCTGTACAATTTGATTGGGTGGGTTGGGGGGCGGGACTAGCCGGAAACTTCAACTCCTGCCCTGTCATCCCGAGCGCAGCGGAGCGGAGTCGAGGGATCTCGAGACTTGCGATAACGTCCGGCGTGGTTTCCAATTCCCGAGATCCCTCGACTCCGCTCCGCTTCGCTCGGGATGACCGGGCCGAATTGCCCAAGACGCCACGCGGCTTGGGTCTCCCCCCTTGCTCTCTCCCCTACTCGAACAAAGAGCGAGGGAGAGAGCAGGAGGGGCGAGCAGGGCAACGGTCGGGAGGCAAGCACCGCGCCCACTACTTACCCAACCGCACCGGCGCGCCAAACGTGACCGTGAGGTCCAGGTGGAACCTGCTTCCGGCCGAGACCTGCCGACCGGAGTGTTCCATGATGGCCGGAAAGCGAATCTCGAAAAACGGGCTCTGCCACTGCCGCAAATCCTGGAGCAACACGTCCGTCACGGCGCGCAGCTCGACCGTGACGGCCTCTGGTTTGTCTTTGGCAATTTCGATTTTGGCGCCCTCGCCGGTCCAGAGGTGAGACTTCCCTTCCTGGTGTTCCTTGGGCAGGCCGACGAGCGTAGGGTCGCCGCCAAGTCGCGAAACCAGCATTTCCTTGCCTGCAAACGGTCCCTCCGGCAGGCTGACGGAAATCTGCAGCCCGTTGAGTCTCACGGTTTTCTCCACCGCCAGGTCGTACTCGATTCGAAAGCCACGCGGGAGCATTTCCACGTCCTGCGTAAAGCGTATGGTTGCGCCGTCGGCGTTGGGAATCGGGAAAGCACCGACGCAACGTTTGCCGAGCTTGCCCGCAAGCCTGGCGATCTGCGCCTTGGTGTCCTTCTGCGAGGCATACTCCCAGCCCGCACCGTGAGCGTTCAAATCGATCAGCACCAGGCTGGCCTTGCCCCGAAAGACCTCAACCATCCCCGAGGGATGGATCTTCGCGCTGAGAGCGGTCTGCCCCCATGACGTTCCCGCGGCCGCCTGGAGCAGCACAATTGCCGCGCACATGACCGGGGCACTTCTAATTCGACTCAACTCACGCATAGCGTTGGCCTTCCCGATTCACCCCATCCTAAGGAAAAGGGGTGGCGATTGCGAGACGTCCGCCGATTCAGTCTGGTTTCATGGTTTCACAATCTCGTACGCGATGGCGGGCAGCACGCCGAGCTCGACAGGCATCCCGCCGTCCGAAGATGGACCGGTTCCGCTTGTTCCCGTCCGTTTCGCAAACGCCTCGACGATCAAGTTCGCCTTGTCGCCCGCCAGGGCCGTATTGGGATCGGCCTTCAGCGTCAGTTCCACCCCGCCCGGTCCAGCGGCTGCCTGGCGCAGCGTCACGCCCCTGGGACGATTGCAGAGACGAAAACGGACCGAAGAGAGCGCAGTCCGCTCCTTGCCCGGCATAGACCGTCGCGACCTTACCGTGACCTTGGCCGTCCCTCCCAGCGGAATGCGTACAAGCGCGGTGTTCGCAACCTGCAGCCCTGTCGCCAGTGGACGCCAGACGGCCGGAATGGGTTTGGGGCCCCGCACGGCAACGAGCAATTCCTCTCGTGGCACGAGGAACCGCCAGAGAAAGGCCTGCATCATGTCCTCCGCCGCGATCGCCGGACGGGTGACCTGCACCCCGTCGATGTCGGCCTGGCCGTCGATCCGCACCGCGGACACCAGTCGTTCCCTGCCGGGCGGCGCCCGCAGCTGGGCCTCGACCGACTTCTGACCCGCCGGAATCTGCGCCGCACTCAGCGAGAAGCCCTCGGGAGCATCGGCAAGGACGAGCTTGATTTCCCCGTCAAAACCATCCTTGCGCAGCGCGTGCACGGTGACTTTTGACGTTCCGCCGGGCCACACGTTGATGCACGAAGGCACCACCCGCAACGCGAAGTCGGGTCGTGGGTTTCCGATCCGCAGGCGGTAGACGTGGGCGCTGCTGCCGCGTCGCTGCGCGTCGGAGAGGCAAGCCAGGTACGTTCCGCTGCGTGGCAGCTTCACCCGCACATGCGAGTCGGCCTGGTGCGTCAGCAGGCCCATCTCCGGGTCCTTGTAATCGTCGCTGAAGGCCACCTCTTTCCCCGTCCAATCGGTCAGGTGCAGCAGGGAGTCGAGCGGGGAGTGCAAGCGCCGCGCGAACACCTCGACCACGACTTCGCGGCCGGCCCGCCCCTGGAACCGGAAGACATCGACGTCGCCGGGTTGCCCGATGCGTCCGTTGACGACCGCCGGAAACGCGACGAGGTGTGCGCTGGCGACCGCGTCGTTGGGCTCTGCCTCGATCACCTCCCGGATTGTGCCCACGGCATAGCGAACGTCGTTGCACGGTTCTTTTTCCGGTCCCAGGGAGAGCTGCCGGATTGCGGTCGGGCCGGGGCGAAGGTCAAGCCGAAGCGTTCCCGTGGCGAGATTCCAGCCGCCGAGGGATGCGTTTGCCGCGGTGCCGGTGCGTCCTCCCAGGGGAAAGAGCTCGGTGACAAAGGGCAGCTCTCCCGCCGCGATACGATAGATGAAATCGTCCCGGCCGCGGTAGATGGCATCGCGAACTGCAAGCGTGTACACCCCGTCCGCGGGGACTTCGTACAGAATGACCGGATCGGGAGAGAAACGGTAGTCGTCGCTCCACGCCACTTCATTGCCGTTGGGATCATGGAGGGTCATGATTGCCTGGAACCAGCCCGGCACGGCATCGGCCAGGTACGGTATCAGCCGACGCGCCTGCAGGGAGAGGACGAGCTTCTGACCGTTTCGCAGGCGGAGGTGGACCCGGTCGGTTTCGCCGGGCGTGACCTGGCCATTGAGCAGCACGGGCGGGTCAAGGACGGGCGCCGCCCGTCCACCGGTAAAGGTCTTCTCGCAGACCTCCGGCAGTGTGCCTACCTGGAAGCAGAGCGGGTTGCTCAGGCCCTCGTGGGAGGCGAGCCTCAGTTCTCTGTCGCCGGGCCCGGCGTCCGGTTCGATCGTCACCTCGAGCAGCATCTGCTCACGAATCTGGGCGTTGGGTTGTTTCTTCGGATCGAACAGCCTGGTCCGCAACCGATTAAGTTCGTTCGGGCTTTTCTCGTCCATGTCGCGCAGCCACGGGTGGTCCGGCAGGGGCGGCTGGCCCGTCTCCCGGGCGACCCGATCCATGACGCTTGCGTTCCAGCGCCGCCGCACGAGCTCGTGCAGGAAACGCCGGGTTTGTCCAAGCTCCGTGTTGTCAAACGGCCGGGCGTATTCGACCACCCTTGCGCGCACGCCACGGCCGGACACGCGCACTGCGTCGACGTGTTGGAGCGACTGACCGCCGACCTCGACCGTGAAGGCCGTGCCGCGCTGCCCGCCCGCCGGGTAGGCGTAGCCGATCTGCGGGGCGGCGGCAACAGGACGCCCGCACGCCGCCGCCAGCACGGCGGACAGCACGACCGCAAGCCGTGCGTGACCGGTCCCTGACTTCACAGAATCAACAATCATCAATCGCCAATCGTAAATCAATCTTGTCGAGTCCGGATCTACGCGAGCTCCTTGAGTCTCCCGCCGTCTTCGCCGAATTCGTCACCGGAGGCCATGACCTTCAGATCCAGGCCGCGCGGGTTGGGTAGCTGGGCGTCGGGGTTGACTCCCATCCGTTCGCAGATGCTTCCGAGCAGGTCGGGGGGATAGACCGGTCTTTCCGCCACGTTTTCTCCCGTCGCGTCCGAGGCGCCGACCACCCGGCCGCCCTTGAAGCCGCCGCCGGCCAGGAGCACTGAGAAGCACCTGCCGAAGTGGTGGCGTCCGCCGTTCCACGGCGCCGGCCACGCCACCTTGGGCGTGCGCCCGAACTCGCCGCAACACCACACGATCGTGCTGTCCAGCAGGCCGCGTCGATCCAGGTCCCACAACAGCGTTGCCACGGCAGCGTCCAGTTGCGGCAGCTTTGAGCGCATGGCCTGGAAATGCTCCTTGTGCGTGTCCCAGCCGCCGTAGTTGATGGTGACAAACGGCACGCCGGCGGCCGCCAGTCTGCGTGCCATCAGGCAGGACTGGCCGAACCGGTTGCGGCCGTAGCGCTGGCGCAGGGCGTTGTCCTCCGTCGACAGGTCAAAGAGCTTGCCGGCATCCCCCAGGATCATCTCGTACGCCTTGCCCTCAAGCGTGCCGAGTTTCTGCGCCGCCGGGTGTTCGGACATGGCTCGCCTGAGCGAATCCAACGAGTGCAGCAGGTTGCGCCGACCGCGCTGGCGTTCGTCCGAGATGTTGCCCGAGGCAACGCCCTCCACGAGAAAACGCGCGGCATTGGGGTCTCCGCCGGTGACAAAAGGTTTATAGCGCGGTCCCAGGAAGCCGGCCGGATCGAAGCGTCCCTGGGCCTGTGTCAGCACAACGTAGGGCGGGACGAGGCTGGTGTAGCCGCCTTCGTAGCCCTTGAACTTGGAAACGATGGCCCCGAGGGACGGGTAGACCAGTCTCCCGCCGGGCCGGTGTCCCGTTTGCACGATGTAGGCTGCCGTCTCGTGACCGTTGACGCCGTGGGTCATGCTGCGGATGAGGGCGTACTTGTCGGCCTGTTGGGCAAGCTGAGGCAGGAGCTGGCCGATGCGGATGCCGGGCACGTTGGTGTCGATTGCCTGGGTGAGCGATCCGCAGTAGTCCCTGCCCGCTTCCGGTTTGGGGTCGAAGGTGTCAATGTGTGACGGACCGCCACCAAGCCAGATCTGGATGACCGATTTGGCGGTCGGTTTGATGCCCGCCGTTTGCGCGCGGGCCGGGAGGCGTTGCGCCGCCGCCAGCCCGGCGGCCCCGAAGAGCAGGTATCTGTGCATGTCACGACGGGTCATGAGTGGTCCTGAGGGTTTCGCGTTCATGGTCGTTGCCTTGATTTGGTTCAATGCCGGTACAGGAATTCCATACTGTTTATCAAAGCCCACGCCAGATCCGTCGCGGCCTGCTCCGAGCTCAGACCGGAGCTCTGCCAGTAGCCCTCTGCCGCGTCCAGCTCGGCCGGGGTTGGTTCGCGTGAAAGTAGCGTCATGTACACGTCGCGGACCAGCCGTTTTCGATCCGCGCCCGCTCCGAGCATGATTCGCCGCAGACGAAGGCTCCGATTGATCCGGTTGTACACATCGGTAGAGTTCAGCAGGAACAGGCGCTGCGCGTCCGTAGGTTCGTTGCTGCGCTCCGCCTCCAGCCCGGTGTCGCGCGGCGGGCGCCCGAACATCATCAGGAACGTGCTGGTGATGCTGCCGTCCGCGAGAGCAATGGTCCGCTGCTCTTTGGGGATCCAGGTGAAGGGTTCGGGGATGCGGCTTTCGTAGTTCTGTCCGGTTCCGCCAAACCAGTCGAGGGCGTCGATCAGGACCTCCGCGTCAAGTCGGCGTACGGGGTAGCAGG
>CAZKRK010000194.1:0-14003 GCA_964555035.1 uncultured Victivallales bacterium | reverse complement strand
CACCCCAGGCTTTACTATGTCGGCCCTCCGGGCCTATGGACGGCGCTGCACTTCCGACTCCGGGTCATCCCGAGGACACCAACGCCCGGCGCCGGTGACGCGCATTCTCAGGCCGTAGAGTCCCTTGCTGGCGGTGATGAAGAGCGTGCGCATATCTGCGCCGCCGAAACAGACATTGGCGGTCCAGCGTTCGGGAACGGCGATATGCTCGATCTGCTTGCCGGTCTTGTCGAACACGGCGACCCCCTTGCCGGTCAGGTAGACGTTGCCAGCCGTGTCAATCGTCATGCCGTCCGAACCCAACTCGCAGAACAGCCGCTTGCCGGCGAGGCTGCCGTCGGTCCGGATATCGTAGGCGTACGTCTTTCGGGCGCCTATGTCGGCAACGTAGAGCGTCTTGCCGCACGGCGTGCCGATGACGCCGTTGGGCTGTTTGAGGTCCGCCGCGACGCGCTTGAGCGTCTTTCGGTCGGGAGACAGGTAGTAGACCGCCTGGACGTCCTGTTCCATGGGGCCGCGCTTCCAGTAGGGGCGTTTGTAGAACGGATCGGTGAAGTAAATGCCGCCGTCCGGGCGGAACCAGAGGTCGTTCGGGCCGTTGAGGAGCTTGTCCTCGTAGTCCTTCACCACGACCTCGGGCTCGCCGGCAGGACCGATGCACCAGAGCTCGTTCTTCTCGTCGGCGCAGGCCCAGAGGTTGCCGTCGGCGTCGAAGTACAGGCCGTTGGAGCGGCCGCATGGCTGTTTGAATGTCGAGAGCTTTCCGTCGACGCTCCATTTCATAATGCGGTCGTTCGGCTGGTCGGTAAAGAGGACATTGCCCTTGGCATCGACGGCGGGGCCTTCGGTGAACTTGAAGCCGTCGGCGAGTCTCTCCACTTTGGCGTTTGGTGCGACGATCGTGCTGTCGGCCCGGGCGACTGCGAGGGACAACAGCAGAGCGGTTGCGGCGGTGCGCGCGTGTGTTGCGGTCATGGCGGTTCTCCTTGTTGGCGTGACAACCGGAACGGCGACGGCAGAGACAGTGCGCGATGGCTTGTCGCGCGTCAAGGGCGCTCTTCGTGGCGCGGCCATCAGTAGGAGGGGCGGGGACAGACGTTGACGAGGCGGGCGGTGGTGCGCCGCATTGGGGTTTGCCATCGGTTCCCTTTCGGCTACACTGACGCGTCAATTCCAGGAGGTTAGGATGGACCTGATTGACGGACTCACACCCCGACGCGTGTTCTGCATTGGCTGCAACTACGACGAGCACATAAAGGAACTGGGGTCGTGTGACGCAGATCGCTGCGTGGTGTTCATGAAGCCCGCCACCTGCCTGGTCCCGCCGGGCCGGACAATCGTGATGCCGAAGGGCGTGGGCGCGATCCATCACGAGGTTGAGCTGGTGCTGGTGATCGGGCGCGAAGGCAAAGACATCTCGGGCGGCCTCGATCACGTCGCCGGGATTACGCTCGGCCTCGACATGACACTGCGTGACGTGCAGACACGGGCCAAGCAGAACGGTCATCCATGGGAGCTCTGCAAGGCGTTCGACGATTCGGCGCCTATCGGCAAGGTCCGTCCCCGCGGGGACGGCGTGGACCTTGGGAACATCGAGATGCAGTGCCTCGTCAACGGCGAGCTTCGCCAGGACGGCAACACGCGCGACATGCTCTTTCCCGTCGATCGGCTTGTCCGGATCCTGAGCCGTACCTGGCGCCTGCTTCCCGGCGACCTGATCTACACCGGAACCCCGCCCGGAGTCGGTCCCGTTGAACCGGGTGACACGATCACGGTCCGAAGTCCACGGATTGGCGAGTTCGAATGGACGGTGGCGTAGACAGATGCTGACGGTCGAGAATCTCAGCTATGGGCATGGCAAGTTCGGCCCGGTGACGTTTTGCGTGGCGCCGGGCGAGTGCCTCGGGTTGTCCGGGCCGTCCGGCAGCGGCAAGACACTGCTGCTGCGGGCCCTGTGCGATCTCGACGAGTGGCAGGGGGCCGTCCGGTTCGGCGACACGGCCGCGCACGACCTGGCGGCGCCGGAGTGGCGCCGCCGATTCGGCTTTCTCCCTGCCGAAAGCCAGTGGTGGCATGAGCGCGTCGAGCCGCACTTCGTTTCGCCACCCACGGGCGAACAGCTCGCCTCGGTGGGCTTCGACGGCGATGTCATGGCGTGGGAGATCGGCCGGCTGTCGTCCGGCGAGAAGCAGCGCCTGGCGTTGTTGCGGCTCCTGGCCCTCGAGCCCGAAGGGCTGCTCCTGGACGAACCCACCGCCCACCTCGATCCGCGCAACGTCGGGGCCGTGGAGAAGATCGTCAAGGACTACCGGCAAGCACGGCAGGCTACGGTCCTATGGGTGGCGCACGATGCCGGTCAGCTCACGCGCGTGGCGGACCGCGCGTTCAGGATCGTGGCCGGCGGGCTCGAGGAGGCAGGCGCATGACGGACCTCATCAACCTGACTCCGCTCAGTCTCGGCATTGCCTCGCTGCTGGTGATTACGCTCGCGTTGATCTCCATCCGCCTGCACTTCGGTGCGGAGAAACAACTGCTCATCGCGGGCGTGCGCACGGTCGTGCAGCTCAGTCTCGTGGGGATGGTGCTGACGTGGGTGTTCTCGCACGAGAACCCCTTTTGGATCGGTGCGATGGCGGCAGTGATGCTGCTGATTGCGGGCACGGAGGTCATGCGCAGGCAGCAGCGCCCGTTTCGCGGATTGTGGGGCTACGGAATCGGCACGGTTTCGATGTTTCTCTCTTCATTCACTATCGCCTCGATGGCGCTTGTTTTCGTCATATCGGTTCGGCCGTGGTACACGCCGCAGTACGCGGTTCCGTTGCTGGGTATGATGCTGGGAAATTCCATGAACGGGATCGCACTGGGGCTGGACCGTCTCACGCAGACGGCCTGGCAGCAGCGACAGGTCATCGAGGCCCGCCTGATCCTGGGTCAGCCGTGGTCCGAGGCGATTCGAGAGATCCGCCGTGAGAGCATCCGCTCCGCGCTGATGCCGATCGTCAACAGCATGTCGATTGTGGGGCTGGTCAGTCTGCCGGGGCTCATGACCGGTCAGATTCTCGCCGGCGCCGTGCCCGCACAGGCGGTGAAGTACCAGATAACGATAATGTTCCTGATTTGCGGCGGCACGGGGTTCGGCAGCATGGCTGCGATCACAATCGGTTCGCGCCGATTGTTCGACCACCGTCACCGCCTCCGGCTGGATAGGTTGAAATCATGAGGAATTGCTTGACGCCGTGGAACGTCTATGCGTGATTCCTAACGCAGGGGGGCGGTATTCGAGCCGGATTCTGCCGAACCCGGAGATCGTTCCCCAACTAAAGGAGGCCGTCGCGCTTGAGATCGAACGACTGGCACGATGAGCCGCTGGTGATGTGATGAGCAGTAGCAGCCCTTCTCCTCCCCGTTGGTACTACCTGTTTGGCGCCGCCATGTATCTTGCATCCGTGGCGGTCTATACGCCCGTGTGCATTCGGGTCGGCTATCTGGGACTCACCTCGGGTGACTATTCGCACGTGTTCGTCATGCCGGTCATTGCGATCCTGGTCTACCTCTTCTCCAAACCTGCTCCCAGGGAGGTCCCTGATCGGCATTTCATGTGCATGGTGCTGTGGCTGTCCGGGATTACTTTTGCCTACCTCGGCTTGAAGCTGAACAACGAACTGTTGGTCAAGTTCACTTTTCCCGTTACCGTCCTTGGAGCGGTAGGCGGCTTGTTTGGATGGCGGGAGGCGCTTCGCTTCCGCTTGCCCGTGTTTCTGGTGGTCTTCGCCGTCGGGTTGCCGACGGACCTCATGCGCCTGGCCTTTTCGAAGGTGTTCTCGTTCGTATCCGCGGGAGTTGTCCACGACGCGGCGAACTCGTTTTTGCCGTCGGCGGGACCCTATATCCTGCGTGGTGGTACGGTATTCACCAGAACGCTCATATTCAACGTGGCCAGGTCCTGCGGCGGGACGCGCTGGCTGGTTGCGTTCTTTGTCCTGGGTACGCTCGTTGCCTGGCGTCGTCGCCTCTCGTTCCGCGAGAACGTACGTTTCGTCGCCGTTCTCATCGCCGTAGCCGCCTTTGCCAGCGTAGCACGCATCTGTCTCACATTCCTGACCGCCGTGCTCGTAGCCGGTCGACACAGCCTGGGTGGTGTCCACACCCTTTGGAGCGTCGTGATTACGGTCATCTGTGTTCTGGCGCTGCCGTTCCTGGGGAACCGGGTTGGGAAGTGGCGATTCTACCCTTCGGCGGTACGGGTTTACGTTATGCTGGTGATTGTCGGGTTTGGCCTTACCATGTTCCTGAAGGCGCGGGAAGGTTCGCGACTGGGGATCAGGCTCGACAAGGAGAAGCAGGTTGCCCACGTGGCCGTCAAGGACGGTCTGCCCAAGGCAATGCACGGGTTTCTGCGGCCCGACGCGCAGGGCCCGCGCCGGTTTGCCGGACTGCTGTGCTGCGGCTTCGTGCATACCGGGACGGTGCACTTTCTGGCCGAGGTGGGAGTGCTCATTCTCATAGGCGCTGCGTTGAGGCAGGTGACCGGGGGAAGGTGGTGGCCCGCCTTCCCTCTCATCGCCGGACAGCTTGTGGGAGCGCTGGCGAGCTGGATGTTGCTGGCGCCCCGGATAGAGTCCGCCGTGGGCACCTCGGCAGTGGTTGCCGGGTCCAGCGGGGCCGTGTCCGGGCTGTTCGGCGCTTTCCTGGTTTCACTCATCCGAGCTCGCAAAGATCGGCGATTGGCGTTGGTCTACGGTGGCGTGTACGCAGTCTGCCTGGTCCTCGAAACCTTGACACGCTCCCCGTCGTATTTCTTCTCCACAACATCGCACCTGCTGGCAGTTGCCGCCGGCGTATTGTGCACGCTGGTCGTTGTTAAGGTGGCCCGGCCGGAGCCTCATACCGGCCTCTAGAACATCTCGGCACGAAATGGAGACGGCCGTCCTCGGCCGTTTCGGACCGGCGGGCCTCAGCGACGCCCTTTTCCGGCGGAGGACCGTCGGCTCCAGTTGCGTGCATCAAGGGTCCCGTGATGTCCCCACTGGAGGGCGAGCGTCCTCGCGAGCCGCCGTATGCGGGGCGAAAGCGCGATGGGAGTGCAACGCCCGAAGGTTGGTTTGCGTTTTTTCTTGGGCGCCCGACGGGGTTGCGGGCGGCGCCCGTGTCGGCTATCTTGCGCGCATGAAACGCAACCATCCCCTCTTATGCTGTGTTCTCCTTGCGACCGCCATGGCCAACGGCAAGGAGCTGCCCGATGTCGTGACCGGTCCTTACCCGCGCGCGTTCTTCTTTCGGGCCTCGGAGCAGGCCGGGCCTTCAATTGCGGCGGGGCACCAGAGCTACGAAACGTGGGCGGGGACATTCAATCGCCTGGGCGGTATCATGGGAAAGTCGCTCGAAGAAGAGGTGCTGGGGCGTTCCGCCAACATCCCCCACTTCTCACGGTTCAAGCGCGAGCACCCCGATCGGCTCGTGATGATCCATTACAACGGCAATGCGCGCGACCCGCGCGACGCCGTCGGCATCTTCTCGCCCGAGCACTGGGTCTACTTCAACGGCTGCCGCATCACCAGGGACGTCGAAGGCGTTGCCGGCGAAACCGAATTGCACGTCGCCGATCCGAACCTGTTCCGGATCGGCATGGGACGTTACCGCGACAAGAACGAGGATATCGGCATATGCATGCTGGACGATGCCGGCGCAGCCGCCGGTGAAGAGGTTGTCGTAGAGATCGATGTGGAAGTGGGTCGTGTTGAGCAGCTTGGATCGGCAGCACTCGTGACGAAAGTCATCCGCCGGATGAGTCACGTAGCACTTCCGCAACGCCTTGGCAGCTCTGCCGCCCGGGATAACGCCTACATCTGGGGGATCATGGGCGAATCGAGTTCGATGCCCGCCCACTCGCAGAATTCCCTGAGAGAGTGACACTCCTCGTCAGGCATGCGTGACAGAAGTTCGTACATTTGCGGGAGGTAGACGAAGACGTTGTGGCGTCCGAAGATCTCCCGCGCCGCCTCGACGGCCGTACGCGTGCAGCGAAACGGTATGAACTCGTTGTGAAAGACGGAGACGCTGATCAGGATGGCCGGCAGTCCGGCTGCGCGCATTCGGCGCATGCCGTCTTCTGCCGTCTCGCGGTCGGTGCACCAGCCCGCGTTCGTCTCGACGTAGGAAAGGGGCACGCTCATCTCGCACGCCAGGCGGATGACTTCTTCCAACAAGTCCATGCGAGCGGTCGCCTCGCCGCCGGCCAGGTGCAGCGACTGGAAATGGGGTTCCGCGCGCAGGCAGTTAAAGACACGTTCGGCCGTGGCGAGGCTTTTCTGTTTGCGTACCGGGATCGCCGGGCCGTCCCCTCACCCGGTCCTCCTGCGTCGGACCGACCTCTCCCCCAAGGGGAGAGGTGAGAGCGCGCCATCCACGGGCCTGTGTCAAAAGGTCAGAAGTCCGTTGCGCTCCGACCGGTCCACGGCACTCCGTTCGCTCCGCTCACTGCGAGCCTAACTACAAACCCAACGCACGCGCTCCCTGTTCGTAGTGAGCCACGCAGCTCGAGACGCAACGCGGATCGGCGCGGAGTGGCGTGGACCGGTTGGCGGGCACTGCGCGCCGACACTCGCAAGCGGCTCATGGCCTTTTGACGCAGTCCCGTCGGTCCGACGCAGGAGGACCGGGTGAGGGGACGGCCCGGCGATCCCGGCCGGCGCTCAAGAGCATTCTGCGACCCGATATGCACTTCTCGCGCCTGCGCAGACGTGCTACATTTGCGCGCAGGAACGAAGAAGAAGGAGCGGCACATGACTTCACGTGAACGGGTCCGGATGGCCCTCAACTTCGAAGAGCCGGACCGGCCGCCGGTGTTTGCCACGTTCGTGCCGGAGATCGAGGAGAAGCTTCGCCGAACCCTCGGCATCACCGAACCGGACGCCGGCGTAGCCATGGGCAACGATATGGTCAAGACCTGCGTCGGTCTCGAACTGAGTTTCTACGGCGGAGAGAAACCGCAATACACCTGCCCCTGGGGCATCCGCTGGCAGTGGGCGCGCAACGAGACCGGCGAGTACACCGAAATCGTCGGACCGCCGTTGGCCGGCGACCGCGCCAAGCTCGATAGCTTCGACATCCCCGACCCCGAGGAGGACTCCCAGTACGACACCTTCCGCCGCATGAAGAGACTCTACGGCGACGAGAAGTGGCTGATCGGCTCCAGCCAGATCAGCGTTTTCGAAGCCGCCTGGTACCTGCGCGGCATGGAAGACCTGCTGATGGACATGGTGCTCGAGCCGGACTACGTACACGCGCTCATGGACAAGGTCATGCGGTTTCCGCTTGTCGCCGCGCGCAAGCATGCCGAGCTCGGCGCCGACATGGTCTGGTTCGGTGACGATATCGCCCACCAACAGGGCATGATGATGTCGATCGAAATGTGGCGCACGTTTCTGAAGCCGCGCTTCGCCAAGCTCTTCGCCGAAGCAAAGAAGGTCAACTCCGACATCAAGGTGGCCTACCACAGTTGCGGCAACTGCGAAGCCATCCTGGACGACATGGTCGAGATCGGTCTCGACGTTCTCAACCCGCTTCAGCCGATGGCGATCGATCCGTTCAAAATGAAGAAACGCTACGCGAACCGGCTGGCGCTTTTTGGCGGGCTTTGCGTGCAGCACACCATGCCGAACGGCACGCCGGAAGACGTGAAGGCGGCCGTGCGCAAGCTCAGGCAGGAGTGCGGCGCCGGCGGCGGCTACATCCTGGCCCCCGCCCACCACATTCAGGCGGATACGACGATCGAGAACATTCAGGCCTTGTACGAAGAGGGGCTTCAGTCGCAGGAGGTGGGTGATGGCAGCAGAAGTTGAGCTGATTCTGGATTGTCAGTCCATGCTGGGCGAGGGGCCGGTATGGCATGAAGGCGCGTTTTACTGGGTAGACATCGAGGGCGAGACGCTGAACCGGATGGCGCCCGACGGCGGCGACGCTAAGTCCTGGAACGTAGGTCAGAAGATCGGCTGTGCCGTACCCGCGGCGGACGGCCGTTGGGTGGGCGGCATGCATCATGGCCTGGCTTGGATCGATTTGGCTGCGGGAGAGACCGAACCGATCTGCGATCCTGAAGCGGACCGTCCCAACAGTCGCTTCAACGACGGCAAGTGCGATCCCGCCGGCCGGCTCTGGGCCGGCACAATGAGCATGAAGGGCGAAGGCCCGGTCGGTGCGCTGTACCGTATCGAGTCGGACGGCGCCTGCGCGCGCATGGTTGAGGGAATCACAACTTCCAACGGCCTGGCCTGGTCGAGCGACCGCAAGACGTTCTACTACATCGATACGCCTACGCAGCGCGTCGATGCCTTCGACTACGACGTCGACACGGGTGACTTATCAAACCGCCGTACCGTCATATCCATCGAGGGCGGCGGCCGTCCCGACGGCATGTGCATCGACGCCGAAGACCACCTGTGGGTCGCGCTCTGGGAAGGGTTCGGACTGCTGCGCATCAATCCCGCCACGGGCGAGGTTGTCGACCGCCTGTCCGTCCCGGTTGCACGCGTCACATCCTGCTGCTTCGGCGGTGCCGACTACCGCGACCTCTACATCACGACCGCGCGCGTAGGATTGTCGGAAAAGGAACGCCGCACCGAACAACCCCACGCCGGCAGCGTCTTCCGCGTGCGCTTGCCCGTCGGCGGCCCGCCGTGCGTTGTGTTTGGAACGTAGAACCGTTCTCCCTTGGCCCGCCGTAGCCTGGCGAAGGAGGCAGGACGGTTCAGCTTCATCTGCTTCCTGAGATACGTCACCTGTCTCTTTGTTGCATTTTATGGTTGACAAAAGTGCGCGCTAGAGTCACTTATTAAGTGCAATAAGTGTGAATGCTGTGTCTGCGTCTCTATTTGCCGGAGGGACATCATGGAACGTTTTCTCTACAGGGATTTGAAGCACTGGGCGCAGTCGCGGGATCGATTGCCTCTTGTTCTGCGGGGTGCTCGGCAGGTGGGCAAAACCTATCTGCTGGAAGAACTTGGGGAGAGGGAGTTCGCGCGACACCACCGGTTCGATTTCGAGAGAGACGG
Organism: uncultured Victivallales bacterium; assembly: GCA_964555035.1. Classification (GTDB taxonomy): domain Bacteria; phylum Verrucomicrobiota; class Kiritimatiellia; order UBA8416; family CAYOBW01; genus CAZKRK01. The sequence continues at coordinate 4,953 of CAZKRK010000194.1, read as the reverse complement.
CCCGCGGCTGTGTCCGCTGTTTGAGGGCGATCTGTCGCCAAAGCGCTTGATTCGCGATCTGTCCCTGGTTGTCGGCGAGCAGGTCGGCAGGGAAGACGGCCTCATCATATTCGACGAAATACAGAATTGTCCGCGCGCCCTGACGTCCCTGAAGTACTTCGCGGAGGAACTGCCCGGGCAGGCGGTCTGTGCGGCGGGATCGCTATTGGGCGTCATGTTGTCCGGGGAGTCGTTTCCGGTTGGGAAGGTGGCGTTCCTGGACCTCTATCCCCTGAGTTTCGCCGAGTTTCTGCATAGTTCGGCCGATGAGATGTTGGTCAAGGCGTACGAGGAGTTGCTGGGTGATGAGCGCCCCTCCCTCGCGGTCCACGACAGGCTGTGGGACATCCTGAAGCAGTACTATGTCGTTGGCGGCATGCCGCGGGTGGTCGCCGCCTTTCTCAACTCCGACTTCGGGGATGTTGATGGCTATGTGACCGCACGCACCTTGCAGAGAGGCCTGCTCGATACGTACATGCGTGACTTCAACAAGCACGCCGGGAAAGTGAATGCCGTCCACATCGCGTCGGTATTCGAGAGCATCCCCCGTCAGTTGTCCGCCAACCTAGATGGTTCTGTTCAACGTTACCTGTTCCGCGACTCGGTGCCGGGCAAGCGCCGTTTTGCCGAGCTGAGCGGTCCGATCGATTGGCTGGTCAGGTCGGGGCTTGTCTACAAGGTGCATATTTGCACGCGACCGGAACTGCCGCTGATGGCGTTCACCAAACCGAACATCTTCAAGTTGTTCATCTTTGACATCGGGCTTCTGGGTTGCATGCTGGAGCTCGATCCCGGGACGCTGGTCTTGCAGGACTACGGACAGACCAAGGGCTATCTCGCGGAGAGCTACGCCGGTTGCGAGCTTGTTTCCAGCGGACTGCGGAGTCTCTACTCATGGACGGGACGCAATTCGGAAATCGAGTTCCTCGTGCCTCGCGGCGGTGAGGTCGTTCCCGTCGAGGTTAAGTCCGGCACCCGCACGCGTGCCCGGAGTCTGCGCGCGTACACGGACAAATACAACCCGCGTCGAGCTATCAAACTCACCGCCAACCCGTTCCATCCTACCGGCCAACCCGTCCGGAACCTCCCCCTGTACTGCGCCGGACAACTGTCGGAGTATCTTGGGGCAAATCAAGGGCACGCATGACCAAGCGGAGAGTTCCGATGCGAAGCGCTTTTCTGTTTCTTCTCATCTGTGGTGCCGCCACGGCCACGGCCGAGACGTGGCACCGCGTAGCGTACGATAACGCCGGCACGACCGACCAACAGTCGCACCTGCTCCGCGGCAGCAGCTACTCCTACTCCGCGGAAGAGCTCCCCCTGTCCATCGCGCCAGAAGACAGCCCCGCCCGGACAGTAGCGTTCGGCGAGCGCGTGCTGTTCGGCTATTCCGGCCTGGTGCCGGCTGCCGGGTACAAGCTGCGGCTGGTGTTCCAGTCGGACGGCGCGCGGGAGCAGAGAGTCAGCCTGGGAGACGTCATCGTCCTCGACCCGCTCGTTCTGGAGAAGGCGCCGGCCGTCATGCGCGAAATCCAGGTTCCCTCGAAGGTCTATGCCGAGGGGACACTCATGTTGTCGGTCGATCGGCTGGCGGGTCCCAACGCCGTCGTCTCGGAAATCGAGGTGCTCTCCACCGACAAGACCCCGCTCGGCAAGGCCGACCGGTCGATCCTGATCTCGAAGGAGGACCGGCAGATGGCTTACGAGCTGGTCGACAAGCTGCGGCCGGGGTTCATACCGTTTCCCGTGGAGGGCGCGAAGCCGGTCTCCATGAACGGAACGTGGTCCTTTTCGACCGCACCGCCGGCAGACTTCTACGGACAGGAGCAGGCCAATGAAGGGTGGCAGTCGATCGAGGTTCCGGGGGAGTGGACCATGCAGGGGTTCACCGTGCCCGCCAACCGGCCGGCCGGCTACTGGCGCGAGTTCGATGTGCCCAAGGCGTGGATCGGTGGGCGAATCCACATCCGGTTCGATGCCGTCTACAGCGACTGCACCGTGTGGGTCAACGCCCACAAGGTGGGCGAGCACCTGGGTGGATTCACGCCGTTCGACGTGGACATCACCGGGGCGGTACAGTCCGGTCGCAACACCATCGCGCTGCGGGTGAAGAACGAGTCGATTGCCGACTCTCTGGCCAGCGGCACGAAGTACGCGGCGCACGCGCTCGGCGGCATTACGCGCAAGGTGACGCTGTTCGCCGTCCCCTCAGTTCACGTGCAGTCGCTGCATGCGATCGGTCACCTCGGACCGGATTGCCGCCACGGCAACGCCATAGTGCAGGTCGAGGTCGCCAACGACGGCGATGACGATGCAAGCGGCTTGAGCGTCCGCTGCGCCGTCACCAGTGTGAAAGGAAGCGGAAAGGCGGCAAAACTGAGACGAACGTTCGAGTCCCTCGGCCCGGACGAGACGTTCGCGTTCGATCTCGATCTCGCCATGCCCGATGTCCTCACCTGGCACCCGGAACATCCGAACCTGTACGTTGCCCGGATCGAGTTGATGCGCGACGCCGAGGTCATCGAAACCGTGGAGCGGCGTTTCGGGTTTCGTCGTATCGAGGTGAGCGGCAACCGGCTACTCGTGAACAACGTGCCCGTTCAACTCAAGGGCGTCTGCCGTCACGAGGTACACCCGTTGCGCGGGCGCTCGCTGCCGAAGGGACAGTGGCGGCGCGACGTCGAGCTGTTCCGCGCCGGCAACGTGAACCATATTCGCACCAGTCACTATCCGCCGGCGGAGGAGCTGATGGAAGCTGCCGACGAGCTCGGGATGTTCGTCGAAGCGGAGGGGCCCTTCTGCTGGGCGCACCGTGCCGGGGGAGATGCCGCCGCGATTCGCGAGGCCACCGTGCGCCAGTTGCTCGAGTTGGTCGAGCGCGACCGCAGCCACCCCTGCGTCATCTACTGGTCGCTGGCCAACGAGTCACACTGGAACAAGCACTTCGAGGCAGCTTCGCTGGCCGTGCGCGAGCTGGACCCGACGCGCCCGCAGACGTTCAACTTCTTCCCGTGGGGCAAGGCAACCAGTCGCCCGGACGAAGGGTTCTGCGAAGTCGGCAGCGATCACTATCCCGGTCCGGGTGGACCGGGCAAGTTCTCCGATCACCGCCGCCCGATCTGCTACGGCGAGTATTGCCACCTCAATGCCTACAACCGTCACGAGCTCGTGACCGACCCCGGCGTGCGCGACGCGTGGGGACGGGGGATGGCCGCCATGTGGGAGAGTATGTGGCAGAGCCGGGGCACGCTCGGTGGCTCGCTCTGGGCCGGGATCGACGACACGTTCTACGTGCCGCCCGATCTCACGGTAGGCTACGGCACGTGGGGCCCCATCGACGGCTGGCGTCGCCCCAAGCCGGAGTACTGGCACATGAAGAAAGCGTATTCGCCGGTGCGGGTTCTGACGAAGAAGCCGTCGGCGCCGGCAGGAGGAAGACCGCTCGCGATTGAAGTCGAGAACCGTTTCGATGCGACCAACCTGAAAGACGTGAAGGTGGAGGCGTGGTTCGACGGTTCGGAGAGCAAGGCCCGTCTCGTGGTCGCCGACGTTGTGCCGCGTGCAACGGGCACTTTGAAGGCGCCGGTTGAAGGGATGGACCCGGAGGCGCGCACCCTGCACCTGCGTTTCACGAGTCCGCTGGGTTTTGTGGTGGATGAGTATGCTCTGCCGGTCGACGTAGAACCGTTCTCCAGGACGGTTCCACCCCCCGTCGGGACCGACCGTCCCGCCTCCTTCGCCAGGCTACGGCGGGGCAAGGGAGAACGGTTCTACGAAGATACCGACGACGCCATTATCGTCAATAGCGGCGGTTTGACATGGACGGTCTCGCGCGCGGCCGGTCAGCTCTCGTGCGACGGCGCGCTCCTCGGCGGCCCGCACCTGATGGTGCTCTCCCTCAACGGCGCGGGCGGGACGCAGATGACGGGCAGGATGCCCACCTATGTCCCGCATACGGCTCCGTGCAGCGACTGGAAGGTGGCCTCGGTCAAGGGCGTGGTCGACGACGAAGGCGTCGCAGTCACGATCACCGGCAGCTACAAGGAGGCCGAAGGCAACTACGTGGTGCGTTTTGACAAACAGGGGCGGATCAGGCTCGACCACGCCTTCACCATGAAGCAGAAGGTCAATCCGCGACAGGTTGGGATCGTGTTCGATCTGCCGAAGGAGTGCGACCGCCTGACATGGGAACGCGACGGTCTGTGGACGTTCTATCCCCAAGACCACATCGGCCGACTCTCCGGTTCGGTTCGGGCCTTCGAAGGCATGCACGCGTGCGGGCCCGCGGGTCCGCGGACGAAACCCGACTGGCCCTGGAGCAAAGATGGCAACGAGCTCGGATCGAACGATTTCAGGTCGACGAAAGAGAACATCCGTTCGGCGTCGCTCACGAATCCGAAAGGCCGGGGAATCAAGGTCGTATCCGACGGCTCCCGGCACGTACGCGCATGGGTCGAGGCCGACAGAGTGCGCATCCTGGTTGCCGACTACAGCAACCCCGGCGCCGAACGCTTCTTCCGCCGCCACGCAGCCGGCGAGGACAAGCCGCTGAAGAGGGGGGACGTGGTGAAGGGGAGCGTGGTGATTGAGGGTGTCCCGTAGGATTGCGCCCGTTACTTACGCCGAGCTGATCGGAAACTCCAGAAATGTTCAATGCTCAATTCTCAATGTCCAAGTTCACTTGAGAATTGAACATTGAGCATTGAACATTGAACATTTCTGCCGTTTCCACCTCGAATTGCCTCGAAAGCGTAGCGCAGCGGGGGCAGGACTAGCCGGGAACTTCAACTCCTGCCTGTCATCCCGAGCGCAGCAACGGCCAGCCCCTCACCCGCCTCCGCTGCGCTGCGGCGACGGGACTGTATCAAAAGGCCATGGGCCGCTTGCGAGTGTCGGCGCGTAGTGCGCTCCAAC
>CAZKRK010000193.1:0-14028 GCA_964555035.1 uncultured Victivallales bacterium | reverse complement strand
TGCGATCGCGCAGGGCCTGAACGGAAAACTCGCCCGTAGCGAAGTCCTCAAACATTCGGCGCACGAGGGGTGCCTTGTCCTCGTCGATCACGATCGTTCGGAGGCGCGGCTCATTCGTGTACCCCACCGGGGGCTTGCCGGGAAACTCACCACGACGGAGTTTCTGCCGGATGCCCCGCCGGATGTTGACGGAGAGATCGTCAACGTACAGCTTTGCCTGTCCGAAACTGACGGCAAGCATGAACCTGCCCTGTGGCGTGTTCTCGAACCAAAACGTCGGGAACTTCAGTGTAGAGAGAGCCTCGGAATCAAGGGCATGAATCAAGCGGCCCCCATCGAGTGGATTGCGCCCGAGCCGATCAGGGTGCCACGCGAGAAGCGCATCGACTTCCCCCTTGTTCACCCGGTCCATCATGGCATTGAAGATCGGCCGCCCCGGCTTTCGTGCCGTCATGGATTCCGTGAACTCTTGCACGATGCTCAGACGCTCCTTCCGGGCAAAGTCTCGAAGTTCTGTAATCTGCGCCTCGATCGAGAGCATTTGGCGGTCAGGCTCGTCAGTTGATTTCCTCGCATACAGAAAACAGTTCATATTGGTCTCCCGGCCTTTGTAGCGTCATACAGGGTACACGAGGTATATCGTTGCGTGCAAGCGTAGAATGTGTGACGTTGTGCACCATGGTGAAGAAAGCGAAGAAAGCCACGAAGTCAGAGTTCTTGAGTGTCCGGGTTTCCGCGGCAACCAAGGCAGCACTGGCGAGAATTGCGGAAGAACAGGACCGCTCACTCTCGTGGGTCGTGGGGAGACTGCTTGACGACTACGTTGCGAGGAAAGGACGGAGTCAGTGAACTCGCCGGCGATTGCGGAAGAAAAGGAACCCAACGGGAAGCACGTCCCCGAGCAAGCTGGGCCTTTCCCTGATCTTAAGGTGTGGTTCTCCTCATTGACCAAGGAGACACGCCCGGACATGGTTGTGGCGATAGCTCGCGGGGCGGTGCGAGTACTCCAACTCCATCGCATTCCGGAGGAGTATCCACACCTGCTGTTCACGTCTGATGCTGCGCTGCCGTTCTTCAGGAATGCCGAGATCAAGGGACGCCGCATTCTGCTCTTTGATGACTCGCTGATCTTCGGGTCAACGATGGCTGCCATCTATGAGTATCTGAGCGCACGTGGTGGTTCTGTCACATGTGCAGCGTATGCCGTAGACCGAGAGAGCTTCTTTGGGGAGACACCTCATACCTCAGCCGCAGAGAACAAGCCATCAGTCCATGCCGGGCTTCCTTGCCTGTTCAAGGAGAAGCTGTGGCGTCCGGCAGTTCGACAACATCATTCCCGCCTGATCGAGAGCATCCTTGGCACGTCCTCACACTACAATCTGGATTTCCCGACATTCCGCCTTGAGCTTCCGGCGTTCGGGGCCGATGAGGTGCCGGTACTTTGGGAGGCGCTGCGCTCGATAGACTTGGTAGAGGATCTTGTTGATGTGTCGTCTCCGCTGTCCACGAACGGCGGGATCCATCGCAGCTCAGCCGTCTTCTCCCCTGATGCACGGCTGCTATTCTGCCCCTCACAACTTGGCTCGCGGGAATACTCCAAGCTTCGCGTGACCATAGATGTCCCATCGCATGAGATCCGCATAACGCCCGTTCCCCAGTTGATGATTGCTGATGGCACCCAGTTCGAGGACGTTGTATTCGAGCATCGGCAGTTGAATGACCTGTGGCAGCTTCTTGATCCGCCGATGCGTTCTGATCCATTCCGAGAGCAAGCGCTGTTCCGGCTGGCAACGTCCTTTGTTGGCATAGTGCTGGGCCAGGCGTTCGCCGTCGACGCGTGCCACACGCTCCAGCAGCGATTCCGGGTAAAGGCCGTGTCCCTGGTGGCGGAGGACATAGAAGCCATCTTGGGACCACGAAATCGGCGACACCTGATGACGGTGCTCTCCCATCTGAGGGAGCTGAATGTTACGGACTTGGTCGCCACAACGAAGACGTCAGGTGACACGGCCGAACCAGAAGATGCAGCCCTGTCGGTCGCAATTTCGAAGGTTTGGCAACGCTGGTCCTTTTTGAGGCCCACCCCGCAGGAGCGTCTATGCGAAGTGCTGGGAAAGGTCTTCCTCACGATGCGGTTGGTGACCGACAGTGATCGCTGTCGGAAGAAGAACCCGAAGATGTCGCGACTGGAAAGGGGCATCTCGTACGACGCTCTTCGGAAGGTACTGCGCCTGTCGTCCGGGATAGACGTACCGAGCCTTGACATCTCCCTGGCAATCGACGCGTCAGTTGATCACGGCCAGGCTGTGCCGAAGATCGTGCGCATCGGGAACACATGGCTCCGGGCGTTCTACTCAGGTGAAGGGGAGTACAATCAGCAGTTGCTTCAGTTCAAGATGGCGATGCACAGAGCGTACGCGGAACACATTAGGCAAAGAAACGTGGAGCCGTTGAGCTCCTTCGATCTGCACAAGCTGTGCGTTGCGTTGAAGGACGTGCTCCCATGGCTGCCGATATCGACTCGTTCGTACACTTACGGGTACTTCGTTACCGTGGGCCACGATCAAGAGGAACTCGTGAAATGGCTGACGGAAGGCGAGAGCAGCCCCCTTTCGGTTGACGGAACCAGCAAGAGAATCACGGTCCGCAAGGGCTACAGGAGTCCCGTCAGAGCAACATGGCCTGCGGAGCGCGAGAGTCAGTTCTTCTATGCTTTCCATTTCATCGGGACCGCGTTCGCCAAGATGAAGCGTGATGCCGATAGGGCGAAGCTGCTTCTGACCACATGCCGGACGCAGGTCGACACCTACGAGGCCGTAGCATGCGAGGCCCACGCTTGGGAGCGACACCGCCGCTACGATTTCGGTGAGTTCCTCAAGGACACACTTACGGATGTACGTGCAAACGGCACGCGGCCCGAGGCATTGAACAGAGGGGTGTTGGCGCTCTTCTGGTCGCTGACCTACATCTCGGAGGCCGCGAAGAAGAAGCACATCTTCTATGAGGAATTCTCTCTGCTTTACTCTCGCCTCAAGAAGGCGTTCATTTCTCAGGGGCCCGCGGCAAAGGCGTTCTGGCAATGCCATGTCGAGGATCCTGGACTGATGGACTCGACTCGTGATGACGATGTGGACCGCGCGTTTGACACCCTCATGCGAATCGTCTTCCTGATGGCAAAGGCAACCGAGTTCGCTGCGCGAGCGGTGATGGATCTCGACGTAATCTCCTACGAGCGGCTGGAGCGTTGCTTCCTCGATCACAAAGTCTCCCTTCAGAATGATGATTTTTCGTGGACCATCCGTTCCACCTATTGGGAGGCAGCGGAAGCCTGCAACAAAGCAGCCAGCGCTGCGCGGAAGCAGGGCCTAGGGAAGCTCTGCACCGAATTGCCAGTTGAGAGGTGTGAGACAGATCCTCGGGAGTGGCTCCTGGAGTCATTTCGGGCTCTTGTGGCCTGCCATGCAGAGCTGAGGGAGACGCTCGATGATGTGTGTCCCGAGCGAGAGTCCCGCGAGGGAGACCGCTACCGTTTTGCCTGGCATCTGAAGGCACAGAAGCCGGTGTGCAGAGCGAGCGATACCTATCAGACGGTATTCCGATGGTGAAAGGGATAGAGCGCGCGATGAAGAATCTGCTTGAGAAGGCCAAGACTGTAGAGCGGGCTTTCCCCTGGTCTTTCCTGGGAGCGATTCTGGGCCTGTTGGGAATCATCGCCGCACTTGTCATATACTACGTGGGCGAGGTGAACCGGAAGACGGACTTGCGCATACACCTCAGGAGCGAGGAAGAGCTTGTCGAACTGCGGGAACAGATGCCCGGCCTCCAGATCACTTACGAGGGTAAGAGCATTCTAGAGGCACAACTGCGGATAAAGATCGTGACTCTCGCGTTCGTGAACAGAGGGCGCGACATTGTCCAGACTATGTATGACCAGGATCTCCCGTTTGGCCTGCGATTCCCGGGATCCTCGGTTGTGGGGGCTGAACTGGTTCGACCGAGTGCGGCGCATTTCTTGGAGAATCTCAAGATCGAACTCGCCACCATTGGGGAGAACGCCAGTGCCCCATCAAGAAAGAGCGGGAAGAAGACAAACGCGGTTCTTCTGCCGAAGCCGATATTCGACAGTGGCAGCTACATGTCGATGAAAGTCTTCCTGCTTCAGAGCGCTGATGATACTCAGACCAAGGTGGAGGTGCTGGGGAAGATCGCAGGCCAGAAGGAAGTACCTGTGATCGCCGATGAAGTCGTAACGGAAGGTGGTCGAAGCGCGTACGTTGCTGCGATCGTGGCGCTGCTTGGACTCCTTGTGACTGCTGTCAGCTACTGTTTCACACTACGAGCGCGTTCCAGGTCGATTGATAAGGCCTTCATGATAGAGCACCTGCAAGAGGACATCGAGGACCTGAAGCGGCGGGTCAAAGCAGACTGAGGCGAACGAGCCCCGGTCGAGTTGTGTGTTGATTGGAGGGTGATTTGCGGCGCGTCAGCGCCGCCTGCTTTTTGGCCCTGAGAGGATTTCCAGAGGCGTGATTGGACCGCGACAGCGGTCGCGGAATGACGGTCGTTCCGACCGTGCTGCTGGCTTGGCCCCGGAGGGAGCCAGAGAAGAGAGTGACCATTTCTCCGGCGGCGAAGCCGCCGACGCGCGCGCAAGAAGAATCAGGAAAGTCCCCGGAAATGAACCATTTCCGGGTCCGACAGTCACCGGCGACCAGTCCGTCGCCGGATTGATTCCGGTCCCGTTCGATCCGAATCGCAGTCGCCCGACGACGTTCACGAAGTCGGGAAAACCACTCCGCAAAATCCGGCAGGACGGGCTTCCCGTCCTCGCCGTCAAGTTCCCCGGCCCGTGGTCCCTGCTGGCCTCTCGGCCAGCCGGAGAAAAATGGTGGAGTTTCGCCCGCCGGGCTCGAACTTACTTTGACAACGAACATGCGCCCGATGGCGCATCCGACTCGTGAAGTGTGCCACACTTCACGCCCACGCGCGAGTGCCGAGTGATTCGGCACGAGCGCGCGATTTTCACGATCGACCCGGAGACCACCGCGCTGCGCGCGGTGTACTACTACCCTCCGCGCTTCGCGCGTCGGGGCAGTATGGCCGTCCCGCGTGCGCCGGACGTGTCACGCGGGCTGCTATGTGTGGCCGGAAGACCGGCCGCGCAGCCCGCGCGCCACGTCCTCCGTGGTCGGCGATGTCCAACGGCCTCAATGCAGCAACGCGCTTCCTGTGCTCGCCGCTTCGCGGCTCGCCCCATCCCCGTGCCGACGCCCGCCTCCGCCGCTAGTCACACAAGCTGCGAAGCGTTGCCGATAATGCAAACGTGGTTGCCGAGGTCGGCAGCTTGTGCGCCAGCGGCTCCGGCTCTTCCCACGCGCGACCGTTGACCATGATGCGAACGATGATCGCACGCGCCATGAAGACCCCGGCCCGTCACACTTGCTGCTGGGAGAAAAGAGCAGCAAGTGCGCCGGTCCCCCATGCGGAACGCCGCGAGGACGCGGCGTGCTCATTTACTTGTCCCCTGCCGCCGTCCCCGGCGGCCCCGCATGAGCCGTGCCGGACAAGCTCGGCACGTCTCATGCAAGATCCCCGGCGCTCACGCGCCCACGATGCGCCGCAAGCGGCGGGTCGCCCCGACAAGTCGGGGCTCCTCGGTGTCGCGCTTCGCGCGACTTCTTCGATCTTCGACAGGCTCCCCACAGGCTCTTTCCGCTGCATCCACAGTCACGGACAGCGGCCCTCCGGGCCGTCCATTCGTGTGGCCGGAGGCCACATCCGACGCCGCCGACTGGCGGCTCTTCTTCACGCGCGCAAGATCCCCCGTACCGTACCCGTCAGCCGGGATCATCCGGCCATTCGATAATGCTCCTGCTCTTTCGCCTGTGCCGTGGTCGCTCCATCGGAGGCAGGAATCCTTCACCGGGAAGCTCTCCGAAACGTGTGGATAGGCCGTAGGCGACGGCCAGACGATAGAAATCATCTGATGACGCTACATCTCCGTAGTCCAAATCCCCGGGACCGTGGATATACTCCTCCTGCCAATTCGGGATGCCATGGTAGACGGAACGGAGAAACTCCCGCTTCACCTTGGGAAGCCCGGAGGAGCCACCTCCTACCAACACTCGTACATTCTCCCACTTCCTCGTCCCCTTTTCCGTCTCGTACGCCGCGCCCCACGCTCGTTCGTACGCGTGCCGGAGGTCAGAGTACGGTCTCGATACGGCGCGAAGTCCATTGGTCCAGGGGAGCGTCTTGTCGCCATCGGACATGCGCAGGCGCAACGCAGTGCCCTCGGTCCAGTTCTCTTTGCTGTGCCTGATGACTTCCCTCAGGGCGTTGTGGTTGGTCTCGCGTGTTTCGGGCAACTGTGCGGCACACTCCGAACGAAGCGCGTCGTCAACGGCGTCGCCGGCAATAGGCACTGTCTTTGTGCCGAACCAGTACACCTTGCGCGGCGCGCGTGGCCGGACAATGGGCCGGAAGAATGAGATGTCCGTCGTTCCCGCGCCGATATCCACAACCGCGTACTTTCTTTCTTCGACGGCTGCGGAATGGACGTATGCAGTGACCTCCGCGAGGGCTTCTGAAACAACGAACGTCATCTTCTCCCGCTTGTCAGGAAGTTCACACTCCTGGATTCGCCGCTTGATCTCGCGGGAACTGAATTCCTGGCCGCCCGTGTCGTCCAGAAGCGCATCCGACAGTCGATTCCCTTCGTGCAGGACAATCTCGTACGCGCGAATCACTCCCGAATCGCGGAGGGTGCTCGTTGGAACGCACATGTTCACAGTCCAGATTGCGGTGCTCGCATCAAGCTGCCGCAGTATCCGCGCTTTGGCATGCGCCAAAGCCTGCGCAACAAACGAGGTAGCGGCGACGGCCGGAGTCATCTCGTTCGGATCGTGGCCGAAGGCCCGAATGGTCTCATCGTAGACGCAGCCGCTTTCACGACGCAGACACTCCTTTGTCTGTTTCGCTCGACATGTCAGGCAGGTCTTCAAGGAGCGCAGCACGCGATCGCCGCTCAAGGCTCGTACATCGGCCTCGGGCCCCCAATACAGAGCGCCGTCTTCGCAGGACATCGCAGAGGAATAGCAGTATGGTGGAAGTCCAGGGACCTTGCTTCCGAAGCCCACGACCCGCGCCACACTGCCGCCGGCAACGCGATAGACGACTTTGGTGGTGTTGGTCCCGAAATCGAAGCCGATATTCACGCGCAACTTGGAAGGGACTGCCTTCGAGGGTGCGGCACGCCGAGTAGTGACCTCGCCCGGCGGCCGAACCGGTTCTGGCACCGGCTTGGGCTCGGCCACTACCTGGGGTTGCGGCTCGGCAGGAACGTTCTGCGGGGCGGGTGGCTCTGGTGGAGCCGCCTGCTTGCCGAGCAGCTTCTTGAAAAACGACCACAAACCCACGCGACCTGCCTCCTTACCGCACTGCTTCCACAACCAACACACCGCCAACGATCTCAGGCACTTGCATTGACAACCGCCTTCCCGTTTCGATCTCTTCGGTTCGCTCCCGCAAACGGTTCTCCTGCGTTTGCACCGCTCCGTCAAGCATCCTGATGTATCTTGGATCTCTGCGTTCGCGCGTTGCCTTGTTCAACAGCCCCCGGCGGCGCTCGATTCGAACGCCGTAAGATTTGTTCAGACTCTCCAGGCGAGCCGCAATAAGGCCCTCATTGACGGCCTCAAGCCATGCCTTCTTGCGCTCGATGCGGGTGCTCAGCTCCTCCCGTGCCTGGCGATAGAGACGTTCTCCCACAGCCGGCTCAAGTGTTGAGTGCCCGGCGGGCGGGTTCTGCCCGGATTTCACGATTTCGCCGAGTACACGCTCGCACAGATCCTGCCCGAGCGCACCGTCACCGTCCACCGGCACGATCACGGACTCCAGCGTGCGGGATGACCTGGCGGCCGTAATCTCCAGCAGCCACACGAAGAACCCATAGTTGCCCGGTGGCAGACTCTCGGTCCTCAAGTGGATTTCAGCAACGGGATGCGTGCTGTCAGAGTTCCGCCTTTCAATCGTAACGAGGCCGGTCACAAAGGGATGCACAGGTGTCAGGAACTCCACGTTGCGCCGCGCGTATGCCTTCGGTTGGGAGAAGGTGCATTCTACACCCGTCGTTGCCTGGCCCATGCTGATGAACGCATAGAGCGCATCGTTCTCCCGGGCGTGGGGGCGCAATGCCTGGGCCAGAGAGGGGTCGAGCTTCAGCCGGAACACAGACTTCGCGCCGGCAGGAATGAGACGTGTCCGGGGGTAGCGCGCCGCCAAAGTCTCTCGCACAAAGACCTCCAGTTCCTCTCCGTCAACGTACCGTCCGTTCGAGCGAATTCGCTCGATCTCTTCCAGGAAGTACTCGTCATGCCCGATCAATTTGGCGCTGTTCTTCTCCAGAATCTCAATATCGCGCCGTTTCCGTACGATAGCGCGCGCCGTTTGCTCAATACGCGCCGCCTGCTGTTCATCAGACAGCTCCTTCGTGACCAGATCCCAGGTGAGATCCCGGATTCGTTCGCCGAGAATTGTCTCCAGATCGCCAATTGACCGCTCAAAGACGCCGATGCGTCTATACAACCGGTCGAGCATCTTCTCCTCGATCGTGCCCTCAACAGAGAAATTGATGATCCTGACTTTGCTGCTCTCCTGGCCGATTCTGTCTATGCGGCCAATCCTCTGCTCGATCTTCATGGGGTTCCACGGGAGATCGTAGTTCACGATGGTATTGCAGAACTGGAAGTCCAAGCCTTCGGAACCGACTTCCGAACAAAGGAGCACGCGAATGCGCGGATCGTCGCGGAATGCGTCCATGCGCTTCTGTCGTTCCGGGTCGTGAACATCACCTGAGACGAGCAGCGCGGAGATTCCCCGTTTCGCGAGTAAACCGTGCAGGTAGCTGAGTGTCTTCTTGAAGTACGCAAAACACAGAACCTTGGTATTCGGTTCACTCTCCTCCAGTTCATCCAACAGACTCAGAAAACAGGTAGCCTTTGTATCCGTCGCATCAGACGGCCACGACTGGACGATGTCGTTCAACGCTTCATCAGGCGCAAGTGCACGTTCTGCGTCCTCTTCCGTATCCACAGCGATCTCATCAAGATCCATCCACGACTCAGCGTCCCCCTCGCCCGGCAATGCGGTAACGGGCCGTGCTCTGTAGTACTGAACCATCGCATTGATGGAGCTGGCCATTTGGCGTTGCGGCATCATCGCGGCGAAAGCAAGGATGCCTTGCCCGGTCGCCAGTACCCTGGCCCGAACGTACCTCGTAACCGCCCGATAGAAGGCGGCTTCCTCCTCGGTGAGAGTCACATCCACAACGCGCGCTTCCCGCGTGGCACAGAACTCCTGTACATCTCGCTTTTTCGTGCGATTCAGGACCCTGCCCATGAGGTTCAGGCCCTCGCAATCCCCTTGAATATCGATCACCTCCGCTCGATCCGTTGGGTCAACGCGGGCAAGCTTCTCAACAACGAGCTTCGATGACGGATTGCTGTTGAACCAGTTCCCGTATGGCCCGTTGAGAACTTCCGTCACAGCCTGACGGCAGGACTCGATCTGCGGGGGATGTACGCGTAGGGCGCTGATTGCTTTGAGAATGGGCTCGTTTGCACGAAGCTGTTCCTCAAACACCATCCGATTGTCGAACTGCTCCCGGTCAAGAATCTGAAGCAAACGGAAGAGGTCTTGGCTTCCCGTCTGAACCGGAGTCGCGCTCAAGAGAAGCATGCCGTCAGCGATCTCCGAAAGCTCACGCCCGAGCTGGTGCGACAATGTGCGCGTGTTCCGCATGTGGTGTGCTTCATCGACAATCACCATGTCCATGGGTTCCGGCAAAGTGCCGAGCGCCTGAATCAGATCGCGCCCCCGCATCGTTTCGAGGGACACGATCCCATGCAATCTTGGGGGGCGCTCGTTCTCGTGACACTCGCGTACGAACTCAAGAATGTCGGCGCGGCGAAAGACGCGGTACTCTTCGTCGAACCGTGCGCGGAGCTCGTCTTTCCATTTCTGACACAATCGTGATGGACACACGACGAGGACCCGGTCCAGACGTGTGTACCTCGCGCGAAGCTCCGTCAGGATCAGGCCTGCTTCGATTGTCTTGCCCAGCCCGACTTCGTCCGCGATCAGCAGCCGCTGATTGTGCGAATCCAGGAACTTCAGAATCGGCTTGAACTGGTGCGGAAGGAACAGGGTACGGGAAGACTGAAGCGCGTAGATCGTGTTGTTCAGTCGCGAGGTCAGCTTGCGAAGCGTGAGAAGGCGAGTAAGCCCCTCCTTCGTGCCGAAGGCGCTTGCGACGAGAAGGGACTTGATGTCCTTGCTGGCAACAGCTCTCTGCAGCTCCTCCTCGGGTATGGAGCGGACGCCAAGGGGGCCGAAGTCGATGGTATACCAGTCCTGACCGGCGAGACCTTCGGGGCCGCTGATGATCCTGCCGATCTCATCTGCCCGGCCCTCCGGCGACACTTGATCTCCAAGTTCAAACGGCATCCATCATTCCTCATCGTGTGCCACTTGCCATCGCGAGCCTGAACCGCGCCAAACTCTACGACTGCGCCACGGCGAAGCCTTGGCCAGTAGCACAGCGTTGCCAAACGTATTCGTAGATCCTGTCGGCTGCCGCATCCGTCTCGTCTTCGGTGAAGGGCGGACTGGGCAGCACTTCGTAGAGCTGGTCAAGAATGGACGTGTAGACCTCGGCCCGCGTTTGGGTGTTGTCAAACCAGCGAGGCATGGGCTGGAGTACCTTGAGCAGGGAGGCCAGGATCTGGCGCGAGGCTTGTTTGATGGCCTCGCGATCCTTCTTACTGATTCGGGCGTTGGACAACATGTCGAATAGCGCGAGCTCGTCCTCTGAAAGATTCTCTCGCACGGCTCGACGTTGTTCCACGTCCAGAGCTTGGTCCAGATTCATGAGCCGGACAAAGGTCTCCTCTACTGTCGCGCGGTCCTTCTCGCGGTTGTAGGCGGCAATGATCTCCTGGTACTTCGCGTAGTAGTCCATCCGGTTGGGATTGGCCGCGAGCATCGCGGCCAGCCGATCCTCGACCACCTGTCGGATATCCGCCAGCGCGCAGTGTTTGCGGCGTGCGCGCTTGGCGAACTCGTCGCGAAGCTTCTCGAAGTCGACACGGCTGAGATCCACCGTGAGACCCTCGGCCTGGTCGTCGCCCAGCCCCCGCGTGCGGATCGCTTCGTTCACGATCTTGTGAAGCTCCTTCAGGAGTTCCGTCACGTCCGCCTTGTCGCGCTTCTCCTGGAGCTTGCGGTAAACGGCCTCAACATTGTCATGGCGCTCGGCATAGTCATAGGCGGCCGGCTCCGCAATGACAGCCTTGAACCGGGCAAACACCTCCCGTGCCATGATCTCGAAACGCCTCTTTGTCTCGTCGCTGGTATATACCGCGTCGGTCGCGTCGCGCAGGGCTTCAATACGGTCGAACCCGCGGGCACCGACGAGGCGCGACACATCGAATCCAAGGTCGCGGAGATACTCCTCGGTTTGTTGGAGTGCTTCTGCAAGCGCCGCAATGAGAACTTCCAGCGGCTCCACAACATCCGGCCCAGGGCCGTCGCCACCACCACCGCCACCGTTATCGTCCGGATCGCCGATGGCATACTGCGCAAGCGCCTCACGCAGGCTGCGCAGCACACCGTTGTAATCCACGATGACGCCCGCCTTCTTGTCGCCATAGACGCGATTCGCCCGCGCAATGGCCTGCATGATGTTGTGCGCCTTCATCGGCTTGTCGATGTACAGCGTGGCAAGACACTCCACATCGAACCCCGTTAGCCACATGGCGCAGACGATCGCAATCCTGAACGGGTGGGCGGGGTCTTTGAATGCAGCGTCAACCTTGAGACGCTTGCCCTCCGGCGTCTCGAATCCCTGCTTCAGAAGTGCCCTGTGCGGCTTGATGTCGAAGCCCCATTTCTTGAAGTCTTTGACTTCGTTCTGGGCTTCGCTGATCACGAGATGAATGAGCGTGGACTCCATCCACCCAATGCGATCACGCAACGCATCCCATTCCCGTTGAATGCGCTCCTTCTCGTCGGCGTCGCCCGCCGCAACCGACGCCGAAGCCTTGGCATTGGCTTCCTGACGGAGGCTCTCGACTTTCTTCTTCCAGCGCGTAGTGACACGGTCATGCATCCGGGCGCACGTGATTTTGTCGATGCAGACCAGCATGGCCTTACCGGACTGCCAGCGTGCGGAGCAGTGATCGACGAGATCGTCGGCGAGCTTGTCAAGACGGTCGTCGGCAGTGACGACCTCGTAATCCTGGCCGAGGAGACGTTCAAGCTTGGCCGTCTTGTCGGGATCGAGGTTGGCTTCCTGGATCTTCTCCATGATCCTGTCGTTCAAGTCTGCCCGGGCGATTCCGAGCTTCTCCCCCCGGTTCTCGTAGATGAGCTTGACCGTTGAACCGTCCTCCTCCGAGCGCTTGAAATCGTACCGCGAGACGTAGTCGCCGAAGATTCTCCGCGTGAGCTCATCGTCCTTGAACAGCGGCGTTCCCGTAAACCCGATGAACGCCGCGTTCGGCAGAGCGACGCGCATGTTCCGGGCCAGCTTGCCCGCTTGGGTGCGGTGGGCTTCGTCGGACAGGACGATGATATCGTCACGACGGTTGTATGGACGCTGGGGGGAGACATCCTGGTTGAATTTGTGAATCAGGCTGAACACGTAGCGATGGTCTTCCTTCAGCAGTCGCTTCAGGTCGGTTCCGGTCGCCGCGCGCGGCGTCTTCTCGTCCGCCACTCCGCAACCCACGAAGTAGTCGTGAATCTGTTTGTCGAGGTCCTCGCGATCGGTCATGATCAAGAAGGTGAAGTTCCCGGGAATCGTCCGCCTGACCTTCTCGGCGAAGAAGATCATGGAATAGGACTTGCCGCTTCCCTGGGTGTGCCAGAAGACGCCAAGGCGTCCGAGATCGGGGTGGGCGCGTTGGACAAGCGGCAACGCCAGCCCGATTTGACGTACCGGCTGCGACACGCGCCTGCCGGGTTCGGCGGCCAGGCGCATCTCCTCCGGCGGCACGAACGGATGGATCGTGGCCGGGGCGTCAGAATGGACCTTCCGGCGCGTGAGACGCTCGGGATACCTTTCTTTCAGCGCCACTTGTCGGCGGACAGACTCCACCGCGTTGTTGACCCCGAGAATCTGGTGATTGCGCCCGATGATCTTGCGCGTTGCGCCGGGCTTGCCGGCGTCGAACAGCACGAAGTTCTCGATAATGTCGAGCAGGGCATCCTTCGCCAGCATTCCGTCGAGCATGACACGGGCATCCACGCTGCCCGTATCCCTCTCGTCCTGCCGCTTCCATTCCGCGAAATGTTCCCACTCGCTTGTGATACTTCCATACCGGGCCTTGTCACCGTTGCTTACGATCAGAAACCCGTTGTGATAGAACGCATGTGGAATGGTGTCGGCGTAGTCCGATAGGTTGTTGTCGAATCCCGCCTTGATGTTCAGGTACACGGCCTTCAGCTCAAAGAAGACGAGCGGGATGCCATTCACGAAGCACACAAGGTCCGCGCGCCGCCGATAGTGCGGCGTTTGGAGTCCCTGAATCCATAGCTCGCGCACAGCCAGAAACCGGTTCTTCCCCGGTTCCCGGAAGTTGATGACCTGGGCCGCCGCCTTCTGCACATGGCCGTTCTCGTCCTGGTACTGCACGGGGATGCCGTCCCGCAGCATCTTGTAGAACTCGCGGTTGTGCTGAAGCGTGGAACGCGAGAAGTCGTAGGTGGTGAAGGCTTCCACGGCCTTGTCAACCGCGGCGGCCGGCAAGTCCGGATTCAGATCGACGATCGCCGAGCGCAAATCGCGAGACAGAACGATGTCGCGTTGCGTCGCACGCCCCAGTGTGCCGTTCTCCCCGAAGGTCTCCTTGTCGAAGGCGTAGATGCTGTCCCACCCCAGACTGTCGCGGAGGTGGTCCGCGAAAGTCTGTTGGACAAGGCGATCCTCGTTGTTGACGTTCGTGATCATTCTGTGGAGCTGACTTC
>CAZKRK010000192.1:0-14064 GCA_964555035.1 uncultured Victivallales bacterium | reverse complement strand
GGGGAGAGGTCGCCGCAGCGCAGCGGAGGCGGGTGAGGGGCAGGCCCGCGGTGTCGCTAGCCATGACCTCTGTACTATGAAGACCATCTCAAACAACAACCAGAAGGTGTCAAACGGAAATCAGGACCTGATAACCACCGGGTCTGTCTACCGCGCGGGGATAGAGGAGTAACCACTATGGCTGAAATGCGAAGAGTCGAACGCCGGGAAGACATCGAGCTGGTCGCCGCCCTTGCGCGTGAAATCTGGAACGGCCACTTCGTGCCCATCATCGGCCAGGCGCAGGTCGACTACATGCTGGACAAATTCCAGAGCGTACACGCGGTCACCGGGCAAATTGCCGACGGATATGAGTACTACATTGTCATGTCGTCCGGACTGCCGGTCGGCTACTTTGCCATCGTGCCCGACATGGAGGCATCCAGCGCCATGCTCAGCAAACTCTATGTCCGCGAGCATAAGCGTCGACGCGGTATGGGCAGAGCCATTCTGGCCTTTGTGGAACGACGTTGCGCCGAGCTGGGCATGCGCGAGCTGTGGCTAACCGTCAACCGCCACAACGCCGGTCCGATCGCGTTCTACGAACACGTAGGCTTCACCACCGCCGGCGCCCTCGTCCAGGACATCGGCAACGGCTTCGTGATGGATGACTACCGGATGGTAAAAGGACTCGATGCGTAGCACCCGGACTCACGATCGTGAGCCTGGATGTCACGCCCCACTACTTCACCAGCCGCAAGATGTCCCGGAACGCGGGATGAGTGCTGGTTTGCATGAGCTCGAAAAGGATCGTTTCAACACTGGTGACGCCGGCGCCGACGGCGCGGATCCTCTCCAACCCGGTCTCGCGATTGGCCGGCGTGCGCGACGAAACACAATCCCCAACAACCTGCACGTCGTACCCGAGCTCGACCAGGTGCGCGGCAGTCTGGTAGACGCAGACGTGGGCCTCGATCCCGGCGAGCAACACCTGGCGGCGCTTGCTGGCCGCCAGCGCCCGCACGAAATCGTCCTCGCCACAGCAACTGAAACTCTCCTTGGCCAGGGGCGACAGCCCCTCCAGCCGCTCGCGCAGCTCGGGAATCGTCGCACCCATCTTCTCGGGGATCTGTTCCATCCACGCGATCGGCACGCCGAGGCACTTGATACCGTCGACCAGAACCGTCATGCTCCGTAATAACTGCTCCTTCTCGTACATGATCGCGCCGAGCTTCTCCTGCACGTCAATCAGCACAAAAATCGTGTCCTTGATTTCAAACATCGCAACGTCCCTCGCTTTCTGCTATTAATGAAACGCTACAGCGTTTGACCACCGCCGGTCAATGACATGAATAGCACGCATGCCAACCGTCACTGTGACCACGCTCCCGCGACGCAAGATCGCCGGGGACGCATACGAACCATCCTGCTCGGTCTCCTGGCGCTCGTGCTCCTATCCACGGGATGCCGGCATGTCCCCGTCTTCTTCCTGAAGACGGGCGCGAGCGGACGCGTCATGGACCAGTCAAACAAACCCGTGCCCAATGCCCGCATGCTCGCGACCTGGCGACCGCACGACCTGGGCATCCTGCACGCCAAACGATACAAGCAACACTTCAACGCCGACGCCAACGGCTACTGGGAATTCAGCGCCAGGAACGCCTCCGATCTCTGCATTGAGGTGCTGCCCTCGCCCGGATACAAAACCATCAGCGTTGAGCACAGCCTGTACGGCCCCGTGCGCACAGGCTGTCACACTGTCGTGCGACGCCCCCTGAAACTCATGAGAAGCAAGTGACATCGGTCCGCGGAACAGGGACCAGCCTTCCGCCATTGACTAGCGCTCCGTCGGCAGGCATGATTCCCGACCATGAGCATATCCGACTTCCCTCGACCGGACTGGGACACCTACTTCATGCGCATCGCGCACGTCGTCAAAGAACGCGGCAACTGCCTGCGGCGTAAGGTCGCCGCCGTGATCGTGAAAGACCGCCGACTGATTTCGACCGGCTACAACGGCACACCACGCGGCGTGCGCAACTGCTTCGAAGGCGGTTGCGAGCGCTGCGCGAGCGACGCGCCGTCCGGATCGGGTCTCGGCGAGTGCATCTGCTCGCATGCCGAGGAAAACTCGATCACCCAGGCCGCCTACCACGGAATCTCCGTCCGCGACGGCACGATCTACTGCACCCTGAGCCCCTGTCTGATGTGCGCGAAGATGATCATCAACGCCGGCATCGCCGAAGTGGTCTACGACGAGGAGTACCACTTCGGCCGGCAAACCCGCAACCTCTTCGACGCCGCCGGCGTCCGCTGTCGGCGGCTGCCGATCAGCGGGGATTCGGTCACTAACCAACCCCCATCCGGCAAACGGACCACGTCATTGAAATGCGCGCCAATTCAACCTGGAGACGGCGGCTCATCCCGCCGGAGCGGAGCGCAGGCGGATCCTCCGCCGTCACGAGCGGAAGTTGAGCACAAACAGAAACAGAAGTGAACGGATGACCCCGGACGACGATCCCTACCGCGTAGAATGCAGCGAAAAGGGCCACCGCGTAGTTGACGAGAGCGGGGCCACGGTCCTGCAATGCTCGAACGCTCCGAACGCGACCCAGTACGCGGTGCTGCTGAACCGAACCTACCGTGCAGGCTACAAGTCGGGCTACCGCGACGCCAAGCACGGCACGCTCTCGGAGTAGACAGATGAGCTTCAAGCGAACGGCACAGTTCCTTCGCCAGCTCGGCACGATGCTGGAAGCGGGATCGCCTGTGCTGCGGAGCCTCAAAACCATCGCCGCGTCCTTTCCCGGCCGCCTGTCCGGAGTTGCCACGCAGCTTGCGCAGAGAGTCGAGGGCGGTGCGACCCTGCACCAGGCCATGGAAGACCATCGCGATCTTCTCGATTCGGTCGAACTGACAGTGCTCAAGGTCGGAGAACAGAGCGGCCGGCTCGATCTGATCCTGATCGAGCTGGCGAAACGGCGCGAAGCGGAAATCGAGATCCGCAAGCGAATTGCAACCCGCCTGATCTACCCCGCGATCGTGCTCCACCTGGCCATCCTGGTCGGCGCGCTGGTGACGGCGGTGAGGCCGGGAGGCAGCCTGGGCGCGGGCCTGCTCTACCTCGCCAAGGCCGTGGCAACGGTCTACGGGATCGGGTTCGGCCTTCGTTTCGCCTGGAAGCTGCGCCGACGCATTCCTCCCTACGGCCGCGTCGTCGATACCGCAGCCTACTACGCGCCATTCATCGGCCGCATGGTGCAGCGTTCGTGCCTGATACGTTTCTGCCAGGCATTCGAATCCATGTACGTGGGTGGCATCGCCCATCCGCGCGCGCTGATTCTCGCCGCGGAAGCGGCGGGCAACTACGTCTTCGAGAACCGTCTGAAGCAGGCCGTACCGATGGTTGAGCAAGGCGACGAGCTGGGCGAGTCGCTTCAACTGAGCGGCGCATTTGACCCGGACACCGTCAGCAAACTCATTACCGGCATCAAAAGCGGAAGACTCGAAGAAGCCCTGATCGCAATTCGCAAGGAAGCCGAATTCGATGCGCGCACGGCTTCCGACCGACTGGCCGTGATCCTGCCCACGATCCTCTACATCGGCGTAGTGGTCTGGGCCGCCATTTTCGTTATCGCCAAGTTCTACATTGCCTACTTCGCCCGCATCAACGAGGCGCTGGGGCAGTGAAATCGACTGTTTGGCGATTGTCTGGCATGGTCACGGTGAAGAGCAAGAAGCTCGTCGGGGACATGCGCTTGGACACCTTCGCCGTTGCCAGAGGCTTTTCAGACAACACCCGGCGACAGCAGCGTTCGTGACCGGAGGAGGTACTTCATGGGAGCAATGGCGGAATCGATAGCGGCATACGCGCAGCCGCTGATCGACGCAACGGATGGATCGACAGACCAGATGAACAGCGCTCTTGCAATGGCCCAGATGTGCTGGAATCTGGCGTTGCTGCCGGAGAAAGATCTGGCAGATAGCCTCGTCAATATGCGGTCCTCACTCAAGATGGACGACACTGAATTCGCAGGTTTCCTGCAGTCGGTCATCGGACCAATGGTTCGGCGACACCATGAGATGTTTCCCAACATGCCGCGGATGGAGTCCAAAGCCGCAACGCCGAGTCGGCGCGAAGAGAAATTCCCAGGGACGGGACGCAATGCCCCGTGTCCGTGCAATAGCGGAAAGAAGTACAAACGGTGTTGCGGACAATGACAGTTCCGGCGACGAGTACTCTAGCGCCCCCCATAGCACGCGACCGTGCCGTCTTTGAGCGCCATGAACAGCTTGCCCTCCGCGGCTGACATGCCGTCGAAAACAGGATAGCTTTCGAGCTCGTACTCGGCCAGCTTGGCGCCGGTCTCCGCCGACACGACCCACAGCATGCCCCCGCGCTTGCCCAGCCAGGCCTCGTTCTGCGCTTGCAGATCACGATTCAGGTCGTCGTCCGCGCCCGGCAGAAAACCGAGCATCTTGGTTTCGTCGGCCACATTGGGCGGACCGGCAACGAAGAGGTTCCCGCCCGCGAGAACCATGCCGTTGACAAAGAGGGGCGGATCGGCCACCTTCCAGTGGCTCATGATCCCGCCACCGCGCCGCGGCCTCTTCTTCTTGCCTTTGCCCTTCTCCGTGGGTGCCGCCGGGGCCGGGGCAGCCCCGCCGCCTTTGTCCGACGCGTACAGGTCGTAGGTCGTGCGCGGATGCAGCATGTTGCCAAGAGGGTTCGATTTGAACGCGTACGCACGCGAGTCGTCGAGGACCATGATACGCCCGCAAGGGGTTCGATTGCGCGGTCCGGCATAGGCGCCCCACCCTTCCCCGCAATCGCTGCCGTAGACCCAGTACGACCGGTGGAACCACAAATCCTCCAGCAGGCCGGTCTGGCAGAAGAGGTGCCGGCCGCCGTCCCCTGCACCCTTGCCGCCCTGCGTGGGAGCCACCCCGATACGTTTGCCCTTCATATCGAAGTTCTGCTCGCGCATATACACGCGCTCGCCGTCGCTGGAGAGAATGTCGCGGTTGGCGATCGGCATGTACTTGGCACTGATTAAAGTCTGCAGGTTCTTACCAGTGGCCGGGTCCTTCTCGTCGAGCACGGTCTCGGAGATCCTCTCGCCCGTCACGGGATTCAGCAGGGCCAACCGCATGCCCCCATCAAAGAACATGTTGCGGCCGGCCAGGGCGTAAACGGCGTCGTTCCGCACCAGCACGCAGCCATGGACGGGCCAGACGGATTCGAGCTGCTGATAGGAGATGATCTGCCTCTCATCAGGCGCGACGCGATAGCGCCAGACAAGCTCACCGTCGCCCGCACGCAGGCAATAGACGCAACCGTCGGCACACCCGAACAGCACGGTGCCTTTGTAGAGCGTCGGCGCGGAGTCAATTCGCCCGCCGGCCCTGAACCGCCACTCTTCTTTGCCCGAGTCGGCATCCAGCGCGACCAGTGTCTGCTGCTCGATCGCCGACACGTAAGCCCGGCCATACCCCACGACCGGCTGCGTCAGCTTGCCGCCCAACTCGACCTGCCAGGCCTTCTCCAGCTTCGGCGAAACCGCTGCCCGGCAGAACCCCCTCCTCTCTGCATCGCAGCGGTACATCGGCCATGACGCGGAACCGAGAGCGCTGCCACGTGCCGGCTTGCCCGCCGCAGCCTTGGCGTAGGCGGGTCCCTTCTCCAGCCTCCCGGCCGCCTGACTCCTGCCCCCTGCCTCCTGACCGCCGGGCGCCAGGGCACAGAAATACTCCAGCTTGGACTGGTAGTAGCAGGCGCACGTGTCCGGCGGCTTGTAGAGCAAACCGTTGCACGGCATCACGCCGTAGATGCAGCTCCCGCGCACCACGTTGTTGATGTCCACCGTCGTGTCGCCGATTTCGTAGAACTCCGTCCCCATCCCGTTGGTCATGATGTAGCGAGTCGTCGCCTTGCTGGGATAGCAGCGCGGATGCATGGGGAACCCCGGCAGGTTCTTGGCCACGAAGTCCTTTACGACCTCGCCCGTCTTGACGTCCATCACCTTGAAGTGCGTGCCCTTGTGCTGCGGTTTGCCGGTGTGCGGCGACCATATCTTGCCGTCGATGATGAAGAGATCCTCGGGACAGTGGTGGCTGGTTTTCTGCAGCGATCCCGCCCAGAGCTGTCGGCCCTCCTTAGCGTCGAACGCAGTCAGCCTGGTGCCGACGGCATGCACGACAATCCCATCGGCAAACGACACTCTCAGCGAGCCGCCCGTACCGACCCTTTTCACCGCCGGTCTGTCGGCGGCCCACTGCTGCGTGCCGCCGGCGCGGTCGAGCGCGACCAAGCCGGAGCCGTTATTGTAGAACACCTGGGTGTCCGTCACCGTCAGGCTCAGCGGCGCAACCTTGGCAGGATGCTCCCAGAGCACCTCGCCCGACTCCGTCCGCACGGCAACGATGCGCCGTTCGGGACTCTCCGACGTCCACGCCCAACCGCTGCTGGCGCGCCCGATCTCCTTGTACGACGTACCGGCAGCCCTGTATTCGGGCGGCTTCCGTTCCGGATCGACCACCGCGAACAGAACGCCGTCCGACACGATCAACTCCTCGGTCGGTTTCGTCTCGCCGTACGTCCTGATCGTCTTGCCGGTCACGGCGTCTATAGCGGATACGGGCTGAATGAGACCGGCAGTCACGTAGACGGTGTCGCCAACCGCAACCAACCGGCGCGGGAAGTGACCCGGCCCGCTCTTCAGCGGCCAGTTGGAAGGCTGCCAGTCCGGGAGAGGTTTTCGCCACAGAACGGTACCGTTGAAACCGTCGCGCGCAATGAGCACCCACTTGGACGGCAGGAAGATGTGGTTACGCAGTCCTTCATCTACGATGTAAAACACCCTCCCGTTGGATGACACCATGGCATGCATATTGGACATGAAATCGTGATTGCGCAGCCACTTCGGGCCGGCCATCCACTGGATGCGGCGCGGCGGACCGACAACCCGGTCGCCGCCGACCATCGTGCCGGCGGGGTTGTGGTGGAAGTGCGTCCACTCGTCGATATCGGCAGGGACAGGTTTGGTCCACCTGGCATCGGCGATGCACACGCCGCGTGGGGCAAGAACGCGCTCGATCTCCTCACGCGACACGCCCGTCGCGTCACCCGACACGACAACCAGGTTAACCATGTTGTCGACAAACGGGAGCGCCTTGCCGTTGAACGTACGGGCGGTGACGCGTCCGGCCAGGCCGCGGTCGGCAATCGCCTCGCGCGCCGCGTCCACCTTGTCCGCCGACACGTCCACGCCCTGCACGATGCAGTTCCCGCCGGCTGCCAGCTCACAGAGCAGCGCCGGGTCGTCACACCCCACGTGCACGATTACCCCGCCTTTAAAGCCGGCGGTGGTTATGATGTCTTTGGCAGTCCGCGCTTGCGCAAGGCAGGCAATTCCAACGCAAACCGTTACCACGAAGCTGAGGGATCTGTTCACATGTTCTCCTTTCGCACGGCACGCTTCACTACAAGACTCACTTCCCGCCCGCCCCTCACCCGGTCCTGCCGGCGGGCGGGGGGGGCGCGCCCGCGCCCCGCGGCGGGGGGGGGGCGGCGCGCCCCCCCCCCCCGGGGGGGGGGGCGGGCCCCCCCCCCCCCCCCCCCCCGGGGGGGGGGGGGGGGCCCGACGCAGGAGGACCGGGTGAGGGGCGGGTGAGGGACGGGCCGGCGATCACCACCCGGCCAATCGCCCAATCAACCAATCAACCAATCAACCAATCGCCCCCACCGCTCCCTGCACGTCATGTCCCGACGGTTGCTGGTACACCTTCAGGTCGAACTCCGGAACCACGGCGAGGATGTGGTCGAAGATGTCGGCCTGGATCCCCTCGTAGTTGACCCAGGCCTTGTCTTTGCAGAAGACGTAGATCTCGATCGGCAGGCCCTGCGGGCTCGGCGCGAGCTGACGCACGAGGAAGGTCATGTCCCGGTTGATCATGGGGTGGTTGCGGAGATATGCGACCACGTAGGCGCGAAGCGTCCCTACGTTCGTGAGGTGTCGCCCGTTGACCAGACTCCTGTCGTCGACTTGCGCTTCCTTGTTGAACTGCGCGATCTCCGTTTGTTTGCGTTCCAGGTACTCGGCAATGTGCTGAATGCGCACGAAGCGTTCGAGCATCTCGTTGTCGCAAAACCGGATCGTCCCCATGTCGATGTTGATCGCCCGCTTGATGCGGCGTCCGTCGGACTCCTGCATGCCGCGCCAGTTCTTGAACGCATGCGTGATCAGGGCGTAGGTCGGGATCGTGGTGATGGTCTTGTCGAAATTCTGCACCTTCACAGTCGTCAAGGTCACTTCCAGCACGTCACCGTCGGCGCCGTGGGACGGCATTTCGATCCAGTCCCCGCAGGCAATCATGCGGTTGGCCGTGAGCTGAATGCCGGCGACAAAGCCCAGGATCGTATCCTTGAAGACGAGCATCAGCACGGCGCTCAGCGCGCCCAGCCCGGCCAGAAGGTGGAGCGGGTTCTTGTTGACGAGGATGCCGATAATGACCAGCACGGCCGCGAGAGTGACTACGAGCTTGACGACCTGCAGGGCACCCTTGATCGGCACCCGTCGCGACATGTCGAAACCGCGGTAGATTTCGTGCAGCACATCCAGGCCGGCGTATATCGACACCATGCCGGCTGCGGTCATCCAGATCCGGACACAAGCCAGGACGACGCCAAGCGCGTCGTCGTACCCGTCCAACACCTGCGGCGCCAGGATATGGATCACGAGGGCGGGCGCAAAGAACGAAAGGCGCGCCAGAACCTTGTGCTTGATCAGCGCGTCATCCCATTTTGCCTTGGACTTGCTCATCAAATGGTGCAGACCACTGACGAGCCCACGTTTGACCAGCAGCCAGACCACGGCGGCCAGAGCGAGCACGAGCAGCCCCTCGACGTACTTCACCAACAGCAGGGCGGTAGCCTCCTCAACATCGAGCCCCAACCCCATCATCCACCGCAGCAGCAATTCAGTCATAGCGCACCCACATTATCGCGCGCCCCTCATCGCGGCAACCCAAAACCGCCTTCGTAGAGCATCCGGGGCGCATCTGCGATGTGCGGCACAACGGAGCCGCACCGCGGGATGCAAGCCGTGCGTCGCGCTCCATCTCGTCTCCGGGCGCGCGTCACGCGCACCCTCCGGCGAGTCTACGAAGACCGTGCCACCTCCCAAAACACGCACAGCGCAACACACAACACACGACACCACCTGCCAACGTGACATCCAAGTTCACGATCGTGAGTCTGGTTGTCACATCCGGCAGCACAAGAACCGGAGGTTCCCCCGCGCAATCGCGTCTATTCTGGACTTCACAACGACAATCGGCGCCTATCGATGTGACATCCAAGTTCACGATCGTGAACTTGGATGTCACACTCGTCGGCGGATTTCCACGCTATGGGGAGGAGCGGCCTGAGAGGTCTCTACTGAAACCCAACCGCAAACCTGCTCCCTTTCCGCTTCGACAATCAGCAATTATCAGTCGACATTCAAACGCTCTTCCTGCACCCCGCGACCTTGACATTACGTCCCCCTCTCCCCGATCATGCCGACCGTGCGACGCGTATTCCCATCGATCATAGCGGCATTGGCCGCTCTTAGTGTAGCCGGTGTGTTTGTGTTCCGGCGGTTTGATTTCGGTTATGTGCCGCTGGAATCGGCCGGTCCCGCCGCTGCGCCGAACACGCTGCCCGCGGATTCGGTCGTGTTGAACGCGGGAGAGGCGCAGACCGTCACAGCACCTTTCCGGCTGCGCGGAGACGTCGGTTCCACGGCCGGCCAGATCGTTGCGCTGCCGGAGGGACACGGCTCCACCAACAGGCAGGGACGCGCCGTTCTGGAACTGTGCAGCGCGGAAGGCGGGGTACGCCACGCCTGGACGCGGGTCCGCTGGCGGGACTCCTGCGGAAACTCCGTGGCTATCGGCGTCAGCAATGCCTCTCCCTTCACAGCCGGCCAGGACGCGGTCTACGGCGTCTGGCACTGGGTCAAGGCCGGAACGCACACGCTCGCGCCGGGGACCAACATGGTGACACTGCTCGAGCGGGAAGACGGCGTCGAGATCGATCAGGTTGTCCTCACTCCGGACAAGCGCTTCGTGCCGTCGGGCTCCATAGGGAACGCGGAGAGGAAGATCGACCAGCGCCACTTCGGCGACGATTTTGCGCGGTCGCCCGGCCACGGCCTCCAGCAATGGACGCCCGTATCGGGCAAATGGGACATCAACTTCACCCTCGACCCCAACCGCATCCCGAACCAGTATTCGCTTGGCGCCACGCTGGAAGAGAGAGACAGGGAAGCGGTTGTCCTTACGGACGGCGCCCCCTGGCGCGGATGCCGGGCCGCGGTCAGTTTTTTCACGCCACGACCGGCACGCCTGGGCATCCTGCTGGCCGACGGACCCGACACGGCTGGCGAGGACTGCCTGCGTATAGAGATCGACGCCGGACAGCGGAAAGCCACGCTTCGCGTGACCGGCTGCGGCATTGACGCGACGCAGAAAATCTCGGATCGCGTAAGGATGGAACAGTGGCACCGTCTCGTCGTGGAACGCTGGGCCTGGATCCTGCGTGTACTGATCGACGAGCACGCCGTGCTGACCGAATGTGACGTGCCGCCGGGCATGGTCCGGCCGGGGCTGTTTGTTACGGAAGGAGGCGTGGCTTTCGACGATGTCATGGTGGACGAGGTCGTATGGCAGGCCGAAGACGGCGGCGACTTCCGCATCCCGTGGACCGTTCGCGAGGGAGCGAAGTGGTTTCGCAGAAAACCGGTTCGCAAGCGGGCGCCGGCGCTGGTCGGGCGGGCGGGCGTCATCGCCACCAGGCTGGCGGGACTGCCCGTACAGGAGATGCTCGTGGACGGCGCGAACCGTGACGGCGTCGGAAAGGAGTCCGGTCTGGTCGAAACGGACTGCGGCAACGATGCGCGCCTGGTGCGACTGGCCGACACGGGCGACGGCCACGAAGTCTATACGGCCGGGTTCGAAGCCCCCGCCGGCGGCAAGGTCACGTTACGTCGAGTGGCCGTCAGCTATGGGAAGACGGCAGGAGCGGTATTTCGCGACGGTCCCTATCATTTCACGGAGCCCAGGGTCCCGGACCCCTCCGACTACCTGGATTTCACGGAGGAGGAGGTTCGCGCCATCATGCAGTCCCCGGAAGTCGACAAGCTCAGGCGCGGGAAGAAGACCATCCCGTTGGTGGGCAATCCCGTGACCGGCAGTTTCTGGGCGCCCGCGGAGCAGAAGCGCTGGCTTGTGGAGGACGGCGTACTGACCGGCCTGGGACCGGCCAGGCTTCGCTACTGGAAAGAGATCATCACCGACGTGGACATGCGCCTGAGGATCAAGCGTATGGATGCCAATTCCACCGCGGAGCTCGTGTTCTACGAGGGCCTTGGCGCGGGTTTGAGCGTCGTGCTCGGCGAGACCGGCATGGACGACTCCGTGAGCGGTCTATCCCTCCGCGTTCCGGCCGACAACAACTGGCACGACGTACACATTCAGTGCCGCCCGCATTCATTGGCTGCCCACATGGGCAAAGGCGAATGGAAGCGGGTACGTGTCAGTCGAGGTCTCGGCGGCGGCATCGTGCTGGCAATACGCGGGGGCATAGTCCATTTTGACGACATCGAAATGGAGGTTCCGCGCCGCTCGCACAACAGCCGCGTGTACGCCTTCGATCGCATCGAGACGGACTGGTGGCGCGAGGGTGAGAAGTGGGTCGATCACGGCGGCTTCTCATGCATGGTTGCGTCGAGCTGGATCAGCTTGGTCGGCCCGCACAGCCACGGCATGCTGTGGAACAAGCAGGAGTTCGGAGACGATGTTGCCGTCAGTTTCATGGTGCAGGAGAACTCCGAGTGGTTCGGCTGGAAACAGAAGCCGCAGCACCTGCACTATCCATACGACAACATCTGCGTGATCCTGTCGCCGAAGCGGGACTTCGCCAAAGGCTACCGGCTTGTTATCAACACGAACAAGCGCAAATCCACGGCACTGTATCGGGATGACGTCGAGGTCATGTCGGTTCCACAGGACGCCAACTTCCCTATTCGGTTCTCGGGACAGCACAATCCCTACACTCCGCGCAACAACCAGGTGTCTCTCTGGAAACAGGCCGGCAAACTCACCGCGGTGATCAACGGCAAGTGCGTGCTCGAATACACCGACCCCTCCCCCCTCCCCGTACGGCGCGTCGGCATCGGCGGTTTCCACACCCGCGCCAACTTCGCGCATATCCAGATCCGGGAGTTGTGACCGTCCCCTGCAGGTGAATCTCCAGAGCGGCAAACGTAGGTCCGATTTGCAATCGGACCCAACTCCGGTCGGATCTGGTCATCCGTGGCGTGATCTGAGGCAACCGGCGGGGGTTGGGTCCGATTGCAAATCGGACCTACGTTTGCGGCCTTCGGGGAGTCACGAAGCACCCGCTTCTTCCAGGGGCGCCTCACCGCACGAGAATCATCATCCCCGGGTGCACCTCCTCGACGCGGTAGGCGTTGAACGATGCGTGCCCCGGGCCCTGGTTCTGCCAGCAGGCCTCGATCCAGTCGGGTGAGCGGACAACGTTGGAAATGCGCACTTCGTCCATCATGCCGTCGACGCGCTGGGTGCCGTACTGACCGACCGTCGGAGTCACGGGAACGGCCAGCGTCGTGGCCGCCTCGTCCCGGAGCTCGCCCGCGTTCTGATACATTCGCCAGCGACCGGCGCCGTCCGCATAGTCGGAGGCGATCGTAACCATGTGCCACTGCGTGCGAATGACCGTCGGGTCGAGGTTGATACTGTCCACGCGTAGATTGTTGCGCCATACGTTCATGTACGCCAGCCCGTCGGTCCACGGATAGTGGCTGTTGGCGCCCGTCCCCAGGTACACGAAACCGGTCTGCGGCGCGTTTGGCGGGGTGGCGACGTCCAACTTGATCAGCAGCGACAACGTAGCCCGTTGCCCGCCGAATAGCTGCCTGAAGTCGGGTAGGGCGTAGTAGTCGTCGAGCCCGTCAAGATGAACGGCCTTGCCGATCTGCGCGTTCTTCCACTCCCCGCCGAGCATGTTGACCGTCCAACCGTCGAAACGGTTGGACGTGGAGTCGAATATTGCCCGCCCGCCGCCTTCCGACAGGTGGTTGACACTCACGAACCCTTCCGACCACGTCGACCCGTCGAGGGCCTGCGGCGGCAACCCGACGTACGGCGCCGGCGGCGTGCAGGACAGACCGAGGGCATACTTCCGCGACAGGTAGTAGCCCACGCGATTGACCTCCGCGTCGGTCAGAGCGCGGTTGTAAAGCAGCACCTCGGCCACTTCGCACTGGGAGAACTCGCTCGTCTGCCAGCCGCCAAGCGAGAGGCGCCCCGGCTTGTAGTTCGTCGCATGGGCGCCCACGCCGTCCCTGACCAGCAGCACACCGTCTTTCCAGAACGTCCCCAGCGGCCCCACGTTGACGCGCATCGTCGCGGCGTGCAAATGCCAATCCGTGTTGCCCGTGCCCGCATTGTGTATCCAGGCCCCGGCGTGGAACCTCTCGTCCCCGTTGCTCCAGTAGCCAAACAGCCAATTCTGGGTACGCGATGAGATGACACGGGCGTTCTGTCCCCCCGTGTATCGCGCCACGGAGAAGACCGAGTATTCGGTGAGATTGTCGAAGTTGCGTGCCGTCGTGAGCTGATCGGTACCGTCAAAGCGCACGACGGGGCGCCCCGCCGGTGGAGGTGAGTTCCCCGTGCAACGCGGCGTAACCCATGCCGACAACGGCGCCGGCGTCGTTGTTCACTTCGGGCACACCGTGCGTGCGGAACGACGCGCTCGGTTCGGCCCACCTGTCGTTCAGCGAGTTCGTGGCGCGGAACGTGTAGTAGACCATCGTCCCGGGCTGGAGACCCGACGGCACCGCGTGGGACAATTCGACGATCACGTTGGCATATGTGCCGACCGAAGCGCTGTTTGCCCAAAGTGTCGCGTTCGTGCCTTCGTCCGCGCCGCCCCAGTAGACCCGCACGTCGTAGGCGGTGTTCGCAGCAATTCTCATTATGGCCACGCCCCCTGCGACCTTGTGTCGCAGGGGGCGT
>CAZKRK010000191.1:0-14311 GCA_964555035.1 uncultured Victivallales bacterium | reverse complement strand
GAACTCTGAACCCTGAACCCTCCTGTCCGAAAAGACCTTTTCGGACAGGCTCTAGTTAGGCTCGCAGTGAGCGGGGCGAACAGAGTGCCGTGTACCGGTCTGAGCGCAACGGGACTTATGACCTTTTGATACAAGCTCGCCGCCGGCAGCTACACGCTGCGCATAGTAGGAGAACCCAATTCCGATGACAACGGGAACAACCAGGGCATCGACGACCTGACCGTAAAGGGGGGAAGCATAGGCCGGCTCCTCGAACTTGGTTCTCTTAGGAATACGTGTTTTCCGAGAATTCCCCGGCCGTGTGCCCGGGATGGTTGAGTTGGGGCTGTATCAAAAGGTACTACAGGAAAGAGGGTCGGCATCCGTAGCGCGGAACGGATTTCCGCGCTACGGGCGCCGACGTCTCGCTTCGGTGCACCTTCCGATACAGCCTCAACCTGGCGCAGCGGAGTCTACTTCCCTATGGTCGCGGCGATGTCCTTCACGGCGTTGGCTACCCCATCTTGCATCGCAAGACCGGCAGCAGTCTCGAAGTTGCGTTCCGTGCTGTGCGTGGCGACACCGTTCCTTGCTCCGACTCCCAGATACGACTTCTCCAGAATCACTTCGCCGGTCGAATCGTACACCTTGACGTCATAGGTGATCTCCGCCAGATACTTGCCGAGACGCGTCATCAAGGGGTTCTTCTGCGAGAAGCTTGCAATGGCAGGCTCAATGACCACGGCGACGTGCTGCAGCTTCCCCTCGTAGGGAGGCTTGGCGTCGACCACCTTCACGCCACCTGTAACCCGCGCAAGGGCGTCTTCGAACAGAAGCACGGAAGCCGGACCGAGGCTGTAGCACAGACTGCCCATTTCTCCGCCGGCTGTGCCTTCATATGAGTACTCGGAGAAAGCGGGCGTTAGGTAGAGTCCAACGCTCTGTGGCACGTCGATCTCCTTCAACGCAGTCATGTCGGCGGTTGGATTGTTGAACATGTGCATAGACGAACACCCAGCAAGGCTGACGAGCATCATTGCCGCAATTGACTTCGCGAGTTTGTTCATATCTACTTCTCCCGGGGCTAGATACGTTTTCCGGTACGCTTGACCGCGCAGTGACAATTAGCAGGGACATTAGACTGTGTGCCTATGGACTGTGAAGTGTTTTCTTTGCCATGGACGCATCTGCGATCTGCAAGTGCGGCAAATCGCGGATGCGGGTGATTCCCGTTGACACCTGTTCCTGCCGCTGGGTATTGTTCCGCGAGCCTACGGGACCAGGAAGTACCATTGCCATGCCACAGGAGTTTGGAACAGCTTTCGATCAGCCTCTCCCGGACGAGCAGCGTGACGCCCTGATCGACGCCATGGCCCGCAAGGTTGTGGGCAAGCGCATGGAGATGATGACGGTTTTCCTGCTAGAAGCCCATCGCCCGTTTTCCTTCATGGCCAGCCAGGCCCTGTTGGTGGCGGGGCCGTTTCTGGGGGCTTTTCTGGGTTTCGGACGCGTCAATCGCTGGAGCCACGTGCTTGAAGACCGCGCGAATGTGGAACGCCTCCTGCAGCGAATCGAGGAGCTGGTTGACGAACGCGACGCGTCGGCGGCTCCCCGCGGCGGGGAGGCGGCAGCATGATCGTGGACAACGGTCGCCTCTTCTGCATGCTCCTGGCGGTTGTCGGGATATCCCACCTCGTTGCCCCTTCGGCCGTAGGACAGTCCGCCACGAATGGACCGGCCGCGGAAGCTGCAACGAATGCAGTTGCAGAGGAAGCGGAGGCGGCCGCGGACTCCGGGGCCGCGACGGATGAGAAAGAGGGCGGGTCCGGCGGTCAGATCCCGGGCGTCGAGCACATCAGCCCCTCCATGGCCGTTCTCTTGGTGCTGCTTCTCGGACCGGTTTTCGTTTTTGTTGCCCTGGCCAAAAAGGGTCGGAAGCTCTTCTTGCGACGTCTTCCCGGCGTCGACGCGGTAGACGAAGCCATCGGCCGCGCGGTCGAGATGGGACGGCCCATGCTGTTCTCGACCGGGTTGACGCTCGTTAATCCCAATCTGTTCGCCGGGCTGGGTGTGCTTGGCCATGTCGCAGGACGGGCGGCCACATATGGCAGCCGGCTTTTCGTTCCCGCCTTCGATCCCGAGGTGATGGCGATTGTCCAGGATGTTATTCACCAGGCGTACCGCTCGGCCGGGCGCGAGGATGTGTTCGATCCGGATTGCGTGCGTTTTCTGTCCACGCATCAGTTCGCCTACGCGTCCGGCTACATGGGCATATGTCACCGCGAGAAGGCGGCGGCCTGTTTCCTTTTCGGTGAATTTGCCGCGGAATCGTTGATCCTGGCCGAGGCAGGGCAGCAGGTAGGTGCGATTCAGGTCGCCGGCACGCCGACCAACGAGCAAATCCCCTTCTTCGTGACCACGTGCGATTTCACAATCATCGGCGAGGAGTACTATGCGGTCTCCGCCTACCTCTCGCGCGAACCGGTGTTGCTCGGCAGCCTGCGCGGCCAGGACATCGCCAAGTTGGTCGTGTTTGCACTGGTGCTGGTGGGCGTGGCGTGGGCGACCGCAACCCAGCTCACGGGATACGAAGTGGAACTGGCCTCCTGGATCGTGCCGGGGCCGAGGTAGGGGTTGGTTGATTGGTTGATTGGTTGATTGGTTAGTTGGTTAGTTGGCTGATTTGGAGGCGGCGGTTTGTCGCGCCGTAGCGTAGCGAAGGCGGATCCTTTGCCGTTGGGGATCGAGAGTTGAGCACAGTCTGACATGCGCAAGAAGCTGATAGTGTTTTTCACGTTCTTGGGAGGTCTCTACTTCTTCCTGGAATTCGTGACGCCGAAGTACCTGCCGCTATCGGTGCCTACGATGTATCGCTTTGCCAAGGTGGGTGCGGAGCACGGGGGCGTGAAAGTCAACGACACCACGCTCACCTTTGAAAAGGCGTCGTCGGCCGTTGCCGCGTGCCGCGAGCTCGATATGGAGTTTGACATTCCACCCCTCCTCACCGACCGGCGTGTGACCGCAACGTGGACGAAGGAAGGCAAGTTGACCGGGCGAATTGGCGCGGCGCTGTCGGTGGAGGCAGGTGCCGGCGATCCTGCATCGCTTCCCGGGTGGACGCTCGAACCGGGGTTCTGGAGCCGTGAATACAGGACGTACGAGAACGTACGCACGTTTCTGGATGTCTGCCGCGAGGCCGGTGGCAGGGAACGGGAGGTGAAGGACGGTTACGGCGCCCAATTCGATTCCACCGCGGAGGCGCTGGCCGCCGCGCGCGAGCTCGGCCTGGACGTGGTTCCGGCGCCGGCAACGCTGGATCGCCTCGCCCGGTTGACGCGTTTCGAACAGGGCAGGCTCATTGCGGAGGTCGAGCGGCGTGACGGGGACGACGAGGCCCTGTTCGAAGGCTGGAAGCCGGGAAAGAGGCTTTGGAAGAGTGCGCAGCTTGCGCATCCCTTCTTCATGCTGGGCGGACAGCATGAGACGTTTTCGAACGTCCTGGTCGTCGTTTCGGCCGCGGCCCTGTTCCTGGGGTTGATCAACGTGTTGCGCGTACACGGGGTGCGCGTGGTCATGCGTCGCAAGAGCTGGGGTTACAGTTCCGCGTTGTTGATTGCCATGGTCGCTATGATTGTCGCGGGCTTTCTCGACTGGCATAACGACGTGGCCGGCAGGAAAGCAAAGGAATTTGAGGCGCGCGCTATCGCGCACGCACACGTGGCCGCGGTGGAGGTTTGGGAGCAAGAGGGGCGGGCGGGCAAGCGTCCCACCACGGAAGAAGTCAGTTCGTTGGAGGCTCTGGGGGCTGAGCTGGTTGCGGAGAAGAAGGCCATTGGGCCGGGGCCGTGTACGAAGCACGGTTCGCATTTCTACAAGGACACGCTCATGGGCCTGGGGGGGCTTTTCGTCGGACTTGCGTCAGCCCTTTTCAGCCTCCTGGCCCTCTACATCGCCGCGGCGGCTTACCGGGCATTCCGCATCAAGTCGGGCGAGGCGGCGCTGATGATGTTCGCCGCGTTGCTGGTCATGCTCGGGCAGATCCCCATGGGCGTGGCCATGTGCAACCCGTTGTTCAAGGCGCTCGGCATTTCCGGCGGGATCGTGGGCACGCGCGCCTGGATCATGGAAGTGATCAACACGGCTGCCTTCCGCGGCATCTTCTTCGGTGCCCAGGTCGCGTACGTGGCGATAGGCGTTCGCATGTGGCTTTCGATACAGACCAAGTCCTTCTACAAGGAGGATCCCGAGTGAGTACCGACCGCACAAAGTCAGGCCTTCCGGCCTGGGTACGGTGGCTTGACCGGCTCGACCGGCGCATCGTGTACGTGGCCGTGATGCTGTCGCTCCTCGTCCCGATTCTGTTCGGGTCAGCGCTCAAGAGCGCCGAATTCAAGTCTTCACAGATGTTCTACGACAAGATCGAGAACCTCGAGGTGCGCGATGACGAGCTCGTGCTTGTGGCCATGGACTGGAGCCCGTCGACAAAGGCGGAGAACGAGCCACAGACGGCAATCGCGATCGAGCACCTGATGAAGCGTCGCATCAAGTTCGCCGTGATCACGACCGACCAGCAGGGCGTTCCTTTCCTGATCAACCTGCCCCAGAAGGTCGCCGACCGTCTGCACGAACGAACGGGCGAAACATGGGAGTACGGCAAGGACTGGGTCAACCTCGGGTATCGCCCGGGCCGCCACATCATGATTCAGCAATTCCCGAAATCCCCCGATCTCCATCGTTTTCTGAAAGTCGATGCCCGCAACACGCCGCTCTCGCAAGTGCCCTGCATGCGGAACATCCGTCGTTTCTCCCAGATACCGCTGCTGATCGAGATCACGGGATTTGTCATGGGTCTGGAATACTGGTTGCAGTTCTTCCAGACGGATGCGCACCGCCCGCCGGTCATTCACGGGTGCACGTCCATCACCATCCCGCAGGCGTACATCTTTCTCGATTCCGGTCAGCTTGAAGGTCTCCTGGAAGGTATGGCCGGATGCGCGCACTACGCGGAGCTGGTCGGGTACACGCTGGACAACCCACACAAGGTCATGACGAACATGACGGCGTTGTCGTTGGCCCACTTCGTGATAATCGCATTCATCATCGTCGGAAACATCGGCATGTTCCTCAAGGCGCGGCATCGGAAACGGGCCCGATCGCGGGGGCGCACGGCATGAACACGGAAATCTGGACAACGGTTGGAGTCATCCTGGGGGGGATTGCAACGCTGGCGATCTTCTCTTTCCTGTGGAAGGAGAACCCCTTCTATCGTCTGTTCGAACACATCTTCATAGGTCTGGGCATCGGACTCGGTGTAGTGGTCACCGTGCGCACTTACCTGTGGCCGATTGCGCTGAAGCCGATCGTCGAGGCCTTGGCCACGGCGGCGAATCGTCCCCCCCATGAAGGTCCTGTTTCGGGGTGGTTTCTGCTCAACATCCTGGTCGTGGGGTTCGCGTGCCTGTACTACTTCATCTACAGCAAACGCCACGGTTGGGTGGCGCGAATTGTAATCGGGTTCGTGCTGGGCGCCAACGGTGCGCTGGCCGTGCGCGCGTTTTTCACTTTCGTCATGCCGCAGATCATCGGTTCGTTCCGGCCCCTGGTTGTGTTCGGCGCCGGGGGCGTCGACCTGGCCTCTACGTTTTCCAACGCGCTCTTTATCGTTACGCTGGTGTGCGTAATGACCTATTTCTTCTTCAGTTTCGAGCACGATAAACCCGTCATCAAGCAGATGTCCTACACCGGGCGTTGGCTGATGATGATCTGTTTCGGCGCCTTTTTCGGCGCCACGATCATGGCCCGCATGTCGCTCCTCGTCGAACGCCTGGAGTTCATGACGGGCGCGTGGTGGCGGACGATTGTGGGGCTGTTTGCGGGTGGCGGGTAGAACCGCGTCGACGTAGGGGGAACCACAGATGGACACAGATGAACACGGATGCGTTTCGAGGGAGGAGACGCATAGAATCATCGGGTGTGCCATGTCGGTTCTCAATGAGTTGGGACATGGGCTGCTGGAGAAGCCCTATGAAAACGCGCTCGCGGTGGAGTTTGGGATTCATGGAATTCCGTTCGAGCAGCAAGTCCGCTATGATGTGAAGTACAAGGGGGTAGTGGTCGGGCAGTACATCCCTGATCTCATTGTGTACAGTAAGGTGGTTGTGGAGACAAAGGTCGTCGAGAGGATTTCGGACAACGAAATGGGACAGCTCGTCAACTACCTCAAGATCACGAGACTCCGGGTTGGACTCATCCTCAATTTTAAACGGCCGAAACTGGAATGGAAACGCGTTGTAGTATGATCTTGTCTGTATCCATCTGTGTCTATCTGTGTCCATCTGTGGTTCGTCAGAGGTTGTGATGTCCGCGCCTGAGGTCATACTGGCAACGGACTGCGGCAGCACGACGACCAAGGCGATCCTGATCGAGAAGCAGGATGGCGAGTATCGTCTGAAGGTGCGCGGCGAGGCGCCCACGACGGTCGAAGCGCCCTTTGACGACGTCACGATCGGGGCGCGCAACGCAATCACCGAGGTCGAGGAGCTGTCCGGCCGCGAGATCATCGCAGACGGCCGCATCAAGGCGCCGCGCGATGCCGACGGCAAAGGCGTGGACATCTACCTGTCCACCTCCAGCGCCGGGGGCGGCCTGCAGATGATGGTGACCGGCGTTGTGCGGTCGATGACGGCCGAGAGCGCGCAGCGCGCGGCGCTCGGCGCGGGCGCGATCGTGATGGACGTGTTCTCGGTCGACGACGGCCGCAAGCCGCACGAACGCATCGCCCAGATCCGACATCTGCGTCCCGACATCGTCTTGCTCTCCGGCGGTATTGACGGCGGCACCAAGACTCACGTTATCGAAATGGCGGAGTTACTGCTCGCGGCCGACCCGCGTCCGCGCTTCGGCACAGGCTTCCAGCTGCCCGTGGTCTACGGCGGCAACAAGGACGTGCGGGGCGAGATCGAACAGCTTATCGGCGGCAAGATGGCCCTCAAGATCGTCGACAACATCCGGCCCGAGCTGGAGCGCGAGGACCTGGGGCCGGCGCGCGAGTGCATCCACGACTTTTTCCTCGAGCACGTCATGAGCCACGCGCCCGGCTATGACAAGCTCATGACGTGGACGGACGTGCCGATCATGCCGACTCCCGCCGCCGTCGGCAGTATCGTCCAGGCCGTGGCCGACCAACGCGGGATCGATGTGTTGGCCGTGGACATCGGCGGTGCGACCACGGACGTCTTCTCCGTGTTCGGCGGGGTCTTCAACCGAACGGTCAGCGCCAACCTCGGTATGAGCTACTCTATCTGCAACG
This sequence comes from uncultured Victivallales bacterium, assembly GCA_964555035.1. Taxonomy (GTDB): domain Bacteria; phylum Verrucomicrobiota; class Kiritimatiellia; order UBA8416; family CAYOBW01; genus CAZKRK01. The sequence continues at coordinate 7,023 of CAZKRK010000191.1, read as the reverse complement.
TGTTGCTGGAAGCCGGAATCGAGAACATCGCCCGCTGGCTGCCGTTCGATATCGACGACAGCGAGGTCAAAGATCGCTTGCGCAACAAGATGATTCGGCCGACAACAATTCCGCAGACAATGGAAGATCTGTTCGTCGAGCACGGCGTATCGCGCGAAGCGCTGCGTCTGGCCTTCGACCACCACCGGATGCTGGCGGTCGGCCTGAAGGGGGTACAGCAGGAACGCAGCATCGCGGACACCTTTGTCCAGAAAAGCACGGGCGAAACCCTGGTAAACATGATGGAACTGGGCCTGATCGTGGGCAGCGGCGGCGTGCTTTCGCACGCACCCGACCGCCGCCAGTCTGCTCTGATGATGCTGGACGCGTATCAGCCGGAGGGAATCACCGAGCTGGCCGTCGACAGCATCTTCATGATGCCGCAGTTGGGCGTGCTTTCTTCGGTGCATGCCGAAGCCGCCGCACAGGTGTTCGAGCGCGACTGCCTGATCTACCTGGGCACGGTCGTCGCGCCGGTGGGCACGGCCAAGCGGCCGGGCATGAACGTGGCGGATTACACGGTCAAGTTCCCCGACGGACGCACCGAGACGGGCGTGTTGGCGTATGGCGAGCTCAAGCGCCATGCGCTTGAGGCCGATCGGCGCGCTGAGATCTCCATTCGCCCCTCCAAGGGGTTTGATGCGGGTGAAGGCAAAGGCAAACCGGTCAATCGGACCGTGCGCGGCGGTGTGGCCGGCCTCCTTATCGACGGCCGCGGCCGCCCCCTCGCCATACCCGCGGACCGCACCGAACGCGTGCCCCTGATGCGCAAATGGCTCGACGCGATGGGCCTGCAGTACCGATCGGTCAACGAAGTCAACAAGGTCAATACGGTCAACAAGGTCAATACGGTCAACAAGGTCAACAACGTCAACTAGCTGGTTGGTAGCAATGGGTTCAGCCTACACACCGGGACTGAAGGTCACTCGACACACCGTGATCGAGAAGACGCGGCGTCTGCCGATTCGCGGTGAGACGCTGGTGGAGAAGGACGCGGTCGTCGCGGCTACTGACGTCGTTGCGCGCGCGGAGCTGCCCGGAAACGTCGAGACGGTCCGTCTCGATCAGGACCTGGGTATCGAGCCGGTCGAAGTCAAGGACTGCCTGAAAGTGGCTCAGGGGGATGCTGTCACCCGCGGGCAGGTACTCGGTGAGATCCGCGCGTTCTTCGGGCTGTTCAAAAGCGAGTCGAAATCGCCCTGCGACGGAACCGTGGATTTCTTCTCGGAGGTGACCGGTCATCTCGGCATTCGCCGTTCGCCCGTCCCCGTCAACGTGGACGCCTACATCGATGGCGTCGTAGCGGATATCATTCCCAACGAGGGGGTGACAGTCCGTTGCCACGGCGCGATTGTGCAAGGCATTTTCGGAGTAGGCGGCGAAGGACGCGGCGAGATTCGGATCTGCGCGTCATCTCCGGAAGACGAGCTGCGCGCCGACGATATTCCCGAGGACGTGCAGGGCAAGATTGTCGTTGGCGGAGCTTTGGCGCGACTCGAGGCCTTCAAACGCGCAGCCGAGCTCGGCGCGGTCGGGTTCGTCACGGGCGGCATCGTCGATCGCGATTTGAGCGACTACCTGGGCTACGATATCGGCGTGGCCGTCACCGGGCACGAGGAGATCCCGATCACGATCGTCGTCACCGAGGGATTCGGGCGCATGACCATGGCGAAGCGCACGTTCGACCTGCTGTCCGAAGTGGCCGGCCGAACGGCGTCGCTCAACGGCGCTACCCAGATCCGGGCCGGCGCCATGCGTCCGGAGATCATCATCCCGGAGGTCGGAACGAGTGCCGCCGGCGATGAAGCCTCCGACTCGACCGAGCTGGCTGAAGGCACGCCGATTCGCGTCATCCGTGTCCCGTACTTCGGCATCCTCGGCAAGGTCGTCGCCCTGCCGCACGAGCCCGTGACCGTCGAGACCGGCGCCAAAGTTCGCGTGCTCGAAGCCGAACTCTCCGACGGCCGCCGCGTGACTGTCCCGCGGGCGAACGTCGAGATCATTCAGACATGACGGTCTCAACGGTTTGCCGCCGCCACTGTTATCCATACGATCGACGCCGTGATTCCGCCGGTGATGGCGGCGAGAATGAAAAGACCGTTGACTCGAAAGAACTGGCTGATGTTCACGAGGACCTTCTGCGAGGCCGTCAGCTCCCTGGCTTCATCGGCCCAGCGCACGATCGTGTGCGGGAAGATGAAGGTCAAGTGGATGGTGACGCCCAGAAGTATGAGGAAGAGCAGAATCAGAATGGCAGCACTGGTGATGTGGGCTTTCTTGGTCATGCCGGTACCTCCCCGGTTTGACAAGATATTAGCGCAACGGCGGCAGGAATGGAAGTGGAGATCTTGGACCACGCTTCTACCGTTGTCCCGGCATCCAGAGGTAGAAGAAACCGGCCGTGTTTGAGAGCGGCAGGTCCGGCAGACTGACGTTTACCAGCGGGGCCGGCAGGCCGGGGTCGGACTTGGCGGGGGAGTAGAGGTTGGCGTCGGGGTTGTCGCTGTAGGCGTACATGACAACCCTGGCTCGTTCGAGTCCCGCCTGTTTCCTGAGGTCGGCCAGGACTCCGTCAACGTGGCAGACGGCGTCGATGAGTCCCGCTTCTTTGGCTTGGTCGGCAGTGTAGATCCGTCCGTCCGCCAGCTCCTTCAGCCTGTCGCGGTCACCGAGCGTCTTCCTGTTCTCGGCGACGATGTCGACAAACCGGGTGTGCAGGGAGTCGACTACATTCTGCATTACGTCGCGTTCCTCGTCCGACATGTCTCGGAGCGGATTACCCATGTCTTTCATGGCGCCCGACTTGATGATCTCATGCTCGTAGCCGATCTTGCCGGCCAGTCCCTTGAACTTGGGCAGAATCATCATGACGCCGATGCTGCCGGTGACAGCCGTCGGTTCGGCGTAGACCTTGTCGGCCGCCATGGCGATATAGTAGCCGCCGGAGCAGCCCAGGGTCACGATCGCGGCATAGACGGGCACTCCGGTGCGTTCGGCGTATTCCCGGATCTCATGGTAGATGAGATCCGTCTCCGTAACGCGGCCGCCGGGCGAGTCGATGCGCAGCAGCAGCGCCTTGACGTCTTCGTCTGCTTCGGCGTGTTTGAGAACGGCCTTGACGTGTGCGGGTGAACATACCCTGCCGACAAACCAGCCGCCGTCCCCTGAACCGATCATCCCGCCGATGTCGATAACCAGGATCTTGTCGTCCGTGCTTCGCGGCGGTTTCTCAAGGGTGATTTCCTCAAGCTCATTTCGCAGAAGGGAGTCCAGATCGAATGAAATGCAACCAGTCAGCGTTGCGGCCGCGGTGGCCAGGAGCAGAAGTGTGAGCGCGCTTCTCATCGTTGCAGTCCTCCTACATGATTTTCAACTTGGGCAGATCCTGGATGTCGATGGCGCCGACGAAACGGCCGTCGGCGTCGACGACGGGAAGGTCGTCGATGTTGTGCTCCTCGAAGATCCTCAGCACGTCGACAGCGAGTTGAGCGGTGGTGACGGTGATGGGGGAGGGGGTCATCACATCGGTGATGGACGCGGTCAGGATGTCGACGTTGTTGGCGACGTGGCGGCGGAGGTCGCCGTCGGTGAAGATGCCGAGCAGTCTGTCGTCGTCGTCAACAACGGCGGCGGATCCCGAGCGGGCGGCGGTCATGGCCAGCAGCGCGTCTTTGACGACCGCGGAGGCCGGCACGCGCGCTACGCGTTCGGCGGGACGGACAATGTCGGCTACGCGCAGGAGGAGGGCACGCCCGATGGCGCCGCCGGGATGCAGCTTGGCGTAGTCTTCCTTCTTGAAACCGCGGGCGTCGAGCAGGACCATGGCGAGGGCGTCGCCGACGGCCAGGGTGGCCGTGGTGCTGGCGGTGGGCGCCATGCCGAACGGACAGGCCTCCTTTTCGACGGTAACGGGCACAACGATGTCGCTGTGCTCCGCAAGCGTGCTGTCCATGGCGCCGGTGAAAACGATGCTCGTGATGCCGCGGCGCTTCATGATGGGGATGAGGGCGACGAGCTCGTCCGATTCGCCGCTGTAGCTGAGTGCCAGCAGCACGTCGCCGTCGCTGAGGATGCCCAGATCGCCGTGCATGGCCTGGACCGGATTCAGAACGACGCTCGTCGATCCGGTGCTGGCCAGCGTGGCGGAGATCTTGTCGGCTATGTGGAGGTTTTTGCCGATTCCGGTGACGACGATTTTCCCGCGCCTTTTCAGGCAGGTGAGAATCGCCTCTACGGCGTCTTTGAAGCCGCCGTCAATCAGGTTGCGGGCCTTTGTCAGCCCCGCGATTTCGGTGTCTATGACGTCCCTGGCACGTTCGATATAGTCCATACACGGGAGAGTAGAGCAGAGAGGGAAGGGAATCAAGTCGCCTTCGGGATTCAGACCGTTGTTGGCGAAGGGAGTCGGGTCGCCGGTGGTCGCCGGGTTGATGCCGCGATTTGCGGGCGAAGGCCACGCCGTGATGTCGCCCCTTCCGGGCCAGGGATGGGCCTGCGTCTCGAAGCTGGGATTCCTGACTCGCGGGAACTCGTCGGCGCCGTACGTCCAGGCGCTCGTGCCGCCGTCGACGCTTTGGGCCGGTGATGGCGGCGGGCTGTAGCTCACGTTTGTGTCGGATGTCCCGTTGTAGTCGCGAAAGACCAGCGTGTTGGTTCCGACCGGATCGACTCGCACAACCGGCGCGGCGCAGGCCGCCGTGGTCGCGAGCATTCCGACGAGGAATCCTGTGGCCATTGCGCTGGTGCGTTGCGCATCGAGCGTCTCCGGGAGCGTATGCAGCATGTGGGCAGTTGCTCGTCTCATCACTGATGAGTTAACGAAAAACAAGGGGTGGCATGCAAGCCGGATTGTGCTAGGTGTTACGCCAAACAGGAGCCAAGCATGATACGAAAAGCATTTCTGATGAGCGTGAATCCGGACCGGCACGAGGAGTACGAGCGACGTCACAGCCCAATCTGGGACGATCTGACGCAGACGTTGAAGGACCACGGCGTTCATAACTACTCGATCTATCTCGACGCCGAAACCAGCAAGCTGTTCGGCTACGTCGAGCTCGAGGACGAGGAGCGCTGGAACGCAATCGCAGAAACCGAGCCCTGCCGCCGCTGGTGGGCCTTCATGCAGGACATCATGCCCTCCAACCCCGACAACAGCCCGATTTCAAAGGAGCTGCGGGAGGTGTTTCACTTGGATTAGTTTGACCCCATCCGAAAAGGGTCGCGCGGGTTTCGCGGCGCGTAGAGGAGCGATTAAGTAGAAAGATCAGGTAGATAGATTAAGTATGCCCATCGACTCTTAATCTATCTACCTGATCTTTCTACTTAATCTCCCTCCCCAATTTTGCGGCGTCCCCATTTTCCTGGCGTTTCAGAGCAAAATCGACCGCCGACCCTTTTCGGACACCCTCTAGTTTGAGGCGAGACTTCGCCGGGGCGTGGAGTCTCCAACCGCTTCGCTCAATGGCCGTACTGGAATGAAGCGCGTCACCGCGACATATTGGATGTAGAAGTACGTCTCTCTGCGCAGAAACCAGAACCTCTTCTTTCCGCTGATGTAGAGGCTTGTCGGGGTGGCTGACGGCCATGCGTTCATTCCCAGGTCGCGCGCCATGCGCATGCTGCGAAACATGTGCAACGGATCGCTGACGATCAGAAAGGAGCCAAGGTTGTGTTTGCCGGCGATCGCAAGCGAGTAGACCAGGTTCTCGCGCGTAATCCGGGAATGCGGCTCCATGACGATGTCACTCGCCGGCACGCCCTGCGCAGTCGCGTAGCCCCGTGCCGTCTCCGCCAATGAAATGTCTTCACCTTTTCCGATGCCGCCGCTCATGATGAGTTTGCGGACGCGACCCTGTTTGTACAGAGAAACGCCGTGTCGGATGCGCTCAACGAAGACGGGTGACGGCTTGTCGCCCCAGTTTGACGCTCCGAGCACAATGGCGGCATCCGCCCAGCGTCCCGTCGAACCGTCATAGGTCCAGATCCTCCAGGACGTCCAGACAACGTAGAGGACGAGGAGTGCGAAGCCTATTGCGATGGTGCGCGACCGAACGTGTTTGCGACGTGGCTCCATGATCTCGAGTTCTGTTGGCTTTTCCCGTGAATCCTGGCCGAGCAAGAACGGGGCACAGGCACTCTTCCTGTCATCTGCCCCATTCCACACCTTGTTAGGTGTGGAATGGGGCTCTTTGCTCGCCTGCTCCTATGTGCGTGCAAGTTGTACTAGGGTTTTCAGAGCCGGGCTCGTGGGCTTGCGGTAGACGAACCTGTCATCTTCCGCGTCAACCAACCCCCTGTGACGCAACTTGCTGAGGTGCCTGCACAGGGCCGGAGGAGATATTCCTGAAAGTGCCCTGAGTTGTGCAAACGTCAGATCCGGGTGTTCGTGCAGCAAGCGGACGATCAGGACGCGCCGGGGATGCGTGAAGGCGGTGACGTCCTTGTACGTCCTGGCAATGACGTTGCCTTTGCCTCGGAGCTGTACCCGCAGAGCTGCGACGAGTTGCTCTGTTCCGGAGACAAGGGGGTCGTGACCGATTCGGTATTCGACCCAGCGGCCAACGCGTTGGACACGCAGCAGGCCCCGTGCGTTGAGGGCGCGTAGGCACTGAGTCGCGGAAACGTCGCCGATCGCGTTGGCTACGGCTACCTCGGAGACTGTCAGTTTCTCTACATCGATTAAGGAACGGAACACGCGCAAGCGGCGTTTGTTTGCCAACACTCGGCAAGTTCGCCAAAGCGTCGGGCTGAGATGCGAGCCGGGCTTGTTCGCTGACATGCATTCCACACCTAACAAGGTGTGGAATAAACGTCAAGGAGAACTCAGATGAGTTCTCGGCCAGTCCCGCCCCCGGTGCGCTGCGCTTCCGAGGCAATTCGAGCGGGAAACCAGGGAGCAGTCCGCCATGCCGGCGGAGTAGATAGATCAAGTAGATAGAGGGTGTCCGAAAAGCCCCTGGAGACGGCGGTCCTCCGCCGTTACGA
>CAZKRK010000190.1:0-14313 GCA_964555035.1 uncultured Victivallales bacterium | reverse complement strand
TCGTAACGGCGGAGGACCGCCGTCTCCAGGGGCTTTTCGGACACCCTCTGACTACGGCACTTCCACCCCCAACCGGATAGCACGGGCCTCTCTCCGGCGCATGCGTAACGTCCATCGAGTCCCGCAAGCCAAAGGGAAAGGGGACGATCCTGTTTGTCTACGCCTCCCGCGAATTCGAACAGGGAACCAATCAGAACCGGCTTGGCGACTGGCGTGTTCCGACCAGTTCTGTTACATCCTGCCCATGGAGCACTCCCGGTGTGGGGGCCGCAGGAACGAGGTTTGAGAGAGAGGATATCAAGGATGAGACTTGCGAAACGGATAGACGCACTTGCAGCGATTGCGGTACTTGCGACGACAAGCCTCGGGTTTGCCGCCGCTCCCGCTCCGGAGGGGGAGGCGAGGCGCGAGCCGGCGATTGAAATGGGCGCGCCATTTCGTGATCACGCGATACTACAGCGCGGGATGAAGGTGCCGGTCTGGGGCTGGAGCAAGCCGGGCGATACCGTCACGGTCGAATTCGCGGGCCAGAAGAGATCCGCCAAGGCCGACAAGGCCGGGAAGTGGACGGTCTGGCTCGATCCCCTGAAGGCCTCCGCCGAGCCCCGCGAAATGACGATCGCTTCCGCAGTCGGCAATCGGCGATCATCGATCGGCAATGTCCTTGTCGGCGAAGTCTGGCACGCATCGGGCCAGTCCAACATGGAGTGGATCGCCGGCAAGTCCCTGTGCCGTGACCTGGCGAACGAGCTGGCCCGTGCGGAAAACGAAGTGCCGATTCGCGAGTTTCGAACCGACACGGTGTCGGCGCTATACCCGCGGAAGAAAGGAACGTCGGAACACGGTTGGAAGACGATAAAGTCCGCCGGCCAGTTCTCCGCGCTGTCCCTCTCCTTTGCCCATGAGCTCCACAGGGCGTTGAAGGTGCCGGTCGGCATCCTGCTGACCTCGCACAGCAACACCCGCATCGAGGCGTTTACGGAACGCGAGGCCATCGAAGCCCACCCCACACTCAAAGGGGATACCGACCTGATTCACGATGGCGACGTGACGACCGACCAGGGGCGCGCCGCCTTCGGCCAGTTCTACCGCGAGCTCGCCGCGTGGCAGGACGAGTCGGCCAGGCAGGGTTTTCCGGTGGAACGCCCGCTTCGCCGACCGAGCCTGCCCGGCATCGCCGGCATGTGGCGGGGGCCGACACAGTTCTTCAACGGCAAGATCGCACCGGTCGTCCCCTATGCCATCCGCGGTTCGATCTGGTGCCAGGGCACGAGCAACTCCCACGACGGCCGGATCTACGCGGCACGCATGGAGGCCCTCGTCAGCGGCTGGCGGGCGGCATGGGGCATGCCGGACATGCCGTTCTACTTCACGCAGATGCAGTGCTACGGCGCCGCGGACCCCAACAACGTGGGGTTCGCCGACATCCGCCAGGCGCAGCACCTGTTCTTCATCGACAACCGCGAGAACGTGGGCATGGTTGTGCAGAGCGACTTGAATCCGGGCAACCCCGGCGCGATCCACTACGCCAACAAACTCCACCCCGGCACGCGCCTGGCGCGCTGGGCTCTGGCCGAGGACTATGGCCGGGATATCGCCTGCACCGGCCCCATTTACAGCGGCTACAAGGTGGAGGGCGACAAGGTGATCGTCTCCTTTGAGAAGGACAGCCTGTACGGCGGCCTGATGGTGGGCAGCAAGGGGCAGGAGAAGGACAGCCGCACTCCCGGCAAGTACGTCGAGCCGGCGCGAGCCACGCCGGGGGAGAAGCTGAGTCATTTCCGCCTGTGCGGCGCCGACAAGCAGTGGCATGCCGCCGAAGCGGTGACCGAGGGCGACACGGTGGTCGTGCGCTCAGCGGCGGTGTCCGAACCGGTCGGAGTGCAGTACGCTTACAGCGCGTCGCCGATCGACAGCAACCTGTACAACAGGGAAGGCCTGCCGGCCACGCCCTTCGCCGCCATCGACGGTAAGCTGATCTTCGAGGGGGACGACCCTGCGAAGGTTGCCGCGGAAAAGGCGAAGTATGCCCGCTACACCGACCCCGATTACCCCATCCTCCAGGTAGTGGAGTACTTTCGTGATGGCGCGATCATCCAACGCGACCAGCCCATCCCGGTGTGGGGCCATGCCAACCAGGGCGTGGAGGTCACGGTGACGCTCGGCGATGCCACCCAAACCGTCACGGCCAACGACCGGCAGCAGTGGTCCGTCACCTTTCCGGCCAGGAAGGCCTCGGCCGAACCGATCGCCCTGTCCGTCACATCGAGCCACGATCGCAGCAGGACCGTGAACGACATCCTGGTGGGTGACGTCTGGTTCCTCTCCGGCAGCACGCTCCTTACCTCGGACTGGGCCTACAATCGGCGTGACAAGAAGGCCGAACTTCCCGCGACGATGCCGCTGGTCAGGGAGTTCCGGAGAAAGACCAAGGCCAGCACCTCCACCACTCCCCGGAAGCGCAAGTTCGAAACGGGTGGCGGAAGGTACCGTTCGTCGTGGCAGACTGCCGATTTTTCGAAGGAGGACGGTGGCGTGACTATGTTCGCCTACCAGTTCGCCCGAGCCCTGAACCGGCCCGGCGTTCCGCAGGGCTTCATCACCATGGCGTCCGGCCAGGGCGGTCGAAGTACCTACATGGCCTCGCCGCTCGGGTGGACGTCCTACGACGGGGTCAAAGGCGTGACGCGTCCTTCCTTCCGGGCGCGCCTCGATGCGCTTCACCTGCAAAACCCCGCCTCGGACGCTGCCCGCAAAAACACGGCAGAATACGTGGATGCCGTCAAGGTCTGTGCGCAGACGATCGTGGCCATGGCGGCAAAGGGAGCTGACCTGGACGCGGCGCCCCTCGCTTTTCCGAAATTCTCCCAGGGCGGCGACGCGACCGGCGTGAAACCTGACATGATTCCGACCCATGTCTACAACTGGTGCGTCAGTCCATTTACACCGATGGCGGTGTCCGGCGTGATCTGGGTGCCCGGCCCCCACAACATCGGCCACGTCCCGGCGGACTACGCGGCTGAGCTGGAAATCCATGCCGGGAGCCTGCCCGGCACGTATGGACGGGAAAAGGTGCCATTTTTCTATGCCCAGCCGGCGGGCTCGCTGGTCGACGGCATCACCGAACCGTCGATATCCGGCGCGAAACGGCTGATGTTCGAACAGTGGCCGAAGAGCCTGAGGGTACTCGCGGCGCAAATGGGGCGTTTGGCGGAATGAGGCGGTTCTGGATGTCGCGGTGAAGACGGTGTATGGATAGGCCCCCAGACACTCGGGCAGGGGAGATCGGAATGAGCGCGGAGCAGAAGATGACGAATACCATGACACCGTCTCGAGCCTACTCATGAGCCGGTCTATTGCGCGGCATCGTCACAGTGGCGGTCAGCCTGCTGTGCGGCCATAGTTTGGGGAATACCACCACGCTCACGGGCAAGGCCATGGTCGAGTTGCTCAACCAAAGCAACGAAGGAAGGCACGGAATGCCAGGACAAGAAGGAACTCAACCAAGATGAAGATGAAGACCCTGCTCTCTGGGACCTTGGCGCTCGTAGGCACTGCGGCCGTGGACGGGAGTGCTCAAGCGTCCCCAGCCCGGGCGAGCATCCGCATCGATACGGAAACGGCCGCAAGTCCATACGACCGGATGATTTTCGGTGGGTTCCTCGAGCATTTCGACAACCAGATATACGGGGGGGTGTTCGAGCCCGGTTCGCCGCTCGCCGACGAGGCGGGATTCCGAACCGATGTCCTCCAGGCGCTCAAGGACTTGAAGGTGCCGGTCATCCGCTGGCCGGGAGGGTGCTTTGTCGATGCCTATCATTGGCAGAAGGGCGTCGGCAAGAGTCGGGAGCCCTATGGCGACTTCCGCTGGGGGGTGGTCGAGCCGAACACTTTCGGCACCGATGAGTTCGTCGAACTCTGCCGCCGCATCGGGGCGGAACCCTACATCTGCTTCAATGGTCTGGCCTCCCCGCAGGAGAACCTTGACTGGGTGGCCTACTGCAACGCCACGGAGGGCGAATTCGCCGAGATGCGGAAGGCCAACGGTCATCCCGAGCCGTTCAACGTGAAGTTCTGGAGCGTTGGAAATGAGCGCTACGACAAGGCCTACATCCACCGGGTCCGCGACACGGCGAAGGAGATGAAGCGGCTCTACCCGGATCTCAAGATCCTGTGCGCGGGAGCGCAGGACGGCATGAAGGGTGTCCATGATTACCTGATGGAGCAGGCTGGCCAGTATCTTGATTACGTGTCGATTCACAGCTACGCCCTCAACCGAGGGAATGCGTTGCCGCGCTACGACTACCTGACCGCGATTGCCCGATCAGGAAAGCCGGAGGACTTCATCGCAAATGTTGCCAACTCGCTCAGGGAGCGAGACGCGGACGGGCGCATCAGGATCGCCTACGATGAATGGAATCTGCGGGCCTGGCAGCACCCGGGGTTCCCCCGCAACAAGGTCGACGACTACGATGCACCCGAAATCCGCGCGTTGGTGGAGCGACGGCAGCGCCAGAACGACCAGGCGGACCAATACACCATGGCGGATGCGCTTTTCTCGGCCGCTTTCCTGAACGCCTGCCTGCGTCACGCGGACACCGTGACCATGGCGAATATTGCTCCGTTGGTGAATACCCGGGGGCCCATTTTCGCCCATCCCAAGGGCATCGTGAGACGGCCCCATTACCACGCCCTGTGGATGTACTCGAATCTGCTGCGGGAGCGGGTGGCGAAGGTGGAGGTCACGAGCAAGAAGCTCACCGGCGCTCCCGTCCCCGCGGTGGATGCCATTGCCACGGTGGATGCGTCGGGGAAGAAATGGGCGGTCGCCCTCATCAACCGTCACCCATCGCAGGCGGTGGCCTGCATGCTCAAGATGAGGGATCAAGTGCTCGATGGGATCTGCAAGGCAACGCTTCTCACGGGTGACTCGCCCGATTCCTATAACGACATCGAGCATCCGAACCGCGTGGTACCGAAGAAGGTCGAAGTGACCTTCAAAAAGGGCGTCATCAGCCTGCCTCCTCATTCACTCGTAGTTGTTGACGTGATTCCATGAAAGAACTGGAACTTACCCAATGGCCCCGTCTCTAGTACGGCAAGAACACGTCCCTCAATCTGAAGGACAATCAGGAACTCGCCGGAGTTGGGAATAGGGTCCAGGAGTTAGTAGAAGGGAGAAGCAGAAGATGAGAAGCACGACAAAGACTGTATTGAAAGCCATCCTGTCGATGGTTGTTGCAGGCCGTACTGAAGTACTCGCGCAGCAAGTGGGGCTTACCGAGAGAGGCGAGCAGCTTCTGGAACAATACTCGGCGGAGCTCGAGTCGCTTAAGGCGGACATCAGCAAGTCGGTTCCCTCCGTGGATGAGAAGAAAACGGCGGCATTTATGGAGGTCTTTGTCGCCGTGGGTGAGGCCGAGGGGCCCCACCCAAAGGGCAAGAACGACGTTCCTCCTATCCTCGAGCCGATCGCCAAGGCACAGTCCAACGCGCTTGAGCGTGCGATGCCGATTCTCGCGGATATCGACGGGTTCCTTTCAAGTGACGCGCTTGATCGGAAGCTGATCAAGTGCGCGATCCATGCCTATGCCACTCCAGAGGGCCTGGCGCATTTCGCGCAGATGGGCGCTGTGGAGGAAGGTCTGGTTGCCGGGCTTCTGCGCGACAACGACTTGATGAGGAAGATGCTCGTTGCCGGCGGCGCCCAGATGGGCAGATATGGCGATGCCGTGCGAATTTACAGGGGCATCCTCGAGGCCGGCGAGCACGCGCGAGAGGAAGGCCCTCTGAATCGTTTCGCCGTCGGCCTCAGCTGCGCGCTGGCGTTGCCCGTGCAGGAACGGGCCCATACGGCCATGGGAAGCAGGGAGAGTTGGCCCCGGTACATTGATCCTGTCGCGCGTTACCTGCACTACGAGAAGGCGTTCCTTGACGGGGAACTTGATCCGGCGTTCAAGACGCTCACCGCCTGGGACTGCCGATTCATTCCTGTCTCTGCGTGTCCGGACAAGGAACTGGCCTGGGGTCGTGAGATGCTTCGGGCGTACAGGCCGGATCACGTGGTCAATCAGGACTACAAATGGCGTCATTCGGCCATGGTCAAAACGGATATCAAGTACGGTGGCAAGAACCCGTCGATTCCCGAGCTCGGGTTCTATCAGGATATCCTGAACATGGGCGGTGTGTGCGGGCGTCGCGCCTTCTTCGGCCGGTTCATCGTCAGGGCACACGGCATGCCGGCCTTCGGTATGACGCAACGCGGCCACGCGGCTCTCGGTAAGTGGACGCCGGACGGCTGGACGACCAACTTTGGCGCGCACTGGCGATGGAACTGGTGGATCAAGCGCGGCTACAACTACAGTGGTCTGCACTTCTTCCAGGAATCCCAGGCACGCAAGTATCCCGCTGACTACATGAAAGTGTTGCGCGCGCAATGGGTGTCTGCAGCGCTGGGCGAAGTCAGGGCAAACCGAAGGATGCTGGCGTCAGGTGGCAGGGGCGGCCTGTGGGATGCACTGTCGCTTTACAAAGAGAAGGCCATCATCGCCGAAGGCAAACCTGTCGAAGTTGCGCTTGCAGGCGAGGATCTTGCCGAAGCCAACGTGTCGAGAACGGCAGACGCGATTCTGCAAGTGGAGATCAAGCCCGAGGATAGGAAGGTCACGGTGGAAGCGAAAGGCGTCGTAACGATTCCCGCGGCCGCCTGCAGCAAGCCGACCAAGAGCACGGCGAAGGTCGCGTTCATGAGGAGTTTTTCGGGAGGCATGCAGTTGCACTACAACCGCGTTGGTGCTCCGGAGCCTTTCGAGTACACCTTCGATGCGCCTGCCGCCGGCGTTTACAGGCTGACCGCGCGCGTCGCCACCGTGAACACCGATCAGCAGTTGACGCTGACGCCGAACGGGGGCGAGGCGGTCGAGATCCCTCTGCCTTACAGCGTCGGTCTCTGGCAGCAGACCGATCCGGTGGAGGTCACGCTGGTGACGGGCAGGAACGTCCTGATCTTCAGGCGCAACGATCCGAACTACGGCGTGTCCATCAAGGAGTTTGTACTTGCTCCGCGGGGACCAGGCGCGAGGAATTGAAACATGCACAACGAACCCTCTGGCGATTACTACGACTACACCAGGACCATGCAGCCGGAGCGGCCGTGGCTGGTCGACTGGCACCAGCGCTTTGTCTACCGGCACATCAATGCGTTGCGCGGCGGCACGGGCATGTACAGTGGCGATCCCGAGATGGCCGCCGCTAGGCCACGCGGACAACGCTGGACGTTCGGCGACGGGAAGATCGCCGAGGTCTGCATGACATTCGAGGATTCGCTGTATACCACGTCGCCTTATCACGCCGGGTTCGACGGCGTGAACCCGCCGGCAGACTTTTTCGAGCGGTTTTGTCTCGAGACGTTGCCCTACTATTACAGGAACAACCCCAACGGCAACTATGACTACGGCCCGATTCACGACCCCGCGGACATCTGCATGCCGGCCCTGTGGTGCGATGAGCCGACGCTGATTGCCTACAGCAAGGGCGGCTTCACCAACGTGAAGTGGCCGCTGCCGCCGGAATGGTCGGATGTGTCAGAGATCGAGATCTCCCGCCTCACAGCGGAAGGCCCGGAACCGCGCGAACGCGCGTCGACAGAGCCGGGCGGCATTAGTTTCAGCCTGCTGCCGAACGAAGCGGTTTGCATCACCCCGGGGCAGGGCAGGGACGAACGGAGTTCAATATGAGACAGCGGATGCTTACGTGTTTTGTTGTGTTGCTGCTTTCGCCGGCAATCCGTGCAGCGGACTCGTCGATAACGATCGGAGTGGATTGCTCTCAAGCCCCGGAGCTCCGGGAATGGTGCGAGAGCGCGAAGATTGAGCTCATCGCCCGGCATTGTGCGTCGTCTAAACAGAGCTATGCGCAATCAAGAGTACAACGACCGCATCTTTGAGACATTCGCGGGGAGACCATTGGCCGATCTCTGGCAGCAGTATCTTGAAGCGAGAAAGGAGTCCCGACAGGAGAATTCACCTGGCAGAGAGTAGCCCCAAGGCGCGTTGCGTTTTGGACAATTCGGTAGGCAAACTGCTCCCCGCCCTGTCATCCCGAGCGTAGCGGAGCGGAGTCGAGGGATCTCGGGAACTGACAACCACGCCGGACGTGTTTGGCAGTTCTCGAGATCCCTCGACTCCGCTCCGCTGCGCTCGGGATGACAGGCAGGAGTTGGAGTTTCCGGTCAGCATACCGGTCCACCGGCGTGATTACGCGATTGCCGAGGGTTGGCTTGCGTGATTGAATACCGCCTTTGTTGTTTTGGAGCGTGTGAAAGGACTGGAGTATGGCCGATCAGGCAATGCAGCGATTGGAGGATCAGTACCTCAACAAAGTCAGGTTACGTATCCGGGAGATACGAGACCGTTTCGTGTACACGGATTCCGTCACGGTCAGCGACACGGCGGTTGCGGAGACGATGGAGCATATCAGCGTCGCCGAAGCGCGGAAGCTGACGTACGCACCGGTTCAGGACGGTTTCTCTTGGGGCAAACCGTGGAGTACGGCCTGGTTCCGGTTGCGGTTCACCGTGCCCAAGGCCTTTCGCGGGCAGGTTGTCTCGCTGGATTTCAAGACTGAGGGCGAATGCATCATCTTCCTGAAAGGCAAACCTGTTCAGGCGCTCGACAAAGGGAGGACCGAATACACGCTGTTGGACCGCGCCAAGGGTGGTGAACGAGTGGAGCTCTTCATCGAAGCGGGTGCGAACAGCAATTTCGGCAGGTTTGCGACGCGGACGATGAGCATGCCGCGCATTTCGGTGTTCAACGAGGTGGTCTGGGAGGCGTACTGGGACCTGGCCACGCTGTTCGAGTGCGTGGAGACCTTGCCGCGTGAAAGCACACGGCGCGCGCGCCTGGGGTACGAGTTGAACCGGGCGGTGGACATGTTCAATTACCGTCAGTCTGGCCGCGACGAGCTGCGCGCCGTGGCGGCCAAGGTGCGTCGGGTTCTCAAACCGCTGCTCGACTGTCGCGCCAACGCGTCGGCCCAGACGATTGCGGCGATGGGGCACGCGCACATCGACGTGGCCTGGTTGTGGCCGCTCGCCGAGACCGTCCGCAAGTGCGGTCGCACCTTTTCGAACGTGCTGGAACTGATGGAGCGGTACCCGGAGTTCGTTTTCGTGCAGAGTCAGCCGCAGCTCTACGAATTCACGAAGCGGCGTTTTCCGGGGCTGTATCGGCGCATCAAGGACAGGGTTCGAAAGGGGCAGTGGATACCGGCCGGCTGCATGTGGGTCGAGGCTGACTGCAACGTGACCGGTGGCGAGAGCCTGGTGCGGCAGATCCTGTTTGGGACACGTTTCTTCAGACGCGAGTTCGACCACGAGGTGTCGTGTCTGTGGCTGCCCGACGTGTTCGGCTATTCGGCCGCCATGCCGCAAATCCTCCGCAAGAGCGGCATCCCGTACTTCCTGACGCAGAAGCTGTCCTGGAGTCAGTTCACGAGATTTCCCTATCACTCGTTCACGTGGGAAGGCATCGACGGTTCGACGGTGCTCACGCATTTCCCTCCCGCGGACACCTACAACTCGGACCTCAGCGCGAAGCAGATGCGCTGCGCGGCGGAGCGCTACCGTGAGAAAGGTCGTTGCGGCATCCAGGTTGTGCCGTACGGCTACGGCGATGGCGGCGGCGGCCCCAACAAGGGCATGCTCGAAAGGCTGCGGCGGTTCCGCGACCTGGAAGAGATGCCCAAGGTAACCCCGATGGCGCCGGCGGATTTCTTCGCGAAACTCGACGAGTCGGCAGGGGAGCTCCCGCGTTGGGTTGGCGAGCTCTACCTCGAGTTGCATCGCGGAACCTACACGACCCAGGCGGCCGTAAAACGCAACAACCGCAAGGCCGAGCTCATGCTGCGGGAGACGGAGGCGCTGGCCGTGCTGAACACGGTTCGCGGTGACCGTTACGATCGGAAACGGATCGACGAAGCGTGGAAGACGGTGCTGCTCAACCAGTTTCACGACATCATTCCGGGCAGTTCCATTCGCAAGGTCTACGAGGACTCGGCCCGGCAGTTCGCCGAGGTGTTCGAGAGTGTTGAGGGGGTGTTGGAGGCGGCGCTGACCCGCTATGCGCGCCGGATCGATACGCGGGGGGATGGCTCGGCCGTGGTTCTTTTCAACTCGCTGTCATGGGAGCGCGAGGATCTCGCTGCCGCGCGTGTCAAGGGGCTGCGCCGCGGTCGTCGCTACGAAGCGGCCGTCAACGGTGAGATCGTGCCGGCGCAGATAGGGGAAGACGGCCTGGTCCGTTTCCGGGCGTCGGTGCCCTCGGTCGGGCATGCCGTGGCGCACGTGAGACCGTCGAAGCTGAAGGGCGTGACCGTTGCGGCAAGCACGCGCGAGATGTCGAATGCGCACATACGCGTACGCTTTGACAAGCTGGGGCGCGTGGCGAGCCTTTACGACAGGGACAACGGTCGCGAGACCATTGACCCGGGGGGCGTTGCCAACCGGTTTCTGCTGTTTGAGGACAAGCCGAACAACTGGGATGCGTGGGACATCGACATTTTCTACAACGAGAAGCTGCTGGAGGCGGACGGTACGCTTGTATCGGCCGAGGTCGTCGAGCAAGGCCCCGTGCGCTCGGTGGTTCGATTTGTGCGCCGGATCAGCAAGTCGATCGTCACGCAGGATGTGATTCTTGCGGCCGAGGCGCGCCGGGTGGAGTTTGCGACGACGGTGGAGTGGGGCGATGAGCGGCAAGTCCTTCTCAAGGTGGCCTTCCCGGTCAACGTGCGGTCTGACCGCGCGCGCTACGAAATCCAGTATGGAAATGTCGAGCGTCCGACACACTTGAACCGCCCCGACGATTTGGCTCGTTTCGAGGTGCCGGCGCAGAAGTGGGTGGACATGTCCGAGGATGACTATGGGGTCGCCCTGCTGAACGACTGCAAGTACGGCCATGACACGCGTGACAATGTCATTCGGCTGACGCTGCTTCGCGCGCCGAAGACACCGGACGGGACGACGGCGGACGCCGGTGAGACGCATCGGTTCACGTATGCGTTGTACCCGCACGAGGGCAGCTACACGAACGGCGTGGTGCGGCAGGCGTACGAGCTCAACGTGCCGGTTTCGGCGGTTGTCGCGAAAGGCAAGGGCGGCGAACTGCCGCCCGTGGCGAGCAGTTTCTCGCTTTCGGCCGACAACGTCGTGGTGGACTGCATCAAGAAAGCCGAGGATGACGACGGGGTGATCGTGCGCATGTACGAAGCGCACGGTTGCCGCGGTCGCTGCACGCTGACGACGACCCTGCCGGTCGGCACGTGCCACGAGACCGACCTGATGGAGCGGGTATTGCGGGAGTTGAAGATACGCAACGGGAAGGTGCGGTTGACGTTCGGCCCGTTTGAGATCAAGACGATAAAGCTGGCCACCGGTGTCGTTGAGGTAGAAAAATGGGAAGGCAAGAAGATGTGAGAATTGACTGTATCATTTTTCTACCATCCCATCTTTCTACCTATTATCTTCCACGCAGGGCTGTGCCGGATTCATTGGCTTTCTTGCCCCTCCCGCCCGGTTAAGCCACTTCCGCGTGATCGCGAAAACGACGATGCGGGGAATGCGTGCGGTACTTTTTGCCGGGTGCGTGTTCGACGGATGTGCGGCAAACGTAGGTCCGATTTGCAATCGGACCCCATTCCGGTCGGATTGGGTCGCCCGTGGCGTTATCTGAAGCAACCGGCGGGGGTTGGGTCCGATTGCAAATCGGACCTACGTGTCACAGTGTTTTCCGGTCACTCCGGCGACGGAACTGTTTTTCCGTTCGCTTCCAGGTGCATTTCCCAGAGTTTCGTGTATTTCATCATGACGCTGTACGCGGTTGAGAGGGCGATGATGAAGCCTGGGAGACCGTCCAGGAATCCGCCTTTGACGATGTAGCCTCGGAGGAAGCGGAGGAGGGGGCGGACGGTGATGTCGCGCAGGCGGGCGCGCTTGTTATTGCGGAACATTCCTTCGGCGCTGATGCCCGTAAAGCGGTTGAGGGTGGCGATTTGGTCGCTGACGGATTCGTAGGTGTAGTGATGCAGGTCGCCTCTGAGGCGCTTGACCTTGCCGTCGACGGTCGTGCGGTCGTGGGGCTCCGTGCCGCCGCATTTTCCGCGAGCCTTGCGAAACAGGCGCATTTTGGCATCGGGATACCAGTCGCCGTGAGTGATCCAGCGCCCGAGGTACCAGACCATGCGGGGAAACTCGTAGCCGGCGATGTCCTGGTTGGCGCCTGTTTCGAATTCGTGCAGGATTTCGTCGCGGAGTGCGGGTGAGATTTCTTCGTCGGCGTCGATGAACAGGATCCATGGTCCGGCGGCGAGGTCCTTGATGAGGTTCTTCTGGCCGATATACCCGAGCCATTTATGCTGGAAGACCTGGTTCGCGTATTCCCGGCAGATGTCGACCGTGCGGTCCGAGCTGAAGCTGTCTACCACGATTGTCTCATCCGTCCAGGTTACGCTTTCCAGGCACCGGCGAATGTTCTTTTCTTCGTTGCCCGCGGTTATGCAGGCGGAGATCTTCTCGCGCATGGCAAGTTCCCCTTTGGATCGCGGAAGACTAGGGCTATTCGGTGCGGGGTGCAAGGGGAATGGTGGAGTGTTGGAGTGTTGGAGTGTTGGGGTGGTGGAGTGGTGGAGTGGTGGGGGTGCAAATGAAGAAAGTGGGGGAATCCCCGCCCGCAAGGGGATTCCCCCACGGTAGTGCGTTCCTCGTGCGCAAGCTATGTCGCATCCGCGACTTGCGGGATTGGGGACCCGACGACTGAACGTCGTGTTTGCGATAGTCGAGGCTCCAAGAGGGCCGGTTGACGATTACGGGCGACGATTACGGCGGACGATTGGGAGAATCGTCCCCTCGTCGCCCGTAATCGTCAACCGAAGCGAGTGTCGGTGCGCGCAGACCGTGACGAGGGTTGCGCCACAACGGCTTGCGAAAACCGCACACCCGTGGGGATTCCCCCACTTTTTTCGTTTGCACCCTACCACCCTACCACTCCAACACTCCATTGACACCCTTCGGCTCCTTCCTGTATCCTGCCGTGAAATTGGCGGGAGAGTTGATGTTATGACGGATCTATCGATTGTTGTGCCGATCTACAACGAGATCGAGTGCATCGAGGCGTTGTGTGAGAAGCTCCACGAGAACGTTTCCACATTGGGGCGTTCGTACGAAGTGGTACTGGTTGACGACGGGAGCACGGACGGCACGTGGGAGAAGATGGTGGAGCTGGCCGATCGCTATCCCTGTTTCCGCCTGATCCGTTTTCGCGCGAATTTCGGTCAGACGGCGGCGATGAGCGCCGGGTTCCGCGAGTCGGTGGGGGAGATCGTGATTACGCTTGATGCCGATCTGCAGAACGATCCCTCTGACATCCCGATGTTGCTTGAGCGCATGGACGAGGGGTTCGACGTTGTCAGCGGTTGGCGCAAGGACCGCCAGGACACGTTTATCAACCGGCGTTTGCCGTCGATGCTGGCGAACAAGCTGATCAGCAAGATGACGGGCGTGGCCCTGCACGACTACGGGTGCACGCTGAAGGCGTATCGCCGTGACGTGGTAAAGGACGTGCATCTCTACGGTGAGATGCACCGTTTCATTCCCGCGCTGGCGAAGTGGGTCGGGGGGCGGATTACCGAGGTGGCGGTCAAGCATCATCCGCGCCGTTTCGGCACGTCGAAGTACGGTATCTCGCGCACCTCGCGCGTTGTCCTGGACTTGCTGACGGTCAAGTTTCTTCTGCACTACAGCCGCGGACCGATGCAGATATTCGGCAAGGTCGGCACATATTTCGGTGTGCCGGGTGTGCTGATGGCGGGCGTTATGCTTGCGGCGCACATCGCCTACAATCTCGGGATGAGCGGTCTCGCGCCGTTTGTGGACATCATCAAGCGGCCGGTGTGGACGATCATGCCTTTCATGCTGATCCTGTTCTGCATACAGTTCATCAGCATGGGACTGCTGGCGGAAATCCAGATCCGGACCTGGCACGAGTCGCAGGACAAGCCGATTTACTCGATCAGGGAAACGTACGAGTCGGGGGAAAAGGGGGAAAAGGGGGAAAAGCTGAAAGGCTGAAAAGCTGAAAAGCTGAAATGCTGAAAAGCTGAAATGCTGAAATGCTGAAATGCTGAAATGGCGCAGTGGCGTGTATGGGGGAGGGGATTGGTGGTTTGGGTTGTACCGAGGGGGGGGGGGGGCCCCCCCCCCCCCCCCCCCCCCCCCCCGCGCCGGGGGCCGGGGGGGCGCGCCCGGCCCGCCCCCCGGCC
>CAZKRK010000189.1:0-14419 GCA_964555035.1 uncultured Victivallales bacterium | reverse complement strand
ACTCACGTTCACCCATTGCGAGACTGCTACGCTATTTACGCCCAGGAGCACTAGGCTCCGCTGAACCGTCCTGGAGAACGGTTCTACGTTTCCGCCTCGAATTGCCTCGGAAGCGTAGCGCAGCGGGGGGCGGGTAGAACCGGTGTTCGGCCTACTCTTCCTCGATCATCTTATCGTAGAAGTCAACGTATGCGTCCGGGCTTTCGCTGGCGCGCATGGCGATGGCCGAGCGCGGGTGCTGGTTGAGTTGCCCCGTGATGGCGTAGGGGATGCTGTAGCCCCAGTCCAGCTCTTTGGACAGCGGAACGAATTTATCTTCGCAACACTGCAAAACCGGGCGCAGGTTGAACTTCGGGTTGTGCAGGAACCCGAGCAGGAGTTCCATGGCACAGTTCCCGGCCCCACGGCCGATGCCGCTGATCGTCGCGTCCAGGCGGTTGGCGCCCGCGATCAGGGCCTCGATCGTGTTGGCGAAAGCCATCTGCTGGTTGTTGTGGGCGTGGATGCCGACGTCCTTGCCCGTGCCTTCCATCGCCTTGACGTAGAGCTTGGTCAGGTTGCGGATCTGCTCCGTGTACAGCGAGCCGAAACTGTCCACGATGTAGACGCCGGCAGCATCGCTCTCTGCGATCAGCGTGAGCGCCTCGCGCAGGTCGTGGTCCGTCACGACAGAGACGGCCATGAGCTGCATCATGGGCTCGTAGCCTTTCTGGTAAGCGTCTTTGACCATGTCCAGCGCGGTTGGAATCTGGTGGATGTAGCAGGCGACGCGCACGCAGTCGATCACGCTCTGTTCCTTGGGCAGGATGTCGGTGTGGTAGTCCGTGCGCTCGGCATCCGCCATGACGGAGATCTTGATGTCCGCCGGATTGTCGCCCACGATGCGGCGCAGGTCGTCTTCGTCAACGTACTTCCATGGACCGTAGTCGTCCGGGCAGAAGATCCTCTTCGAACCCTTGTAGCCAAACTCGATATAGTCGACACCGGAGGCTACGGCGGTATCGTAGATCGCCTTGACGAAATCGTCACCGAAACGGTGGTTGTTGACCAGTCCGCCGTCGCGAATGGTTGCATCAAGAATCTTTATGTCCGGTCGGTATCCCACCCATCCATCCTTTAAGCCGTTCTTCTCAGCCGTGTTGTCAGTCATCGTTCACACTTTCTCCGTTTTTACGGTGGAGCGGGGACTATATGGACAAGGTGCGGCGAGGTCAAGGGCAGTTATCGCTTGTGTGGGGCGGATGCCTTTTCTAGCATGCGTGGTCAAAGGGTGTGTAGATTTGGGTCTTTATGAACGGAGCTGAGGCATGAAGAAGATATACCTGTGTGGACCGATTATGGACGAAAAGGACGGCGAGGCCCGCGCGTGGCGCTCGGTGGCGAAGCAGGAGCTCGGCACGCATTTTGTGATGCTGGATCCGATGCGACGGAATTTCAAGGACCGCGAAGTGGACAGCGCCAACGAAATCGTGGAGTTCGACCTGCAGGATGTCAGGGATGCGGACATAATCCTCGTGAACTACAGCAAGAACTCCATCGGCACCTCGATGGAGGTGTTCTATGCCGCACATGACCTGGGGAAATTCGTGGTGGCCTTTTCACCTTTCGGCTTCCAGGACTGCAATCCGTGGATGGTCAAGTTCTGCACCAAGATCCTGCCTTCGCTTGAAGAGGCCGTGACCTACGTGAAGGAGCACTTCATATCGCAGAACCTGGTGATGTAGAGGTCGCGAGATGGGGTTGATGGATCACGGTCTTTGGTGTAGAGTGCCCGGACTGTTGGCTCGAATGTTTACTAGGAGAATGCGAAATGGAGATACGTCCGGAACTCAAAGGGCGTTCGCTGCTCACGCTGCGTGACCTGACGGACGATGAGATGTTACACCTGCTCGACCTGGCGGCCGATCTGAAGGCTTGTCGACGCGAGGGACGGCGCGGGCATCTGATCGACGGAAAGCAGATCGCGATGGTCTTCGAGAAGATGTCGACGCGCACGCGGTGCGCGGCCTCGGTCGCGGCGGCGGATGAAGGGGGGCGGGCCGAGTACCTCGCGGCGCACGAGATCCATCTTGGCAAGAAGGAATCCGTAGCCGATACAGCCCGCGTGCTGGGGCGGATGTTCGACGGCATCCTGTTCCGGGGCTACGCCCACGAGACGGTCGAGAAGCTGGCCGCGATGTCCGGTGTGCCGGTATGGAACGGTCTGACTGACGACAGTCACCCGACGCAGGCCCTGGCAGACCTGATGACGGTGCGCGAAAAGCTGGGACGGCTGAGCGACGTGCGGGTCGTGTACGTGGGAGACGGCCGCAACAACGTGGCCAACTCGCTCATGCTGGCCTGCGCCAAGGCGGGGCTGGACTTCGTGAACTGCGCGCCCGCGGCGCTGGCGCCCGCGCCCGAACTGGTGGTCGAGTCGGCTGAGATTGCGGAGCGCAACGGGGGCAGTGTGCGTGTGCTGGACGATCCCGCTGAGGCGGCGACCGGCGCGAACGCGATCTATACGGATGTCTGGGTGTCGATGGGCGAGGAAGCCGAACGCGAAGAGCGTGTGCGCCTGCTGCGTCCCTACCAGGTCAACATGGCGTTGATCGAACGTACCGGCCGTCTCGATTCGGGCGATCTTGTGTTCCTGCACTGCCTGCCGGCGTTTCATGACCACAACACCGACCTGACGAGGGAGTGCGGCGCGATGGAAGTGACCGACGACGTATTTGAAGCGCCGTTCTCGGCCGTGTTCGACCAGGCGGAGAATCGCATGCACACGATAAAGGCGATGTTCGTTGCAACGGTCCGGTGACCGTTTGAAGACAGAGGAGGGTGGCAGAGAATGTGTGACCTCACGACGATATCCTGGGAGGACTTTCACGCGCTCGACGTGAATGCCAAGTCGCCATACGTGATGCGGCAGGGACGGGCCTTTCACGTGTTGACGGCCCAGCAGTTCGATCGGCGGCAGCTCGACGAGCTCGGAGAGCTGGCAACGCGGATTCGCTTCATTGCCAAGGAACGGCAGGGAACGGAATTCCTGCGGCAGTCGCTCTCTCACAAACGGGCGATGCTTTACTTCTCGCAACCCAGCACACGGACGTTTCTCTCGTTTCTCGCGGCGTGCAAAATCCTGGGCCTGGGCGTGGGCGAAGTGCGGGATACGTCAACTTCGAGCGAGCTGAAGGGCGAGTCCAAAGAGGATTCCGTGCGCACTTTCAGTTCCTATTTCGACCTGATTATCATGCGCTCCCAGATCCGGGGGCTTGCGGAGCGTATGGCGTGGGTGTTGTCGAACTCCGACCGCCCCGTGCCCATTCTCAACGCCGGCTCGGGCAAGGATCAGCACCCCACCCAGGCGTTACTGGATATCTACACGCTCCAGCGCAGTTTCGAGTCCCGCGGCGGGATTCCCGGCAAGCATGTCGTTTTCGTGGGAGACCTGTTGCGCGGTCGAACCGTCCGGTCGCTGGCGCAGCTCCTGACGAACTATGAAGACGTCTCGCAGTGTTTTGTCGCGCCGCCCGCCCTGCAGCTTGGCGAGGACGTGCAGGCGATCCTCAGGCGCGAGGGCGTCGACTTCACCCTTACCGACGACTTCGAGTCGGCGATTGCCGACGCGGATGCCGTCTACATGACTCGCGTCCAGGACGAGTGGGACGCCCACAAGGGCGACAGCGCCAAGATCGACATTTCGAAGTACTCGTTCGAGGAACGCCATCTGTCGGTCTTGAAACCGGACGGGATCATCATGCACCCGTTGCCCAGGCGCACGGAGATTGCGGTTGAAGTCGATCGCGACCCGCGCGCGATGTACTGGCGCCAGATGCGGAATGGCATGTGGATCAGGGCTGCGTTGATTGCCACCGTTTCCGGTGTCGATGGCGTCATTCGCGATTACCCCGAGGCATAGGCTGGTAGTGAATGACGATGAGTGAGAGAAACGGTGGCGAGAGATTACCGGCGCGCGGCGCCGTCACGGCGGCGCTGATCGGTCTGTGCCTGTTGTGCGATCACGGACATTGTACCCCCGCCGAGTTTGACTGGGGGCCGTTCTGCTCGAGCGACGTGACCGTGGACGGTTGCCGGCGTTTTCGTGCGCTGGGGCCTCTGTTCGAGAAGCAATCGTCCCCCGACGGCCTCCGGTTCAAGGCGTTGCGTCCCCTCTGGAGCAGGATCGAGCATCCCGAGCGCGACCGCGGCCTGGTGGAGATCCTGTGGCCGATCGGCATGTTCAAAGACCTGGGAACGGACCGTTTCTGGCGGTTCCTGCCCTTCTACGGAAACGACTTCGACACTACCGATCCCGGTTCACGCAAGCGATTTGCCCTCTTTCCCCTGCTTTGGGCCGGACGCGACGCCGGCGGCGATGGGTACCTCGGGTTGCTTCCTATTGGCGGATCGATCCGCGAGATCCTTGGGCAGGACAGGGTTGATTTCGCCCTGTTGCCGCTCTACCTGCGTTCGACCGCCAACGACAAGCAGAGCACCAGCATCATGTGGCCCTTCTTCTCGCGCACGAGCGGCGGTGGATGGAGCGGATGGCGCGTGTTTCCGCTCTACGGGGTGATGCGACACGAGGACCGCTTCGAAAGACGCTTCGTCATGTGGCCGTTCGGGAGCTCGGTGAAGTACTTGAACACGGAGAAGAAAGGCAAGGGGGGCGCCATCCTGTTTCCGCTCTATGGCTACGATGATGCGCCGCAATCGAAGACCACCTGGATTCTGCCGCCGTTCTTTCGCTTCACGCGCGGCGAAGGCCTCAGGCGGGTCTACTGCCCGTATCCCCTGGTGCAGTACGAGACGGGCGAGGTCGAAAGACTGTACATCTGGCCGTTGTGGGGCCGGCGGAAGCGGGGTACCCGTGAAGAGGGTTTTCTCCTGTATCCGATCGGGTGGCATGAGAAGGTCACACGCCGGGACGAGACGCTCAGCAGGCTGAAGATTGTGCCGCTGTTGCATACGGCACGCCGCATGGCCGCCCGGGACGACGCGGACGGCAACCGGGTCGAGGGCGAAGTCGAACGCTACTTCAAGCTCTGGCCACTTTGCTCCTATCGGCGTGACGGGGACGTGTCGCGGCTACGGCTTCCCGACCTCTGGCCGGCAGAGGACTCCAGAAGCGTGGAGAAGAACTACGCGCCTTTCTGGACCATGTATTCCCGCACGGTTGTCGGACAGGCCCGCGACAGCGAGTTGATGTGGGGGTTGTACCGTCACCGCAAGGATGCTCACGGACGGCGCCTGTCCCTGTTCCCGCTCTTCAGCGCGCAGACCGGCAACTCCGACGAAGGCGGCTGGTCGCTGCTGCGCGGGTTGGTCGGATACGAACGAAAGGCTGAACGCCGGGCCGTGAAGCTCCTCTATGTCCTTCGCATTGGCGGCCGAGAAAGTCATGACGAATGAGAACCCGTGAACCAGAGTATTTTCCACCTTCGCTGAACTTCCTGGGGCGAATGGGACGCCGCGTGGTGTTTTCCTGTCGCGCGACCGGTCAGGCGATGCTGATGCTCCTGGAGGCCATCCGCTACATACCGACGTTAGGCAAGCCGCGCGCGCGCCAGGAGGTCGTGGTGCAGATGTTCGTGTCCGGCATCCGCAGCCTGGGCGTGATAACGGTGGTGGCCGTCTTCACGGGCATGATCCTGGCGTTGCAGACCGGTCTCGAGCTGCGCCGTTTCAACCAGGAAGTCAATATCGGCACCGCCGTGATGATTTCGATGCTGCGCGAGATGGGGCCGTTCATGACCGGGCTCATTCTGGCGGCGTGCGTCGGTTCGTCCATGGCTGCACAGATTGGAACAATGGTAGTGTCCGAGGAAATCGCGGCACTGGAAATAATGTCGATCAATCCCGTGCGGTTTCTGGTTACGCCGCGCCTGGTGGCAATGGCGGTCATGACGCCGCTTCTGGCCTTTTACACCTGCATGATGGGGGTCGTTGGGGGCGGCATTGTCGGCGCTACGCAACTTGACGTGAGCTGGAGCGCCTACTTCGAGAACTCGACCCGCTTCGCCGTGCCGAAGGACCTCTATGTCGGAATGTTCAAGGCCATGCTGTTCGGTATCATCATCACCACCGTGGCCTGCCATGAAGGCTTCTCGACCACGCAGGGCGCAGTCGGTGTCGGCCTGTCGACGCGCAAGGCGGTCATTGCCTCGTTCCTGATCATTCTCATCTGCGGTTACTTGGTGACCAGTTTGTTCTACAGCTGATGATCTCATTCCGGAATATTCACAAAGTACTGGGCGGCCGGAGCATCTTGAACGACGTCACGTTCGACGTCGAAGCCGGCGAGGTCTTCGTCATTGTCGGCCCCTCGGGGGCGGGCAAGAGCGTCACCTTGAAGCACATGGTGCGCCTGCTGACACCCGACGACGGCGACGTGCTGGTGGACGGCGAGTCAGTCAGCTATGCCCAGGGCCTTGAACTGGAGCGTATCCGCGGCAAGTTCGGCTATCTGTTCCAGGGCGGGGCGTTGATCGAGTGGCTGTCGGTCGTCGAGAACGTGGCGCTACCCCTGCGGGAGAAGACGACGCTTGACGACTGCGCAATTCTCGACAAGGCGCGCAAGATGCTTGCCCTGGTGGGGCTCGAGGAAGACGGAGAGAAGCGGCCGTCCGAGATTTCCGGCGGCATGAAGAAGAGGGCGGGGCTGGCACGCGCGATCGTGACGGAGCCGCAGATTGTCCTCTACGACGAGCCTACCTCGGGTCTTGACCCGGTGACTTCGCGCACAATCGATTCCCTGATCGAACGGATGAAGCTGGAATTGGGCGTCACGAGCGTGGTGGTGACTCACGATCTCCATAGTGCGCTGTCGATCGGGACGACGATCGCCATGCTGCACGATGGCCGCATAATCGAGAAGTCCTCCCCGGATGCTTTTGTCAAGTCGTCACGTCCGGAGGTGCGCGCCTTTCTGGAATCGCAGTTCATCACGAAAGAAGGTTCGTGGGAAAGGAACCTGTAATGGACAAGGAATGCATACGTAGAGAGCTGACGATGGAGGTTATCGTCGGCGCGTTCATGGCCATGATCATGTTCGGCCTGGTCTACTTCACGGTAATTCTGTCGGCCCAGCGACTGTTCACCGATAAGTACGAGCTGGAAGTCATATTCGAAGACGTGATGGGATTGCGCAACGGCGACAACGTGGTCGTGCGGGGAATGCCGATCGGCAAGGTGTCCGAACTGAGGCTCAACACCAACGGGGTACACGTAGTTGCCCTGCTCGACCAGCGCATTCGCGTGCGCGAAGGCTACCGGATGAGCATCGTTCCCACCACGGTTCTCGGTGGCCGTCATCTGCACATCGACGAAGGTCCGGAGGACGCCGAAGAGCTTCCGATCGACACGCTATTCGAGGGCGAACTCACCTATGACCTTATGGCCGATGCCTCAGAGCTGGTCTACGAGCTGAAGCAGGAGCTGGTGGATGGCGGGACCATCGAGAACCTGACGGCGGTCTCGCGCGATCTCAAAGCGATAACAGCCGGATTGCAGGCGGGCAAGGGCACGATCGGCAAGCTGTTGCGGGAAGACACGCTGCACGAAGAGCTTTCCGGCGCCGTTGCGTCCCTCAAGGTAATCGCGGCCAAGCTCGAGAAAGGGGAGGGGACGTTGGGCAAGCTGCTGGCGGACGACACGCTGCACACCGATCTCTCGACTACGGTCGCGTCGCTCAAGGCTGTTTCGGGGCGTCTCGACAAGGGCGAAGGCACCCTGGGCAAGTTGCTTGTCGACGACACGCTGCACAAGGAACTTGCGGCTACGGCGGCGTCGCTGCGAAACGTGGCCGCGCGCCTCGAGAGCGGGAAAGGGACCGCCGGGAAACTGCTTGCCGACGACGACACGCTGTACAGAGACCTCTCCGCGGCTGCATCTTCACTCAAGACGATCGCTGGGAGAATCGAGAACGGCGAGGGGTTGCTGGGCAGACTTGTTGCCGACGATGCGCTCTATTCCCAGGTCGAAGAGCTGGTGGGCGAGGTGCGTGAGGCCGTGGACGATTTTCGCGAAACGGCGCCGATTACGACTTTCACAAGTATCTTCTTCGGAGCCTTCTAGGGGAGGGATCGCATGGCAAAGCAGCAATTGTCCAAGACTATCCGAATCGACCTGATTCCGGCCGTGCCCAGCGAACCTCTGTCCGGCAAGCGACGCCGCACGCTGGTAACGTCGGAGCGAAAGCCCCGGGCGGTCGTTGCCCCCGACAAGAAGACCTCGGAGCGGGCCGTTGCGTACCACGAGTTCCTCAAGAGCATCTACGACGCGGCCATCATTAGCGACTCCGAAGGACGCATAGTCGACGTCAACGAGCGGGCGGTCGAGTTCCTCCTGTATAGTCCGGGCCGGTTTCGTCAACTGAGCATTCTCGACATATTCTCGGGCGGCGACGAGTCCCTGCTTGAAACACTGTCCGAGAACATGGCAGGTCAGCGTTTCACGCTGATTCAAGCTTACTGCGAGCGGCGCGACGGTTCGCTCTTTCCGGCGGAGATATCCGCTCACAGGCTCGACATAGGCGACACGCGCTGGTGTTTCCTGATGCGCGACATCACCGTTCGGCGCCAGGCGGAAGAGATGCTGCGCACCGAGCACAATGCCATCACCAACGCGGGAAGCGGCATCGCGGTAACGGACATCATGTCCAACCTGGAATACGCGAATCCGTCAACGGCGCAGATGTGGGGGTATGCCGATGGCGAGGAGATGATGGGAGAGCCCGTGGCGACGCTTTTCTCCGACACGCGAGCGGCCGAGGATATGATCGCAACCGTGATGGGCGCCAAGCGCAGCGATACGGCGGTCATGCGGGCGCGTCGCAAAGACGGCGGCGAATTCGACGTGCAGGTGTCGGCGGTGCGCAACCGCAATTCCGATGGCGAACTGATCGGGACGGTGCTTTCGTTTGTAGACGTCAGCGACCGCCAGCGGGCGATAGCGGCGGAACGCGAATCGGAGCGTCAGCGCGTGATGCTGGAAAGCCTGGGCGCCGTTACGCACCACATGGGGCAGCCGGCTACCGTGCTGCTGGGCAACCTGGAGCTGCTGGCCTCACACCAGGAAGGGCTGAAAGGGGATGACGCCGACTTGCTCGAATCCAGCATCGAAGCCGCCGAGTCACTGAGCCGGATTCTGCACCGCATAATGAAAGTCAGCGAGTACAAGACGACCAAGTACCTGGAAGAAACAGGCAAAGCCGATGCGGGTGGCGCCCCCGAGAGCCGAATCCTGGAGATTTAGCGAGCATCGAGATCGGCGTGATCCGCGGGCAACCTCTGGGCGGACGACGCGGGGATTGACGGTATCTCATGAGGAGGACACGGCGAAGACGCCGCTCACTGCCGTTCATCGGCTGTCGCGGAGTGTCTGCAGAATCCGTTCAAGGTCGGCCTCGGCCTTTGGGTGCCCCTGCCTCGAAGCTTTGTAGTACCACTCGCTGGCGGTGCGCAGGTCCCGCGGCATTGTCTCGCCTACCTCATACATCCACCCGAGGAAGTGCTGGGCGTCCGGTTGACCTTGCTGAGCTGCTTTCGTGAACCATTCGGCGGCAGTCGCCGGGTCTTTCGCGACCCCCCTGCCGGAGAAGTACAGCACACCCAGTTCGTACTGGGCCGCGGCGTGGCCTTCCGCAGCGGCCTTGGTGAACCATCCCGCCGCGGTTGTCGGGTTGCGCATCACACCTTCACCCCCGGCAAACATGACGCCCAGCCGGTACTGCGCCTCCACGTGTCCCGCGTTCCCGGCCCGGCGGTACAACTTGAGAGCCATGGGCAAGTCTCTTGGAACCCCGCGTCCCTCCTGGCAATCGGCGGCTAACGCGAACATCTCTTCCGGAGTCCCGGGAGTAGGCAGGGACTCCGCCTGTCCCGAGCCCGACGATACACGCTCCGTCACGGTCGCCCAGGCGTGCTCGAGATTCTCGCCAAATCGCGACAGCAGCGCCGGGCGCTTGCAGACTACGTACCACACGGAGAAGAGGATGCAGGCCAGCGTGGCGATTGTGCTCAAAACCTGTTTGCGCGAGAGCCGCTTTGACCAGTCCTCGTCTTCGTCACGGCTCAGCGGCGTTGCCGGTTTCTCGTTACGCGTGGTCGCCCTGGCCATCGCATTCGTGAACGCCTCACACGACTTGTACCTTTCACCGGGCCGTTTGGAGAGCGCTTTGAGCAGGATCTGGTTCTGTCGCCTGGTGAGCCAGGGCACAAGCTCGGGTGTCTCTTCCAGTACCGCATGGAGCATGGCCTTCGCCTCCCCGGACCGAAACGCGGAATGGAACGGGACGTGGGTGTTGACCAGTTCGTAGAATAGAACGGCCAGGGCATACTGGTCCGACCGTTCCCCCTGGGATCGCCCGCGCCATTGCTCGGGAGACATGTAGGGCGGTGTGCCGGATGTCGTTGTGTCAGCTTGCGACACGCGCGACACGGACGAACGGATCTCGGCCGCCAGGCCGAAATCGAGCACCCTGACGCGATTCTCTTCATCCAGCATCACGTTGGACGGTTTGATGTCGCGGTGGAGCACCTTGCGCGAATGGGCATAGTCGAGCGTAGCCGCAATCTGCGAGCATATGTCGACAGCCTCCGACGGCGGCATCCTGCAGTTCGACAGCGAGCGACGGTACGCCGCGAGCTCAATGCCTTTCACGAAGTCCATGACCACCAGGTAGTCGCCGCCAACAACACCGGTCTTCTCGCTGACCTCCGCTGCCACACTCCGCACCAGGTGCAGGTGCGTGACATTGGCAATGTTGGGGTGCCGCAAACGCGACACCAGCGCAAAGTTGTCCCGGACCTGGGCCAGTTCCTCGCGGTCGCGAGACACGACACGCGGCAGGACTTTTACGGCCACGTCGATGCCGGCAACGGTGTCGTGTGCCCTGAATACCGCGCCAAAGCCGCCTTGCCCCAGCTTCTCCCGAAGAACGTACTGGTCTACCTTGCACGGGACACCGTCCAGTACAAAGGACGTCACCTGCGTGGTCGGGCATGCGGCGGCAGTATCGTCGTCGCCAAACGGCGCGTTGTCCGGCTTGGACACGATCGGTACGGTATTGGCGCTGCCGATGACCGTTATGCGCGGCTTCATGCTCAGAGCTTCTTGATCTTCAGGTTGCGCACCCAGAAAGGTCCTTCCCGTTCAAGACGGTCACGAAACCGTCATCCGCACGGACGGATCCGACGAACACTGCACAGACCAACGTTAACATCAAGGCGAGCCGCATGAGAGCCTCCTGTATCGAGTGTTGCCGCGGACTGTAGCAAGGGCGGATTGCGAAGTCCAAATCAAATCGGTTTGGCGATTGCCATATCGAGCTCGAGGTAATGGTGCCCAAGGGTGCCAACTCCGGTATCTACGTCATGGGGGAGTACGAAGTGCAGGTGCTGGACAGTTACGGCAGGGCGAAGCTGGGCGGTGGCGACATGGGCGCCATCTACGGGGCCCAGCCGCCGAAGGTCAACGCCTGCAAGAAGCCGGGCGAGTGGCAAAAATACGTGATCGATTTCCAGGCCCCGCGTTTCGATGAGAACGGCAACAAGACCGCCAACGCCAGGTTCATCCGGGTGAAGCTCAACGGCCGGCTGCTTCACGAGAACGTCGAGATGAAGCGCCATACCCCGGCCGGCGTCACCGGCCGTGAACACCCCGTGGGTCCGATCATGTTCCAGGGCGACCACGGCCCTGTCGCCTATCGCAACATCAAGATCACGGACACGTCGCGGTAGCGTGTCTGTCGGGTTCGGCCGGGCCTGCCTGACTGCCATTCACAGAAGCAATCACATGCACCCGGGAGACCCCGCTGGAGACGGCGGTCCTCCGCCGTTACGAGCAGATGTGAGTGCACTTGGCGGAACACACGAGCACTGCGTTCTCTTCTGTTTCCGTTTGTGGTCTACTCTTGCTCGTAACGGCGGAGGACCGCCGTCTCCAGCGGGCGCCGACAACGTTTGGAGAAGGCTGTCGACAGAGCCCGCGCAGAGAGGACGGGGCTTGCCCCGCCGCCCCCGTAACGGCAGGAAAGCGCAGGCTTACTCGAACTCTACGTTCCAGTCAACAACCGCATTGTCGGTCGCGGTGATCGTCGCCCGCAGCAGATTGCCGCTCACGGCCCCGAGCTTGATTTCAGCGCCCTCGGCAGCGGCCTTGACGGCCTTCCAGTTGCCGCCGGATGGGAGCGCGATGCGCAGCTCGTAGGGGTCTTTGCCGACGACGCGGCTCGTGCCGGACAGCGTCTTGCCGGCCCATTTCTCGTCGACAACGTCGACCAGCCCCTGGGTGATGTGGCGCGACGTGCTCAGGAGCTGGGGGTGTTTCGATGCCGGCTTCAGGGCCAGGATGCGGCAGGTGCCGCCGGGAAGCGTCTGCTTGAGAGTTCCCTTGATCGTGCCGGCCGGTTTGTTCTCCCAGTAGTCGAAGGCGACGTACGTGGTGGACTTGTCAAGTCCCAGCTTTTCCATGTCGTAGTCGATCTCGGCCGGTGTCTTCTCGACCCAGTTGAAGAGGCCCACAAGACTCATGCGCCGGTCCTGTACGAGCCAGATTGCGGGACGGTCGGATTCGAAGAGGTCAACCGGTCTCGCGGGCAGACTGTGCCCCGGCAGGCAGCGTTTCAGGAGGTCGAGCCGCTCGTTCGGCAGCGCCGGATACTGTTCGCTGGAGGTGTGCATGGCGCCGGCGACGGCCAGCCAGGAACACATCCACCTTGCGGAGGGTAGGGGATTGCTTGCCCTCACGTAGATCGGATCGGGGTCGTTGTGCCAGATGCGGCCGTTGAGGAAGTAGAGGTTGCTGCCATGCCAGGCGCCCTTAGTGACCGAGCCCCAGCGTCCCCTTCCGGCGCCGCCGTTGTCGGGACCGATGCGCATGGCGTCGATCATGCCGAACGCCGGCCCCATGCAGCGCATGTTCTGGGATACGTTGCAGCCCAGCACAAATGCGTCGGGCGCCGCGCCCCGCATGGTCGACAGTGCTTTGCGGTAGGCCTGAATGAAGGTGGCGCCGGGATCGTGCAGCTTCGCGTTGCCGAAGTCTTTGCTCTTGTAGCCTGTGTTGACATAGATGTTGTAGGAGGGCATGCCGGTGTGCATCCCGTCGATCTTGAAGTAGCGGTAGCCCCAGTCGTAAATGCGTTTGACGCGCTCACGGATAAAGGCCTCGGCCTTGGGGTTGGTCGCATCAATGCACGTCCCCGACCAACGCCCATCGTGAAAGGGTGTTCCGTCCGGGTTCTGGGCGAAGATCTCCTTGTCGAAGTACGGGTTGCGGAAGTTCCCGGCAAACGGCATGAACCAGATTCCGGCTGTCATGCCGTGAGAAGCGATCATGCGTGCGGTGTGGTCCATGCCCTTGGAGTAGTTCTTCTGCGTGTCGACAAAGCACTTGATCGGGCCGGTCTTCTTGATCGCGCCCTCATGTTCGAACCCCTTCGGCAATATGGCCTGCCACTTGTCGTCAATCTGCATCACGTTGAGCCCGTAGGGCTTGAGATTGCCCGCCGCGAATTCCGTGTTGGCCGCGAGCGCGTTCTCGTCGGAAGCCCCGGCGTGGTACCAGGTGCAGTAGACGCCCGGCTGCGGCTTCAGTTTGATGTCGTAGTGTGCCGCGACCGCACTTGCGTACGCTTCGAGACCGATGCGGGCATCGTCAAAATAGCCGATCAGGAGGGTGTCGGTCCGGCGGGTTGCGCCCGGTTCGACCTGGTAGTGACCGAAGTCGAGCTGTGCCTTGAGTCGATTCCGGCCCTCCTCCGAGCGCGGGAAGAATACGCCCACGCCACGCTCGTGCGTCAGCCACGCGGTGATCACCCCGTTGCGCGTGTCGGGATTGGCAAACGCATGAAAAGCATAGCTGCCCGCCCCGTCAGACGGCGACTTGAGACCACCCGTCCCGAAACTCCTGACTTCGGCATGCCCGGCATCGGCACACATGTCGAGCACCTCGAGGCTCTTCAGTTTGAGCGGCGCCTTGCCCGGGTTGTGAATCGCAGTGTGAAGTCCCACGAACCGGGTGCCCTTGAAAAGGCGGATTGACGTCTTGGAACCATCCTCGTGTTCGACCAGGATTTCCCTGCCGTTGCCCCACACCGGGGAGGTGGCATCCGCGGCGGTTGCCGTTTTGACGGCCCTGCCGAAACGGGCCTCGGGAACGAACACGAGGTCGCCTGCTTTCGACTTCACGCTGAAACAGCTCCCGGCCGGCTTGACCGTGACCTGAAGATGTGCGTTCTCGATCGTGACATCCGCGGCATTTGCGGCAACGGCAATGGAGAAGAGCGGGAGTATCTGCTTGATGCGCATGCGGTGGTTCCTCCGTAGGTTCCGGTTCCGATCAGAGAACCGCAAGAGTACCGTCCCCGGGCAACGAAAACAAGTGTTGACCCTGCGACGGCAGCAATTCTCATTATGGCCACGCCCCCTGCGAC
>CAZKRK010000188.1:11514-14508 GCA_964555035.1 uncultured Victivallales bacterium | reverse complement strand
CCGCCTGAACACTGAACCCCTGAACACTGAACACTTTCAGCGGAGCTGGCTAGTCCTTAAGCCGGCAGATCTGGGCATCCAAGGATCCATCCTCAACCGCCGCTTGCCGGTCTGTCGAAACTCGGACGTAAAGTCCGCATAGGTGCTCACGCTCGTCTTCTCTGTTCATAGTGATACAGCATAGTGTGATCTGGGTGACCAGATGCAAGCACAAAAGGTCATCAACACTGGGGCCATCAACCGTCCCTTTCTCGCGATCTCTGCCTGGCCGCATGGCCGTCCATTGCGTTGGCAGCAATGTTGACGCATACCTCGACTATACCGTCCCAGCGCTCCTTGGGCGTCATGTTCCGGAACGGATTGTGCTCGTTTGGAGAAAGACTACCGGGTGGCACCACCTCCACAGTTATCTTCAGCCGTTTTCTGGCCTTGGCCATCACAGACCCCTTCGACTAGAACGGTCTTGCGTTTTTCCGTGCCGGCTATTCTGGCTGGACACGAGCGTTTTGGATCTCGGTGCTGTGCTCGACAATCATGTCCCTATTCAGTCAGAAACGCCGAGAACGCGCTCCTCACTATTGCGAATGCCACATTATGTTCATTCTGCGGCGCGATCTTCATACAACCGCCCCCCGCGCCATCGCTTCACGCACAGCTCGGTTCACATACTCCGATGCGATTGCCAGGTACTTCATGGTGTTGTTGATGCTACGGTGTCCCAACCGCTGCTGGATCACCTGGACCGGCACGCCCGAATTCGCCAGGTGAGTTCCGAGCGCGTGCTTCAGCGAATGAGGATGAGCACGGTCCGGCGCAATGCCGGCAGCGAGTCCGTGCTTTCTGACAATTCGGTAGAAGTGCTTGCGACTCACAGCGGGCCCTTTGCGGCTCACGAACAGATACGGGCCGTTCTTCTCCGGCCTTTCTTGTAGCCACGCTTCCACGGCATCGATTTCGTCTGGAGCCATCTCCTGCCAGTTGGTGATCGATCCTTTTCCACGCCGGCACAGGATTCGCCTGCTTTCGAGATCGACATCATTCATGGTGACCGTGCACACCTCACTCGCGCGCAGACCATGACGGTAGAGCGCGCTCTGAACACGCGCCTTCGCAATGCTGAATTCAAGATGCCGGCTTGCATGGAAGACATCGACTATCGCACGAGTCGAGGGTTGAAGCGCGCAACGATGGAGCCGCTACGCAGCGGAGAATGGATCGGATATCATCAGAACATGATCCTGACCGGGCCCACCGGAACAGGGAAGACTTTTCTGGCCTGCGCAGTCGGTACCAACGCATGTCGCGGGGGATACCGCGTGCGCTACTACGTGGCCGCAAAGCTCTTTCGCCTGCTCAGAAGCGCGCATGCCGATGGCAGCCATATGCGCCTGAGCGACCGCCTGACCAAGACCGATCTGCTCATCATTGATGACTGGGGCATGGAGACGCTCAAAGCCTCCGATTACCCGGCCGATATTATCCCGGAATCGGTGGCCGATTTCGTCGGAATACGCAACTACAGTGAAAGCGTCAATCCTCGACAATTCGAAGACTCCTGCGTCTCGATTTGAAGTAAAGTTCGTATTGATAATGCCTTACGAATGGAATTAAGAATTTTGTGTAACAAGTGTAACCGAGTAAGGGTGGGGACGAAGTGTGCGATGAAGTGGAGCGATGAAGTGTGGCCTCCGGTCGCCCACGCCGGAGCTGGTGTACGAGTCGATCCTGAATGCCCCGTGCATCTTCAAGGCTCTCCGCTCTCGCAATCCGCGGACAAGAAAGACCAAGCGGCAGTTCGCCCACGCCGTGTGATCCAGACGTTCGACAAGAAAGTGGACACGTACGCAAGCAAGCCGCGCCGCTTCGCTCTGCGGCTTACTTGCGCCGGTCACTTTCGGCGTTCGGAGAGAGATGGCGTATTGACGTTGTGACGCTATAGCGTTATGCTGTTGTTACGAATGGAGGTGCAACATGAGCACATTGACAAAGCGTGCAACAGTCTATCTTGATCCCGTCTTGCACAAGGCGCTTCGCCTGCAGTCTGTCGAGACATCTCGGTCGGTTTCCGAGTTGATCAACGATGCCGTTCGCGACGAGCTTGCCGAGGACGCTCGCGATCTCGCCATGTTTGATGAGCGCGCGAATGAACCGACCATTGATTTCGAGGACTTCGTGAAAGGACTGAAGCGCGATGGCACAATATAGAGTCATCGTTCGCAAGTCTGTATCGAAGGACCTTAAGGGGATTCCGAAGAAGGATGTCCGTCGCATCCTGAGCGCCGTCAAGTCCTTGGCGGACGACCCTCGCCCATCGGGCACGAAGAAGCTATCCGGACAGGAGCGCTACCGTCTCAGGCGAGGGAACTATCGAATTCTGTATGAGATCGAAGATGACCGACTCATCGTTTGTGTCGTAAGGGTCGGAAACCGACGCAACGTCTACCGGTAGAAGAATCGAACCCGCGCGTGCACCGTACGCGCTATTCGTGCGCCGGTGACGCATTCGTTCGGCGGAAGAGATGGAGATGGAGATACGCGTGTACGAGTAGGTGTACGAGTACGGGTGGAACGGGACTGGTCCGAAGGCCCGTACTCGTACACGTACTCTTACACGCCAATCTCTTGAGAAGTGAACGGGATGGCAACCGGACAGGCCGAGGGACAGAGAGTATGTGATCCCTGACGAAGACAAGGGGAAGGTGCTGGAGCAGCTCTACATCTTCAGGCCGATTCCGTCGTTGAACGCGAGACGTTTGGACATGCACGAAGGCAAGAAGTTCCGGATACGTGATTTCCGCGTCACGCGCGAGCACGGTCGCAATCTTCTCGTCAGCCCCTATTACCCCAGCAGCGGCGGCACGGTGATCGACTGGATGTAGGGGGGGTAGGTCTGCGGAGAGAGCAATTCGAGGGGGAAACCTGGGAGCGGGCCCCCCAAAAAACCAAATTAAGCAGATATGAGACAAAAAAAAAACCGGGAAAAAGCTGGTAAAC
>CAZKRK010000188.1:0-11504 GCA_964555035.1 uncultured Victivallales bacterium | reverse complement strand
AATCCCCCAGCCGCGGCGGCACGGTGCCCGCCTGGCTGTTGGGGCGGCCGGTCTGCGGTGAGAGCAATTCGAGGTGGAAACCTGGGAGCGGCCCGCAGATCACGCAGATTGACGCTGATAGGAGACTCCTCATCCGCGTTCATCTGCGTGATCCGCGGGCCGCCTCCCTCTTGTGGGGCACACGGTTCACCAGCGCAACATGTTGTGGTTTGAGGGCAAGTTTCTGGTCGGCGGCCACGGCCCCTATTGGGGACAACGTCGGTTCAGCCGGGTTCGCAGCCGGTTGCCTGCTCTTCTCTATGCCACGCCGGCGGCCTGGAGTGCTTCGCGGCAGTTGTTGGTGATGGTGTCCCAGTTGCCGGCGGCGATGTCGGCTTTCTTTGCTATCCAGGTGCCGCCGCAGGCGAGTACGGCTGGGAGGGACAGGTAGTCTGCCAGGTTCCGGGCGTTGACCCCGCCGGTGGGGATGAAGCGTGGATTGAGGTGTGAGTAGGGGGCTGAGATGGACTTCAGCATGGGGGGACCGCCGGCAGCACCGGCGGGAAAGAACTTCATCACCCTGATCCCGGTTTGAAGCACGCCTTCCACGTCGCTGGGCGTCATTATGCCGGGGGCGAAGGGCAGTCCGGCACGTTGCGCGGCGGCAACCACGTTGGGGTTGTATCCGGGGGCGACGGCGAACTGGGCGCCGGCTTCGGTTACTTGCATGGCTTGTACGGTAGTCAAGACCGTTCCGGCGCCTACGATCATGTCGGGGCGTTCGCTCCGGATGGACTTGATGGCTTCGGCGGCGGCTTGGGTGCGGCAGGTTATTTCGGCTACGGGCAGGCCGCCGGCGATCAAGGCGTCAGCCAGCGGCAGGGCATCGGCTGCCGATTCGATGGCAATTACGGGGATTAACTTGTAACGGGCCAGGTTTTCGTAGATTTCCTGCATGTTGTCCTCCCTGTGCGCTGAGAAAGCGCTATACGGATGAGATTGGCGGCGGGATTGTGGCACGGTGCGGGACCGGGAGCAAGCGTTTTCAAGATCGCGGAATCTCCTTGAAAACCAGCGTCTTGTGGCGTACAGTGGACCATTATTATGTTGTGGTGTGTGAGGGTTTGAAGGTGGAAGAACTCGTTACAGAGACTGAGAATACGGCAGTGGTGTCAAAGCGCCCGATTCGTGTGCTTGTTGTGGATGACGACAACGAGATCTGTCAGCTTTACGCCGCCAGTCTCGAGATTCAGGGGTGCGATGTTGATGCCGTGAACACCGGTCGGCAGGCGTTGCACGTCCTCATGCGTCGCAGTATCGATGTCCTGGTGGTCGATTTGCGCATGGAGGAGATGAGCGGGCTGGTTTTCCTGGAGGAGGCTCTGAAGATCTGGCCGTGGCTGGGTGTCGTGATTTCGTCGGCGTTCATTACGGATGGGGCCGTGCAGAAGGCGGCCGAGCTTGGTGTCACGCGGATTCTGCAGAAGTCACCCGATTTTGAAGCGCTGATCGAAGGGGTGAAGTCGGAAGCCGAGTCCACGCGTCGCGAGCAGACCAACATACCGCGGGACTATGCGGTTGACCTGATGCGGAATCACTCGCGGCTTCTGGGGCATCTGGCCGAGGGCAAGTCGAACGTTGACACTCTGCTCGATGCTCTCCTGGACTTCGGTCGGGCGCTGAGCGAGATGCTAACGTGCGACTGCATCAGCATGCTGGTGTTCCAGAGCGATACGCCGGTGATGTTGTTCATGCCGCACGGGAACATATCCGATGGGTTCCTCGATGCCGTGCAAGACGAGATGGTTCGGCGCTACGAGGCCCTAACCGGGGCGAAATTCGACGCCACAATGCTGCAGCGGCAGATTGAGAGAACCGGCGGCTCGGAGGATGAGGTCGAGGATGTGGGCAGCGTCCTCTCGGTTCCGGTGATTCTTGACGACGACGTGTGCGGCCTGCTCACTCTGGCCTCGGCGCAGGAATATACGTATGCGCCTTCGGACGTGTCGCTTCTGTATCATGCCGCCAATCACGTATCGGCCGCTTTTACTTCCCTGCGCAAGATGCAGCAGTTAGCGGCAATGGATCCCCTGACGGGCGTCTACAACCGTGTGCGTCTCGAGGAGGAGCTGGATCGCGCGTGGCTGTTCAGTCGCCGCTACGGCTTCTCGATGGCTGTTGTGGTCATAGATATCGACAACTTCAAGACCCTCAACGATTCCTACGACCATTCGGTCGGAGACGAGGTGTTGCTTGAATTCGTGAGGGTCATGCACCGCATTTCGCGTGCGTCGGATATCATTGCCAGGTACGGCGGGGATGAGTTCGTGGTGATCCTGCCTCGTGCAGAGGAGTCGGACGCCACCGCGTTTGCGAACCGCCTGGTGGAAGGGACGCGGTCCCAGCTGTTCCTCGAGAGGAGCTATCGACTGAAGTTGACGGTTTCCGTGGGCATATCGACCAGCCTTAATCCGACCGGTCCGTCGACGAGTGCGGAACTGCTGAGACAGGCTGACCGCGCGCTCTACTCGGCCAAGCGTGCCGGTCGCGATCGAATTGTGGTATGGCCTTCTCAGGACTCTGCCGCGAGCAGCGCGGATGATGCTGAGGAGGAGAAGAAGAAGGGCGACGGGAAGAGGCCGGGATCGAAGTCCCGCGGGCGCATCATGGTTGTGGATGACGAGCCGCTCATTCTTGAAGTTGTTTCGCGCATGCTGGGTGACGAGGACTACGAGATCGTGACGTTCGAAAGCGCGAACGATGCGATCTCGGAGATCATGGCGCAACGCGACGCCTATGACGTAGTGCTGACGGATCTGATGATGCCGGAGAAGAGCGGGATCGAGCTGCTGCGCGAGCTGGGGCTCGCGGATCCTCAGGTCGTCAAGATCGTAATGACGGGCTACGCGACGGTCGACAATGCGATCAGCTGTTTGCGTGAAGACACGTACGACTTCATTCAGAAGCTGTTCCGCAAGAAGGAGTTGCTGGCGCTGATGCACCGAGCCGTGGAGTACCGCCAGCTTCGCAAGGAGAACGAGCGGTACCAGCAGCACCTGGAGGAGATGGTTCGCGAGCGCAGCGCACAGGTTGCCGCGTCGTTGGAGGAGGTCAAACGCTCCTACGAGTTCACGCTCGAGGCCCTGGTGGCGATGCTCGACGCGCGGGAGAAATACACGGGGCGGCACAGTGCGCGCGTGCAGGAGTTGTCGGTAGCGCTGGGACGCGGGATGGGGTTGACGAAGGAGGAGTTGCAGATGCTCGCTTCCGGGGCGTTGCTGCATGACATCGGCAAGATCGGCGTGCCGGACAGCGTGCTCAACCGGCCCGGGAAGCTGGATGCCGACCAGTGGCGTCAGATGCAGCAGCATCCGGAGATCGGGTACAACATCATCCGGTCGAGTCCCTACCTGCAGGATGCCGCTGAAGTTGTGCGCGATCACCATGAGCACTATGACGGCAAGGGATATCTGCGCGGTCTGAAAGGGGATGAGATTTGCCTTGGCGCCCGGATCTTTGCGCTGATTGACGCCTACGACGCCATCCGCTCCAACCGTGTCTATCGCGAAGCCCGTTCGCACGAAATCGCGGTGGACGAGATCCGCAACAGCAGCGGTTCTCAGTTCGACCCCGGGATCGTGAATGTCTTCCTCAAGTACGAGGGGGAGATGAACCGGCTGTGGAACCAGGTGACTGAGCCGCAGCGGCGCAATGAGTGAGGGAAACGCGCGCGTGCGTGAGCCGGTGTGGATGTGGCCGGGGTGACGGGCGTGCACCTGAGGCGCGAAGCATCCGTGTACCACGAGTCAGTCAGAGCCTTTTTCTCCGACCCGGTCGTTGCTGAGAGGATACTGCGCCGGTCACGACCGGAATACGCCGAGCGAGCGGGGACATTCATCGCGACGGTCGGTGCGTTCGGCATTGCCCGGAGTCGCGTGTTCTTTGACGGCTTCGCGGTGTTCGAGCACGAGGGACTGGCGGCCGCGATCGAGTCCTTTATCGGGCAGGCGCCGTCTGCCGAGTTGCCGCTGGAGGCGATTACGGTCATCCAATACGCGCGGCATGACGCCTGCGCGGAAGACCTGGCGGAAACGTGCACGAACATGCGCAAGCACGCCGGGCGGATGGCCGAGTTCTCGATGCGCTACAATGTGGATGTAGGCGTCCACGTCTACGTGCAGGGGCTTGATGCCGACCTTGCGGTGC
Organism: uncultured Victivallales bacterium; assembly: GCA_964555035.1. GTDB lineage: Bacteria > Verrucomicrobiota > Kiritimatiellia > UBA8416 > CAYOBW01 > CAZKRK01. The sequence goes on along the minus strand of CAZKRK010000188.1, from coordinate 7,319 downwards.
GTCTGTCCGAGACGGTCGCCACGGATGCAGTGGATCGGCTCGGTTTCTTTTTCGATTTTGCGGAGGCGAGCGGGGCGAGTGTCGGCGCGTTGAGGGGCGAGTTGGCGCGCTTCTGCGGCGATCCGGTGGTTGCAGATCCCAGGGTGGTTGTGGGCAACTTCCCCTTCTGTTTTATGCCGGCGAACGCCCTGAAGATCCTGTACCGGGATGCGGTTGCGGATCTCAGGGGGCACATTGGCGCGCAACGCGCGCTTGCGGCGGACGTGGCTGCGTCCTCGTTCGACTATTTTCCTGCCTGTGGGCATTGCCGCTGCCGGCGGGCGTGCTACACGTACACCGAGATCGCGGAGCACCCCGAATGCGGGGAGTGGTTGTGCCCGAGGCGCGAGAGCACGCTGGTGTTTGCGGGCGGCAGTCTCAGCCCCGCCGACGTCGATGGAGACGAAGACATCGTGTGGGTCGGTCCGGCGGAACAGGGCGACATGATTGCAGCCGTGCTTGACGGTTTCGACAACATCCTGATTATCGACGGTTACTTCTACACCAAGTTCCCGTGCACGACTCTGGAAGTGATGGCGGCAATGGAGCGGGGGGTGAACGTTTGCGGGGCCGCCAGTATCGGCGCCCTGCGCGCGGCCGAACTCGAACGATTCGGCATGGCGGGCACGGGGTATGTCTTCGAATATCTCAAACGACGGGAGCTCAAGCCTTATCACGTCGTGGCGCAGACGTACGGGGAGGGCGACCGGTCCTTGACGACGCCTCTCATTCAGGTTGTCTACTTCCTCGACTGTGCGCAACGGGACGGCATCCTGGGTGAAGCAGATCGCCACCGGCTCGAGGCCATGGCGGAGGGTATTCATTTCACTTATCTCTCTTTCGATGCGCTGTTCTCCGCCGCCGCGGGCTGCGGCGATCTTGACAAGGGGATGCTGAACGGGCTGCGTGAGTACTATGCGACGGGGCCGGGCCGGTTCGACGTCAAGCGGCAGGACGCAAAGGAACTGCTACGGAGCTTTCGGCGTCTGTCGGCGGATCGTTCTCGGGAGGTGGTGGCGCGGACGGTTGAAGTGGTTCAGCGGGGCTACGTGGCGGTGTTGCGGGAGAAGTACGACCGCACGGACGATTTCGCTTTGCGGGAGGATTGGCGTAGTTCGGGGGGGGCGCCTGCCGACGAGATGCGCGTGGCCCGCGATAGTCGTGACAGGTCCGCGGCGGAGACATGCGCCCGCGCGCGTGGTTTCCTGGAGGGGCTGGACGTAGTCCTGGCAGACACGACGCGCTACGATGCGGCTGACAGCTACATCCTGAGCGCGTTTTTCGTTCCGTTCCATCTGCTCGACTACTACCCTTCCTCTGCCACGGGCAACGGTGACGTGTTTGACGAAGCGTTGGCGTCGGCCTACATGGAGCTCGTCGAGCGCTTGTGCGCGTGTTCGCTGGATGTCCGCGGACGACAGGTCGGCGAGTTGGACGAAGCGCCTTTCCCCCTTGAGCACATTCCGCAGTTTTACAACTGGGGGTGCGGTGCAGCGGAAAAGGCTCGGGTGGTCCGGGAACGGGGCTACGTGGCGGTGACGGACATCGTTTCGGGGCGGCGTGAGCACGTGCCGGGGGCGGCAGTGATGTTTCGCTACTCGGGCACTGATGGTTTTTCGGCCGGGAATTCGCTGGTTGAGGCGGTTCTCTACGGACTCTACGAAGTCGTCGAGAGGGATACGTGTCAGATCCACCTGGTTTCACCCGAGTGCCGCGCGCTGTTGCCGCGCCTGAAGATTGATCACAGTGCGATCGGGGACGCATGCTGCCTAGGCCTGCTGACCCAGTTGGATGACAAGGGGTGTGACGTTGTTCTCTTTCTCTTGCCCAACCTGTACGGGTTGCCGTGCGTGATGGTGCACGTGTACGATCGCAACCGCGGCGTGCAGTGTCACGGGGGGATTGCGGTGCGCGCCGACTTTCAGCGTGCGGCGTACGCTGCGTTGCACGAAGCCTACATGCAGTACATCACGTACTTCGTGGGGACGCGTGACGACTACCGCGCGTTTGCGTCGGCGAAGCGGGCGCGCATTTCGTACGACAACGCCCGCAAGACGTTGCTGGGCGGTGCGCCCGGCGAGGTCGCGGTTCCCGATTCGACGGACTTCGGGTCGGTGGGGGCGGAGCTGGACTGGGTGATGGGGCGGTTGACGGCGGCAGATATCGAGCATATCCTCGTTGCTGACCTGAGTCCACGAGAGGAGTACGGGGTAAAGGGCGCAAGGGTGATGGTGCCGGGTACTGAGTTGTGGTTCTGTCCGGACTACGTTCCTTCGCAGTTCCTGGCTGCGAGGGCGGTGCGGACGGTTGAAGCGGCGAGAGAGATGTTTTGATGAGTGTGATAGTGCATATTCCTGCGGCGATGGCAAGGCACACGGGAGGGGAGCGCGAAGTCGAGGTGTGTGGCGGCAGTGTGGGGGAAGTTCTTGGGGAGCTGCAACGGTTGTATCCCGATATGCGGCAGGCGCTTTGTGACGAGCGTGGGCGTTTGCTCCGGTTTGTGGCGGTCTTCGCGAACGGTACGGATATTCGTGCGCAGCAGGGCCTTGACACGCCCCTCGCAGACACCGGCGAGGTGGACATCGTATCAGCGATCGCGGGGGGCTGATTTATGGTTATCGATTTTCCGAAACCCTCACCATGCGCTTGACGTGAGGCGTGCAGTCAGATACGAGTCTCTGAGATGGATGATGTGGGAGCCCGACCGTGATTGACGGACACGACATAACGGATGCCGAACTGCTCCACTGTTTGATGGACAATTCGGCCGACAATATCTACTTCAAGGACGCCAAGAGCCGCTTTGTGCGGGTCAATGGCGCCTTCGCGAAGTGGATGAAAGTATCAAGTCCCGACGATGTTCTGGGCAAGACGGACTTCGATTTCTTTACCGAAGAGCATGCCCGTCCTGCTTTCGAAGACGAGCAGCGCGTCATGGCCACGGGGACGCCGATTCTCGGCAAGGAAGAGAAAGAGACCTGGCCCGACGGTCGCGTAACGTGGGTCTCTACTTCCAAGATGCCGCTACGCAACGAGCGCGGAGACATCGTTGGTACATTCGGCGTTTCTCGTGACATAACGGACCACAAGCAGGCCCAGGAGAGGGCCGCTCGTTACGCGTTGCGGCTGCGGGAGGTGAATCGCCAGATGACCGAGGAGCTGGCGATGGCCAAGGACCTCCAGCAGGCTTTCCTGCCCAAACGCTATCCCTCCTTTCCGCACGGTGTTCCCGCCGTTAAGAGCGCTCTGCGCTTTCATCATCACTACGAGGCGGCGGAGCTTGTCGGTGGTGACCTGTTTTCGGTTCACGCACTTTCCGACACGGAGGTCGGCGTATTCCTGTGTGACGTGATGGGGCACGGGGTGCGGGCAGCCCTGATTACGGCGATCATTCGCACGCTCGTAGACGAATGGGCGCCTCTCGAGAGGGATCCGGGGCGCTTGCTGAGCAAAGTGAACGGGTTGATTCGCCCGTTCTTGAGGCAGGAAGAAGTCCTGGTGTTCGCGACTGCGTTCTACCTCGTGATAGACGTGACCAAGGGCATGGCCTTCTTTGCCAGCGCCGGCCACCACAGCCCGATTCGATTGCGCTGCAGGCGCGGTACGGCCGAAGCGCTGCTGAAACACGGCATGCCGATCGGGCCGGCTTTGGCTCTGCATGAGAGAGTCGAGTATGAGACCTCGGGGGTTGAGCTGGACATGGGCGACAAGATCTTCCTGTACACGGACGGGTTGTACGAGGTCGAAAACAAGGCAGGCGAGGAGTACGGCGAAGTCCGTCTCCTGGACGACACGGTGCGTTGCATGCACCGTCCGTTGCCGGCACTCGTGCGCCACGTGATCAAGAGCATTCGCAGGTTCGCTGAGGGCAACACTTTCACCGACGACGTCTGCATAGTCGGTGTGGAGGTGTGCAGGATTGGGGAATAGTGAGGTCGATGGGTGGAGGTTTCTGAGGATGAGGCGTTTGTGGATGCTGTCCGTGTTTGTTGTGCCTTTCCTGCACTCTCTGGCCGCTTCTCCGGGCGGTTCCTTCTTTGTGGCGCCGGACGGCAGCGACGATAATTCGGGCGCCCAGGCAAGTCCTTTCGCCAGTCTCACACGTGCGCGTGACGAGATCCGGCGGCGCAACGAGGGCAGGCTGACGAAGTCGGTGCAGGTATTTGTGCGGGGCGGCACCTACCGTCTCACCGAACCCTTGGCCTTTACGGCCTTGGACTCGGCCGCTGAGGGTCACACGGTATCGTACCAGGCCTGGGGCAAAGAGCGGCCGGTTTTCAGCGGCGGCCGGACGATTGCGGGCATGACGGCCGGACCGGACGGCATCTGGCGGGTGAGGATTCCTGATGCGGCCTCCGGGAAGTGGCGTTTTGAGCAGCTCTACGTCAACGGTCGGCGCGCGGTACGGGCACGGACGCCCAACAGGTTCTACCACTACATGAACGCCGTGACGCAGCGCGTGTTGAGCAAGGGGGGCGGGCGCGTCCCCGGGAAGGCAAGACTGACGATTGCGGTCTCGCCCGAAGTGATGGCGCCGTTGGCTCGATTGCGGCCGGAGGAACTCACGAATGTTGTCATGGTGGCCTATCACAAGTGGGACAATACCACCCGGTACATCGAGTCCATCGATCCCAAACGGCGTGAGGTGTTCACACTTGGCGGCGGGATGAAGCCCTGGAACCCGCTCAAAGCCCGCACGCGTTTCCACCTGGAGAACTTCCGTGAAGCGCTCGACGCGCCGGGTGAGTGGTTTCTCGATACGGACGGGACGCTCTACTACAAGCCGCGTGCGGGCGAGACCATTGAAACGGCGCGGATCGTCGCGCCTGTGCTGGAGCAGCTCGTGCAGTTCAGGGGCAAGCCGGAGGCGGGAGCGTTCGTGAAGAACATCGTCCTGGAAGGGTTGAGCTTTCAGCACGCCGGTTACACGTTGCCCCCGCTCGGGTTCGATGCTGCCCAGGCCGCAAATCCTCTCGAAGCCGTAGTGCTGGCCGACGGGGCCGAGAACGTGAGTCTGCGTGACTGCGAAGTGGTCCACACCGGGATCTACGGCATCTGGTTCCGTAAAGGGTGCCGCGACTGCCGCGTCGAGCGCTGTTACCTCCACGATCTGGGTGCCGGCGGCGTGCGCATCGGTGAGGGGCGCGTGGCCCGCGACGAGGCCGAGCGGACAGGCCGAATCAGGGTGGACAACAACATCATTCGCGATGGCGGGCACTTGTTCCCCTGTGCGGTCGGCGTGTGGATCGGGCACAGTTCCGACAACAACGTCACCCACAATGAGATCGCCGATCTCCGCTACAGCGCTGTGTCGGTCGGATGGCGCTGGGGCTATGGGGAGAGCCTGGCCAAGCGCAACCGCATCGACTTCAATCATATCCACCACATCGGCTGGGCGATGCTGAGCGACATGGGGGGCGTCTACACTTTGGGGCCGTCCGAAGGCACGACCGTAAATCGCAATGTCATGCATGACATCTACGCCTATTCCTACGGCGGATGGGGGCTCTACACGGATGAGGGCAGCAGCCACATCCACATGGAGAGCAACCTGGTTTACAACACGAAAACGGGCGGTTTTCACCAGCACTACGGCAAGGAGAACGTGATCCGCAACAACATCCTGGCCTTCAGTATGACCGACCAGGTGCAGCGTTCGCGTACCGAGAAGCACATCTCGTTCACGTTCGAGAACAACATCGTCTACTTCCGCAACGGGACTGCGCTCGGGAAGAACTGGAAGGACGACAAGTTCATTATCCGCAGCAATCTTTACTACCGCGCGGACGGTCAGGCCGTGAAGCTGGCCGGGCATTCCCTGGCGGACTGGCAGAAGAAGGGGCACGACGTTGGATCGCTGATTGCCGATCCGATGTTCGTGAACGCGGACGAGTACGACTTCCGTTTGACGCCGGAGTCGCCCGCGGCAAAGGTAGGTTTCAAGCCGTTCGACTACTCGAAAGCCGGCGTCTACGGCGACGAGGAGTGGATCAAGCTGGCGAACGGTGTCGACTATCCCGACGTCGAGTGGCCGCCTCCCGCTCCGCCCGCCCCGCCGTTGTCGTTCCACGAGGATTTCGAGCAGCGTCCCGTCGGCGCCTTGCTCGGGAGAGCTGACGTGCGCGAAGGGGGAGGCGGCGCGTCGATTCGCGTAAGCGATGCGTCACCATGCAGCGGAACGCGGTGCCTGATGGTCAAAGACGCGGCCGGCACGAAGAGCGCGTTTGAACCCTATTTCTACTGGGATCCGCGTCACACGAACGGCGTGTCGCGTTTCTCCTTCGACATCCGGTTCGAAGACGAGCGTGCCGATGTCTTTCACGAGTGGCGGGACTGGGTTCAAGCCCTATCGCGTGGGGCCGCGCTTCACGGTGCAGAATTGCGAGCTGAGAGTCCACAATCACAACGTCGGTTTGCCGATGCCGGTTGGCGAGTGGATTCACCTGGATGTGGTTGCCGCAGTGGGCCGCGACGCTATCCGTACGTGGTCATTGGTCATCAAGTACTCTGACGGAACGGAGAAGCGACTGGCTGACCTGCCGTTCACGCACGATGCCTGTCGCCGCATCAACTGGCTCGGGATTTGCAGTACGGCGAAAGAGTCGACATCATTCTATCTCGACAATATCGAGCTTAGAAACGAGTGAGCGATGCCCTTGTGGAGACGACAACATGCGAACGATACCTTGTGCACCTGTCTTGATGGCGACGGTGGTGATTATGGCAGCTTCTTCCGGTTTGTGCCGCGATGCGAACTACGACGAGAGTAAGGTCCCGGAATACACGTTGCCGGATCCGCTTGTGTGTCTGGACGGGGCGCGGGTGACGGACTCCAAAACCTGGCGCGCAAAGCGGCGGTCGGAGGTTTTTCACCTGTTCGAGAAGCATGTCTACGGTCGCATGCCGGGCCGGCCCGAGAAGGTGTCAGTCGCGATCCAGAACGAGTCCGACAACGCGCTCGACGGCAAGGCGCGTCGCCGCGAGGTGCGCTGTACGTTCACGAATGGCGGTCGGTCTGCTCACATGGATATCCTGATCTACCTCCCGGCGGACGCGAAGAAACCCGTCCCCGTGTTTGTGGGGTTGAACTTCTTCGGCAACCACAGCATTCGTCCCGATCCGGGTATTGCGTTGAACGCGGGTTGGATGCGGAGCCGGAGAGGGTATGGCATCGAGAACAATCGGGCCACGCAGAAGTCGCGTGGCGTGTCACGGTCCAGGTGGCCGGTCGAGTTGATCGTGTCGCGCGGATATGCCCTGGCCACGATCTACTGCGGTGA
>CAZKRK010000187.1:0-14533 GCA_964555035.1 uncultured Victivallales bacterium | reverse complement strand
ACGACCCCACGCGCGTCATCGCCCGCGCGCCGGACTTCATTCTCGAACCGGAAGAGTTCTACGAAATCACCGGCCTGGTGATCCCAAGAGTCGTCTTTCCCTCGGCTACGGTGGTGAATGACGGCGTTCTCTATGTCTACTACGGGTGTTGCGACACCTGGATCGGCGCGGCAACCGTGCCGCTGGACGAAATCCTGGAGTATGTCTGCCGGTATCCGTGTTGATGAGGGGGGGGTGACCGGAGTTCCTACCACTTCTCGTCTTCCGGCGTCGTATCCTTGGCCGCGGGGGATTCCTCGGCAGGCTCGGAGACCGGTTTCTCGACAACGGGTTGCGGTGTCGCGGGGGGTGGGGCTGCCAGGCCTCTCAACGCCGACAATGCCCGGACGCGCGCGAGAAAGGGATCTTCGCCGAAGTACAGGGTTGGATACCGGGGGTCCAGGCACTCCTCGCCCGCGGCGTGCTTGGCCAGGAGGTAGACGACCTGGATGTACTTCGCTGTCGCGGGCACAAACAGGGCCACCATCCGCTTGTCGGCGGCAAAGAGCGCCTTCAGCGGCGGCCTCGTTCCCCTGTAATCGGACATGAAATCGGCCGTCGCCGGCAACGACCGCACGGACGCCCCCGGCAGTTCCGCCAGCATTGTCTCCTGGGCGGCGGCAAGAGCTCCGGCCGTGCTGCATTCTATGACGAGAACACCGTCCTCCTGCAGGTATCGTCTGACGGCCGACGCCACGGTGCGATTGTCGAGAGCGCTTGTGCCGGCGAGAAATACGACGGGCACGGATGAGATCGACGTACGGACATTGTCGGCCGACAACCGCAGGACGGTAGGGTCAAGGCGGTCGCGGCTCTTCAGGGCCGAGAACGCCGCGCGAAGGAGCGTCGGCGGCGCGCCCTTACCGGTCAAATCCACGTAACCGCCGATCGGCGGATACACCCCGTCGGCGAGGAACAGCATCGCAAGTGAAGTCGCGACAACTTCGCGGTTGCTCGCCTCATACCGTGAATGGGGATGCTGCCTCTTTCCCATCAAGCCGTATGCGGGCCAGTGCCTTTTGGGATCGTACGCCACCGTCTTCGCCTTGCCCGCCTTCCGCATCCTCTCTTCAAAGGCCGCCTTCGCTCTTGGGCCCTGCCAGGCCCACAGGCTGGAAGGATGCAGACGGATGTCAGGAAGCGTCCATCCTCTCGCCGGCTTCTTCTCCCAGACCCCCGTGTCGTCCTGAAGCTCAACGATCTCGTGGGCAAAGCGCATCCACAAATCGCGACGGTCCTCCACCAGGGGATCCACGGAGCGGTGAACGCCAAGCATGGAGAAATACAGGTCATAGGGTCGCAGCATGCGTCCAACAGGTATGACGGGCTCCCCCTTGCGGTCGAGGTGTGCAGCCGCCTCCTCAACCACCCGCCCGCGGGCCGCCAGCAGGTTGCGTCCGTACTTGCCCATCAGCTTGGCGATGCCCACGGCCTTGCCGGCATTCAAGAGCGAAGCGTAGCCCTGGGCCACGGTCGCACGCGTCCTCACCGATTCCAGGGGAGCGGGCATCTCCTCCTGCTTCAAGCGCGGAAGCCCCAACGCCTCGAACGTTCTGGATTCCTGGTGAATGTTGCACTGTCTCCAGCCGCCGTCCCGCTCCTGCTTCTTCGCGAGGGCAGCGACCGCGCGGGCCAGGAGTCCGGACGTGTTCTGCGGTTTCAGAACCGAGTCGGACCTCGAGCGACTGCCGCGGGAGCGTCCGCTCTCGTCGAGAGTGGGCAACGTGGGCACCTGAGTCTCTTCGGGCAAGCATCCTTTCGCCGCCGCTTCGCCGATCGCGTAGAGCGCCACCGCCGTACTCTCCAAGTCGGCAAACGTCTGGTTGTAGATGTAGTAAGGCAGTCCCGCCGTCAGGCGCGTATCGGCATCCCATGACTCCACCTTCAAAGAGAAAGGCTGCGTGACACGCTCGAAACGCATGCCCTGCTGCGTGACCCTATTGTAGAGGGACTCCATCTTCCTTACCTTCTCCTCCGCCCGCTCGACCTCCGCCTCGAGCTGTGCCTCGCGCTTCTCGCTGCGCGTCTTGGCCAGCTTCTTCGGCAACTCCGCCTTGAGGGCCGCCAGCGCCTTGCCAATCTCGCTCTCATGTTTGACCAGCACGGGAAGCATCTCCATGTTGATGCAGACGGGGCCCCACATGCCGCGGGCGGGCCCGCTGGCGATCTGCCCGTCGAGGATGCGGCTGATCAGAAGGTCCCGCGAGTCCTTGTATTGCGGATCCGACAGGTTGGAAAAGGCGGCCGCCAGCAGGGCCACGTTCCTCGTCAGGTCCGATGCGCCATAGTACGTGACATAGTCGTCGAGCGCCCCGGCCAGCTTCCGCAGCCGTTCATCCGTCTCGGGCACACCGCTCTTCAGGAGGGCCAGCAGGGCCAGCGCATTGTCACCCGGCAACTGGTCGGGCCAGGTCTCCTTGCCCGGGCCGTACCGCGGGCCAATACCCTTCTTGTGCGTTCTCACCACCGGCCCGTCGGGATCTTTGACCAGCCGCTTCTTCGTCACCGTCCCCACCTTCTTCCGGCCCACGACGCGCCGGCGTGTGACCTTGCCTATCTTGCGCGCCTCAACCGACCCCGACGCGCCCACCGCAAACGTCTCGTACTCCTCGTAGATATGCTCGTACCGGGGGGCTTCGTACTCCTCCCAACGGTAGTGAACATAGTTCGTCTCGATCCGGTCCCAACCGATCGGCTTCCTGTTGCTGACCGGCGCCGCGGCATAGTGCAGAAAATTGGTCTCGACCGCCCGGAGCAGATACTCGGCGCCGGAGGCGAGAGAGGCGCGAACGGCGACGTTCAATGCACCGGCACTGATCGCGTCGGCCGTCGGCGGCCGGGGTATCTCTTTCGACCGGACCGCCGCCTGCCCGGTTCCGTCGATGACACTGGTTACGACTGCTGCCGCAAGAACAACGGCAGCGACGGTACCCCTTGAAGACGTCCTCACGTTGAGTTCCCTCCTTTGATTCTGCCTGTCAGGTTAGTGGATCATGGCAGTCCCGTCCACTATGGGATTGCGACACCGCTCCACAGAAGGCGCATCTGCGATGAGCTGCACTTGCCGGGGGCCACCGCCGGGCTTTGCGACATCCGCCTATTGCACCGCCAGCAACACCGGTTCCGCTTCGGCGCGGACTTCCGGTTCGTAGTACTGGTAGGCCACGGTTACCGGGGTCTTGGCCCGCAGCGGATACCTGGCCTTGAGCTGGTAGGTGAAAACGATGTCGCGTTGACCTTCGATCTCCTGGAAGTACAACGTGACCTGGCGCGCGTGCATCGCGTAACGCTTGATCGCGCCCTCCTGCTTGAGCGTTTCGAATCCGCCGGTTTGCACGTCGAATCCCGGGGGGATGCCCAGGTCGACCAGGGTCATCGCGGCCGTCCCAGGCCGGTTGTAGCGCAGGGTCACCGTGCAGGTTAGGAGATCGTCGGGCTTGAGCCGGGTGACGTCGTAAGCGACGTCGATGCTCATCGGCTCCTCCGTCTCCGGGACCGGCGAGACGCCGCCACCCCAGGGCAGGTAGTGTTTCGCCACAATCTGGTAAGCCAACGCGCTGCCTGCGGACGCCTCCAGCGCGATGCGGTTAACGCCCTCCCTGACGTGCCGCCTCAGACTGACCAGGTGAAAAACGTCGCTGTTCTCGGGCGTGATTTCCAACTCCTTGACCAGGACTCCGTTGGCCGTTACAGCGACCTGCTGCGTGTCGTCGACCCCGCCGCCCGCCCCCGTGCCCGCCAGCAGGGCGCGCATGGCCAACACGGTGGCCTGGGTGGAATGCCAGGTGCCACGCGAGTCTTTCTGTTCGATCAACCACGCCAGCGCCTTGTGCGCGGTGTCGGTGTGTACGCGTCCGCGCAGCATGGCGCAGGCCACGAGAGCGGTCGTTTCGATTGCAGACGTACGGCCCCGGGCGTGCAGCAGCCCCCCCGCCTCCGCGCCTTCCCACGACACCAGCTTGTCCTTCTCCACGGCCGCGGCCTGCAGCTCGCCCAGGATCCGCTTGGCACCCACCCCGCGACCCGCCGCAAGCAGCGCGTTGGCGCACAGGGCGCGCGCATAGGCGTCCTCCTCGTCCGCCCACTCCGAGGACAGGTAGTCAAGCGCCCGGGTCAACCTGGCATCCGTTCCCCCGCTCTCCGCCACGGCCCAGGCGATGTAGGCGGTCGTGCGCAACACCCGCCCCTGTTGGGCGTTGATCGCACCCTCGGCAATGCCGTGGGACGGGGACTCCCAGGTGCCGTTGCCCTTCTGCTGTTCGAGCAGCCAGTCACGAGTGCGTTCAATGACGCCGGGATCCACATCGTGGACCTCTGCCATGTCATGGAATTCCATCAGCCCGTACGCCGTGAGAACCGTGTGGGCGGGGTTGTTGCCGAACCACGAAAAGCCCCCACCCCGGCACTCGTAGGAAAGCAGGCGCTGGTAACCGATGTTGATGAAATTGAGCGCCTTCATCTCGATATCGGGCCGGGCCTGCTTCGTGCGGCGCAGGTAGTCCAGAACCAGCACGTTGGGATAGGTGGTCGAGGAGGTCTGCTCAAAGCAGCCGTGCGGCATGCGAAAGATGCTGTCCATGCCTTCGACGACCTGGCTGAAAGCGCCGGGATAGATCTTCACGAAAAGGTCGCTGCCCCCCGCGATCGCCTCCGCGGGAATCACGATCTCGTGGGTCTTGTTCTCGTCGAGCCGGCCGTTGACGGTCTGCACGAACTCCTCGCCGTCCGGCGTCACGCGTACACTGCGCCGCACGGCATCGCTGAGCGAGGAGCCCAACGCCTTGACGGTGAGGGCGTGACGCCCCGGCGTCTTCGCTCGCACGCGGTAGTGGACGTTGGTCACACCGCGCGCGCCGATCCGTAACTCCCGCTTCGGGCCGTCCAACAGCTCGCACCAATCGCCGGCCTCGGCTTCCAGGCGTACCGTCTGCGGCTCATCGAGATAGTTGGACACCGCCACCGGCACGCTGACCTCGTCGTTCTGGGTCAGGGCTTCCGGGAAGTCGACATCGATGAAGAAGTCCTGGAACACGGTAATGCCCTGCCGCAGCGAGCCGAGGCGCCCGTCCGCCGTCACGGCGCTGCCCGCCATCCGCCAGGTGGTGATGGAGTCGGCCAGGGGCAGCTCGAGCCGTGCCCGCCCCTGGTCGTCGGTAATCAGCTGCGGTTGCCAGTAGAGGGTCTCGGGGAAGAACTTGCGGACACGTGGGGGCTGACCGGCACTTCCCGGCGGGTCCGAAGGGCGCTCTTCCGCGAACGGGGCACAGAACGCCTCCCCCGTCATCTCGGCACCATCCGCCATTTCCATTGCCATCATCGGTCCGCCCGCAGCCATGCCGCCCAGCATCAGCATCGGCAGGAGGCATAGGAGCATAACCGGTATCCATATGGCGGTTCGACTAAACAGGATCCAGGCGAAGCGTCCCCGCCCCACCGTCCGCAGAGCGCACTGCGCTCCGAGAGAAATGACCGCCGTGCTCTGCATGAACAGCAGTACGATCGTCACGAACATGGCAATCGCCGCGCCCTCACCGAGGCCGCCCTCGAACTTGCCCGCGGCAACGCCCACCCCCGCAATGGCCAGGCAACCCACGAGGAAGGCGATGGGCACGGCGATCACCACCTTGCGGTAAGCCGGCAGTGCACGGACGCCGCGGCAGCGGGCAAGCAGAACGGCCGCCGTTAACAAGGCGGCCATGCCGAGGCAGGCGAAGCTGATGAGAACGGCAAGGATGATAGTCTCCTCAGAACCGTAGAAGCGAGCCCTGTCCAGAATGAGCGCGGTACCCGCTGCGCCGAGCAGGGGCAAGTACACCGCGCCGACGGCGGCCCAGAACATGAACAGGACGCGGCGTTTCAGTGTGGTGGCGTCTTCGGGGGACAGGTTCTCCACGGGTGCGCGCCGGACCAGTTTGAGAAAAACGTAGCCCACGACCGGCAGCATGATGAGAAGAAATATCCAGAAGGGCATCGTGGCAACGCCCGCGCCCAACCGTTCCCCAAACGCCCGCTTCGCTTCGCGCACGGCGGTCGCCTTCTGCGCATAGGTCAGGCCCTGATCGACCTTCGGCGTGCCGTCTCCCTCGGAGGAGGCGAACAAGACGACTTCCGCCTCTTCCCATTCCGGTTCAGGCTCGGGAGGTCTTTCATCCACGGTATCGCGTGGGTCCAGCGGCATGTGCATGTGGATCTCGTACCGGGGTTTCAGAATCTCCTCCTGCAGGAGGAAGTAGATTGTTTCCAGCCCCGGGCGCATGTCGTTCAGGGCAAAGACCGCTTCGTCCACGGCCGCCAGGCTGAGCGCGGCCTGGGTCGGCGTCCCGTCCCGCCCCTTCACCACGAAGTCCAACACGGCCTTCTCCGCCGGCCGGTAGGTCTTCTTGTCCAGGGACACGCTGACGTCGAGGGCGTCGGCCCGGTTCACCTGGATCAGCTTGTTGTCTTCCACGATCTGGCCGTTGGCCAGGATGCGGTAAGCGTGCAACTCGAAGGTGCCCATGATGTCCAGGGGCAGGTCGAGCGCCAGGCGGCCGCGGCCGTCGCGCACGTCAACGCTCTTCATCAGGAAGGTCCTGTTGTTCCTGACCACGTCCACAAACATGCGGGCACGCGGTTGGGCGGAAACGATCTCGAGGGCCACGGTTTCGCCCTGGCGGTAGACCGCCTTGTCCGTGCGCAGCAGGAAATCGTGAACGGGCTCACCGACACGCAACCGCCGCACGACCTGGGCCGACACGCCCCGGGCATCCTCCGCGCGCAGGGTGAGCTTGAGCCGCTTCTTCTGCGGGGTAATCATGACCTTCGCGATCCCCATATCGGAGGTCTCGATGATATCACGATTGGCACCCACCCGTATCTTTGTGCGAGCAGGGCGGCCGTCCGGGTAGGCGGTCATGATGTAGAGCACGTTCTCCACGCCTTGCACCAGTTCGCCGCTCTCCGGAAAGGCCTCTATGCGAATGGGACGTCCCGTCACGGTCAGGTTCGACGACTTCCTGCTCACATGCCCCGCGGCATCGATTACCGCCGCTTCGAGGCGCACGACGGCGTCCCCCTTCTTGAGGTCCTGCCCCACGAAATGGTCCTTGAGCTCCAGCTCGAAGTGAAAATTGCCGTGCGCGTCGGTCCGGCCCTCGATCTCGGCGAACGCCCGGAACCGCTCCACGAATTCGTTGGCCGTGATCTGTACCCTGGCGCCCGCCACCGGCTGGCCGAAGGTATAGGTCGCGTTGAGGTCGGCGGAAACACGGTCCCCCGGCGCATAGTAGCCCTTGTCCACTTTGAGCGAGACGGCGTATTTCGGCAGCGTGTAGCGCCGCACGTCGACGCTGCGCTCGGTCACGGTATCGTCCACCGTTGCCGAGACCGCGTAGCTGCCCGTGTTGACCTGGTCGGCAAGCTGGAAGTCGGCCGCGGCGATACCAAAGGCCGAGGTGGCGACCTTCTTCTTGAACACCTTGTTGCCCTTGGGATCCTGCACCTCGAAGACCACTTCGCGTTCCGCGGCGGGCTTCAGATCGGATACCGCGAGGGAAAGCGCCCGCAGGTGGATGGTCTGCCCCGGCTGGTAGAGCGGCTTGTCCGTGCTCAGCATGGTCCGGTAAGAGCGCTGGACGAGAACGGGACGGTCAAGGCGGGAAGTACCCTTGGACGACACCGCCTTGACCTCGATCGTGTAGTCGCCTTCCTCCAGATCCGGAGGCAACGCGGTCTCCGCCAGGGCGAAGCCCTGTTCATCGGTACGCGTTGTGCCCAGTTCGATGCGTCGACCGTCTTCCGCGTGCAACGCGACTTCCACCTCGGTGTCGGGCAGGGGTGTCTGCTCGCGGCCATCGCGCACGTATACACGAAATGACGCGGGGTGACCCGGGGTCAGCTCCGGCTGGCCGTACAGGAAGACTTCAGCCGGGTCGGCCTGTGCCGTATGCACCATCACCCCGCGGACGGTGGCGCCCGCGACGACGACCATGAGGGCTGCCGCGGCAGCCTGCCAGAACTTGCGGCCGCCAAACCAGGACCAGGCGGGCTCAATGGGGGTCACCTGGTCCGCGTTCGGATCGATATGCTCCATTACGTCGCCAATGAAACGCTCGTCGTCTCCTTCGCCGGCCCGCGCCAGCTCGCGCAGCAAGCCGTCCATGGCCCGTTGTCTCCCTTCCCCGGCCTCATCCGGCGGTGTGGCGCTTTCATCGTGTTCGCTACGGGGACGGTTATCCATGACTCACCTCCAACGCGGATGTCAAGCAACCCGCGAGCTGTTCGCGTGCACGCTGCAGCCGTTTGCGCACCGCGGGTTCCTTCGTTCCAAGTTCCCGGGCCACGGCTTCGCCGCACATGCGTTTCATGTAGAACAGATCGATCGCCCGCCCCATCAGTTCGGGGAGTTTCTTGAGGCAGAGTCGGAGTGCGAGGAAGATCTCCTCAGAGGACTCGGCCGCCTGTTCCATGCGGTGGTATTCCTTGTCCACGGATTCCAGCACGGAATCGCTGAGCGCAGTGTAGCGGTGCCGGCGTCGTGCCCATTCCCGGAACTTGTTACGGACAATGCCCCGCATCCAGGCCCCGAAATCGCGCGTCACGTCGAACGAGGACAGTCCCTGGTGGGCGGCGAGAAAGGCCTCCTGCACGATGTCGCGGGCCGCATCCTCGTTGTTTGTGACGGCAATCGCATAGGCCAGCAACCGCCGATGGTGCTGGCGTACGAGAATCTCAAACGCTTTGCTGTCGATCTTGTCGGTCGTCATCAATCCCTCCATACCGCGGACTCTACATGGTATTGCGTAAACCGCAACGTTTGTGACAGAAAAAGGGAGAGCTCGCCAAAGGCGAGCAACACCGCAGCCCAGGGCGGAACCCTGCAGCGCCGTCCATAGGCCCGGAGGGCCGACATAGTAAGGCCTCAGACATCTTGATGTGGGATGTGAGGTGTGGGATGTGAAGCGATCCGCAACGCGTTGCCGCGGAGCGCTATGCGCGCCGGCGGGGAACGATTGATGTGGGAGTGGTGGCGGAAAATGTGTCACGTCCTGTCGGGGATTTCGCGCAGTCCTGAAGGAGCGATGGTGTCAAACCAGCTTCCGAGAGGTAAGGTGGTCTGAGACTGGGGTGGAGCGTAGCGGAACCCCAGGATCCGTCCGTCGGTAAACCCGGTGAGCCCCGGAGGGGCGACATATGCGCGTGGTTCGACCGCTGGGCTGTGCGTGGCGGCATACGTCTTCGCGCCGCCTATGCCGCCCCTCCGGGGCTTGTTTCCATGCTTGCGCCGGTGTCCTGGGGTTCCGCTACGCTCCACCCCAGGCTTTACTATGTCGCCCCTCCGGGGCTACCGCTGCCGGCACGGTGTCATTCCCTTCCGACTCACGACTTACCGGCGGCCGCCTCGTCCGCCGCGACGACGATCAGGCCACGTTTCATCAGGTCGCGCAGGTAGTGCAGCACGAGGGCGCGTCCCTCCAGGAAGGTGAGCCGGTCCTGTTTGCAGAGCCAGTCGACCAGGTCCTTCACGGTGCGTTTGCCGTCCAGTTTCTCGAACAGCTCCCGCGAAATGCCGGCCAGCTCATAGCGTTTGCGTTGTCGCGCTTTGACGAAGTTGGCGATGCCCCCCAGCAGTCCCCGGTAGCGAAGTTCCACCTCCACGATCAGCACACCGGAATCCGGCGGAGAGTCACACGTGCGCACCTTCTCGTTGCGCACGGGAACGGAGTGGAGCTGTGTCCGGAAATCGAGGGTGGGCTTCATGCCGGAAACACCTCCGCATCCGTGAACTGCGTGACCTTCTTGGGGGCCGCCTGTACCCAGCCGTACAGCCGTTTCTCGGACGCGTTGTGCCAGAAGCGGGCATGTCCGCGCCAGTGCGAAGCGAAGAGCCGGTCCATGCCGCGCGTGCCGCGCGTCTCGATCACGAGTCGCACCGAATCCATCTCCCGCCACGTCTCGGCATGGCTCTCCAGCACGCGTGCACCGCTGCCGCGCAGCACGTCCGCGGCGAAGGCCTCGAGGTCGCGCCCGCGAAGCAGCTCCCGTGGCAGTCCCCAGCGATGCACGTCGACCCTGTGCATGTTCTTGTGCTGGAACTCGATCCAGGCATCAGCCGGCAGACAGGCCGCCCGCTCGATCTCGAAGTCCCGCGGAAGTCGGCACCGAATACCGAAACAGGCCCACTCGCGCCACTCCCCGGAATTGGGCTCGAAACTCTCCAGAAGCGGCTTCCACAGCCGTTCCATTCGGCTGGACGAGTAGTTGGGAAACACCCACATCAGGACCACGGCAGCGTCCTTCAGGTATGCGACCGCCTGGCACGGCTCGCCCTTGTGGCGATATCCTACCCGAAACGCCCCGACCTTCCGGGTCTTGATGCCGGAGAACCCCTCAAATGCATCCTTGTCGTGTTGCCGCAGGTAGCGACGGTGATACTCGGCGAGAATCCGTTCTTCGTCGGGAACACGCTTGCTGTGCTCCCAGGAAAGCCGCCCCAGCGAACCGCGACGGTCAGAGAACTCGAACCGTCCGACAGGCGCCGCAATCGAATAACGCGTCACCTCCCAGTCGTCGGGAAGATCGAACGCGAAATCGTGCCAGGCTAAACGCATAAGAAACACCTGGTAATCGGTGATCGGTGATCAGTGATCGGTGACCAGTGATGGGTGATCGGTGATCGGTGATCGGTGATCGGAAGACGCCTTGTCACGTCCTGATTTCCGTTTGACGCCTTTTGGTTGTTGTTTGAGATGGTCTTCATAGTACAGAGCTCATGGGTAGAGACACCGCGGGATGATGACAGGGCGTATGCTCCGCAGCCTGTGCCGAGTGTGGTTAGGGTCGAAAAATGCCGGATGCAACAGACACATTTTCTTCGACCAACCCATCTTTCGACCCTTCTCTCTCCCCACACAGCCTTGCGTATGTCTCGCCCACGAGCCCACGGCCTGCTCGGGATGACGGGGCAGAGTCCGAATTCAGTCGAAACCGGCGGAAACCACCAACCTCTCCCCCGACAACCGATAACCGATCACCGATCACCGACTACCCTCTCTTCCCCCCAATCCCCCCAACGTCAATCTCCATATCCGCAACATCCTGGATCTTGTCGATCTTGCCGTCGACGATCCAAACGATACGGTCCGAGGCTGCCAGCATCTTGTGATCGTGGGTTGCGCTGATTACGGTAACGCCCTTGTCTACCGAGAGCTGCTTGAAGAGCTTGATGATCTCCTCGCCCGTGTTCAGATCCAGGTTGCCGGTCGGCTCGTCCGCGAGCAGAATCGCCGGTTCGTTGGCCAGTGCCCGCGCGATTGCGACGCGCTGCTGCTGACCGCCGGACAGCTCGTCGGGACGGTGTGTCAGCCGATCGCCCAATCCTACGTAGGTCAGCACCTCGTCGGCCCGGGCATCGGCCTCCTTCTCGCCGGCCCCCAGGAAGATCTGCGGCAATGCCACATTCTCGCGCGCCGTGAGAAAGGGAATCAGGTTATAGGTCTGGAACACGTAGCCGATGTGACGGCAGCGGAAGTACGAGCGCTGCAACGACGTGAGCGAAGAGATCGAAACGCCGCTGACGAGTACCTCGCCGCGCGTCGGCGTGTCCAGCGCACCGACCATGTTGAACAGCGTCGATTTGCCGGAACCGGAGGGTCCCATGATCGAGAGATACTCCCCGCGATAGACGTCGAGATCCACCCCCGCCAGGGCAAACACCGTCTCGCCCTTGGTGTGGTAGACGCGGTCAATCCCGCGGACAGATACCAGAATTTCTCTTTCCATTGACACTCTCTTGTCCAGACATGGTCCCGTAGTCGGTTATCGGTAATCGGTAACCGGTTATCGGTAATCGGTAACCGGTTATCGGTAATCGGTAACCGGTTATCGGTAATCGGTAACCGGTTATCGGTTATCGGTTATCGGTAATCCATCACCGATCACTGATTACCGATCACCGATCACCTCTCCTAATACGGCAACGTATACGCCGCCTTGCTCATGAAAACGACGCCGATGGCCAGCATGCCCACGAGCCCGGCGCCGACCATGTAGCCGGCGCCGATGACCGGTATCATCTTGCGCCAGTCCTTTCCAAAACGTTTCTGAAAATAGAACCTCCCTATGCACGCCCCGATAAATGACAGGGTAATCGAGTGCGGCAGGGACTGGCCCAACCCACGGATCACGCCATAGAAGAGCATAATGGGCACGTTCAGAGAGGAGAGCAGCCAGGCCGTGCCCATGGCCAGGCTGAACCCGATCCCGACTTTGGGGGCACTCAGCGCTTTCTCGAACGGCGAGTATTCACCGAGCGTCGAGGAGTACAGCAGGCACGCGTTCTTCGCTTCGAACTCCCACATCTTCTGCGCGTAGGGATACTGCGGTCCCGGAATCGGGGCCAGCCTCCAGATGAAGCCGGCAAACACCACCGACGCCACGATGATTATCGGATACAGCACGACGTTCGCTTTCCAGATCGAGGTGAACTTGCAGCCGAGCAGCTCCGCCTTGCGGTAGAACATCGTCTGCCGGCCGTAGTTCCCTTTCGGCACGGGGATGAACCAGATGGCCACGCCCTGGTACCCGGAGAGGATGAAGGACAATTCGCGGATGAAGGGAATCTCGATCACCTGTCCGGCCAATCCCTCGAGCTTGGCGGACACGTAAGAAATCAGCGGCGTGTAGAGAAAGCCAAAGAAGATCATGACAACCATCACGCCCCTGTGCCAGTCAACCAGCCAACCGCCCAACAGGATGAATGCCATCGTGCAGACAAAGTAACAGAGCAACACCCACCTGGCCTTGATATCGCCGCGCCCCTTCGGCAGATTGTCTTCCGCCCGCCTCGTCTTGTCGGCCTTGCGCACGCTGCGGATCACCCCCCATATTCCGATGGTCGCGATCGCCAGGGAAATGCCTATCCCGAAACTGAAGTAGAAGTCGATGTTGTTGTTGAAAAGGATCTCCAGCGTGGAGTCCCCCTTCTCGTACGTCGTTAACACGCCGCAGTGATACAGGATCGGATTGGCGACCATGGTGACGATGAGTCCGATCAAACCGCCCAACACGGCGTAGAAAGGCATCACCATGCCGGTGACCAGCCGCGCCATGTTCAGCGAAAGCCCCGTCGCCACGGCCGGCAGAATGTCCGCGGTATACTGAGACCAGTCCACGAACGGAATGGGCAGGATCTCCAACGGCTCATCGAAAAGCGCGCCGGTGATTGTCGGCAGCGCGAGATAGATGGCACTGAAGCCCATCCCCAGCGCGCCGCCGATGCAGAAGAGCCGCCAGCGTCGCAGCGACGTCGGCACGTCCGCGTCGCTGCCCTCAACCTGCTCGGCCAGCGCCACGATACCCTGCGCGCCCATCGGCGCCATGGGAAACGGCAGCTTCTCAACGTCGCTGGTCTGATGAAACAGACCGTAACCGACAATCGTGGTGTTCAAACGCCCGAACAACATCCCGAACGCCATCATCCCGATCGCGGGCAACCACTCCCACTGGAAAAAGGAACGCTTCTCCAGGACCTCCCGCGAGGAAGGCGCCACCCAGTGGGGAATCTCGGCGTTGATACCAAACGACGTGGCCGCATCGCTCTGCACAAGGAACTGGCGGAACAGCGGGGTGCCGTGGACGCCCTGCGACATGACGCAGCCGCAAATATAGAACAGGATAAAGAGGTTGGCGCGGTTCAGGTTGGCGTTGGCCCGCTTGGCGATCTCGACGAACAGGATCACGGTCACCCACTGCGCCGACGGACCGATGCCCATCCCGGCGACCAGCTCCATGTACATCGCGCCCGGGATCATCACGAAGGCCAGGAACAGCGCCCCGAGCAACGACGACATGTTGAAACCGTCCCTAAACTCGGAGGGCACCTCCATGATCGCCCTGAATTCCTCGAGTTCCTTGTCTTTCTTGTCGAAGTCAATCATGGGGTGATTTCCGTTTGACACCTTTTTTGCCGGTGCGATGGTCCGCCCGTCCCCAACGGGGACGCACGTACCTCCCCAGTCCCCAACGGGGACGCACGTCCCAGCCCAGGGTGAAACCCTGGGGACCGAGTCGGACACCCAACCGTCCAGGCTCCCTGAAGGGGAGCAACGCCCCTCTCACCGTGTTCGGATGTAGCTCCCCTTCAGGGAGCGGGGCTTCGGGTGGTGCGAACGTTGCACCCGGCGATCCTCGCCGGGCTGTGATGTTGCTCGCCTTCGGCGAGCCCGTTTTCTCCGTGGTTGGCATCGTATCGACCGCTTTGTCCAGGCTGTGACGCTGCTCGTCTTCCCGTCTCCGACGACGAGTATGGTTAGGGGCGAAAGAATGCCGGATGCAACAGACACGTTTTTCGACCAACCCATCTTTCGACCCTTCTCTCTCCCCACATTCCACGTCCCACATCTCAATCGCATCCCACATCACACATCCTCCCCCAACCCCCGATAGTGCATCACAGTCTCCACCGGCAACGAGCGCCACAACAGGAACTGCTCCCGCAACTCGTTCACGAAAGCGC
>CAZKRK010000186.1:0-14843 GCA_964555035.1 uncultured Victivallales bacterium | reverse complement strand
GCACGCTACGCGCCGACACTCGCAAGCGGCCCATGACCTTTTGATACAGCCCCGTGGGAGCGCACGAATCACCTCTCCCCTCGGGGGGAGAGGTCGCCGCGGCGCAGCGGAGGCGGGTGAGGGGCAGGCCCTTGGTGTCCTCGGGATGACGGACGGGGCTTGGGATTTCCGGCTTCCCTGGGCACAACGGTGGAGGACCGCCGTTTCCAGGGGCGAGAAAGGGCCCAGTTTTGGGCATTTTCACTTGCGTTGGCGAAAGGGCGTTTCCTATCTTACGGAGCTTGCCGAGGAGTGCGAAGACGCCCCTACCCTATTTCGGCTGGATTCCAGACAGAGATGAAACGACAGCAACTCAACCTCGCGATCGCCGGCGTGCTCTGTTTACAGGTGTTCGCGTGTGCGCAGATGGCCGAACAGCCGTCCCGGGCTCGCAGCGCGCCAAAGAACAACTATCCGCGATTCAGTTGGGACACCGTCCCGGTCTACCAGATGTTCGGTGACGATTCTCGCCTGCTGACGGGCGATGAAGTCCGGCGGATTGCAGCCTCGAGCGACTTTGTGTGCATAGAGAAATCCCATGGCCAGGCCGTGCTGGGATCTGCGGAGCTCGGCGCCATGCACGAAGCCAAACGGTTCAAGGCGGTCAAGCCGAGCATCACCGTCCTCTTTTACTGGAACTCCTCTGTCGCCTATCCGTTCACGAGTTTTGCCCGCGAGTTCGCCGTGCCTACGGGGTGTTTCTCAGAGCTCGCGAAAGGGAAGAAATTGAGCGATGAACGCCGCGCCTGGCTGGTGATCGATCCGAAAACCGGGGACCTGGCAACACGCGACGGACACGTCTACTACTTCGATGTGCTCAACGCCGGCTTTCGCGAGTGGTGGAGTTCAACCGTGGGCAAGGTAGTTCGCGAGAGTGACTGCGATGGATTCTTCCTGGATCAGCTTCACAGCGCAAGTTGGTTCCGTCCCGGGAAGCGCAAGGAGATCGGGGTCCGCATGGGGCAAATGATGACGATGGCGAAAGAGGCCATGGGGCCGGACGGGATCTTGCTGGCGAACAACGGCGCCGCGGACTACCTGGACGTTGCGGATGCCTTCATGTTCGAGCACTACGGCGACAGTCTCATGACCCGGGAAGCGATTGTGGCGGACTGGGAGCTGATGAAGCGGATCGCCGCTGCGGGCAAAATATCGGTCTACCGGATGCCGGTCGATTTGAAGGGAACCGGGTTAGAGAAGCCCACGCGGGGGAAGTCGCCTCGAGCGAGGATGCGTGAGATTGGCGAGATCTCCAGGAAGCGGATCGATTTTCCCCTGGCCTGTTACCTGATTGGCGCGCAACCCCGCTCCTATTTCTGCTACAACTGGGGCTGGGAACTGACCACCGGTCCACTTGTCGACTACCCTGAGTTCAGAAAACCGCTCGGCAAGCCAAGAGGCGAGTTCGTTCGCGCAACTCCGCGGGGATGGACGTTCACGCGTGAGTTCGCACACGCGTCGGTTTGGCTGGACCTGGACAAGCGGCAGGCGAGGATAGACTGGAAGTAGAGAGGCGGTGCAGGGGACGGTGCCCCTGCGCCGTCCTTGCGGCAGATGAGGAGGCACGCAAGTGAGAGTCGCGGGACTTCGTTCGACTTTCTCTCGACAACTGCCGCTCCGCTGCCACGGTGAACGGCGCAGGAGCACCGTTCTACGTGTATTGGTGGCAGCTATCGTGGCCGGGGCAGTGCACGCAAAGAACATACGCATAGTGAAACCGGACCTTGCCATGCGCGTGCGCGTTGGGCTAACGTTCGGTGCATGAAGCGAACGTTCAATACGACGGGGCCGTGCGTGCCGGGCGAGCACTACATGCTGCCGCCGGAGGATCGGTGCGATGTTCGGCCGCTGATCGCGGGAAAGCACTTCTTTGTCATTCACGCCGCGCGCCAGACGGGCAAGACAACCCTGCTGAACTCGCTCGAGGGTTCGCTCAACGGGGGGGACGAGTACCATGCGCTCTACTGCTCGTTGGAGAGCGTTCAGGGGTTGACCGATCCCGAGAGAGGTATTCCGGCCGTAGTGCGTTCCCTGGCCGCTGCCATATCGTTCCATCCGAGACTGGCCCGCGGGGTAACCCTGCCGAACGCGGACCTGACGGACTTCAACAACGTCCTGCGCCTCGCGCTTTCCAGGTGCTGTGCGGATCTCGACCGCCCTCTCGTGGTGCTTTTCGACGAGGCGGATTGCCTGTCGGGCCAAACGCTCATCACGTTCTTGCGGCAGTTGCGCGACGGGTACGTCAACCGTTCGCGCATACCGTTCGTTCATTCGCTGGCGCTGGTGGGGATGCGTGATATTCGGGACTACAAAGCGCGAATTCGGGCGGATGGCGATACGCTGGGGTCGGCCAGTCCATTCAACATCGTAGCCGCGAGCATGACACTGAGCGGTTTCAGTCGTGAGGGAATCGCGACCCTCTACGGACAGCACACGACCGATACGGGGCAGGCGTTCCCGGACGCGTTCGTCGATCGAGTTCAGGAGCTGACTCAAGGTCAACCCTGGTTGGTGAATGCGATCGCGCGGGAGACGGTCATGACGCTGCTGGACGGCGATACAGCGGCTCCCGTCGTCGCCAACCTGGCCGACGAAGCGGCGCAACGCCTGATGCTGCGGCGGGACACGCACATCGACAGTCTGTTGGAGCGACTGAAGGAAGAGCGGGTGCGGAAGGTCATCGAACCCGTGCTGTTGGGGGAGGAGTCGAAGATTGAGCGACTGTCGGATGACTACCTCTACGTTCGCGACCTGGGGCTTGTGCGGGAAGAGAGAGGGACGATTCTGCCGGCGAACTCCCTGTACGCCGAAGTCATCGCCCGAACGCTAAACTACGATGCCCAGCAGGATCTGTCGCCGGACTACGAGAACCGTTGGATGGATGGCGAGCGGATCGAGATGCAGGGCTTGCTGGAGGGGTTCCAGGACTTCTGGCGCGAGAACAGCGAAGCGTGGGTGGAACGCTTTCAGTACAAGGAAGCCGCGCCGCACCTGATCCTGATGGCCTTTCTGCAACGCGTGCTCAACGGCGGGGCCGACCTGGCGCGCGAGTTCGCCACGGGAACGCGGCGGGTGGACCTGTGCGTGACCTATGCCGGCCGCAGATACCCGATCGAGCTGAAGCTAGTCCGCAACGAGAAGACACGTGCCGAAGGGCTGCGGCAGTTGGCAGACTACGTCGACAGACTCGGCGCCGAAGAAGGCTGGCTGGTGCTGTTCGACCAGACGCCGGGCAAGAGCTGGGACGAGCGGATCTACCACGACGCCGAGGAGCACAACGGTCGCATTTTGCATGTTTTGGGGGCGTAGGTTGGGGAGGATGAGTGCACTTGTGGGAACAGATAAAGAACTCCGTTCACTTCCGTTTCCGTTTGTGCTCAATTCCTGCACGTACCGGCGGAGGACCGCCGTCTCCAGATAGCGTATCGCTTTCGAATGGGGTTCAATTGGGGGCAACGGACACCGCCAAGTAGACTGCAATCCGGGCAAGGGAGTGTGCCGCAAATCGGTGATCGTCAAACACGAGCCGGAGAAAGGTGTCATCCCATGACCGGCGTGTCCTTCGGCCACGCCGCTGCCGCGACGGGCTTGCGGCGCGCGGCATCTTCATTCCGTCTCCCCTACCGCGCGCACGCGGAAGAAGCGGGGGACAGCGCCGGTGATCGCGCCGCTGGTCCAGTTCGTGGCCGGCGAGGGCCAGGTGCCCAAGCCCGATGTCCACGCGCCGTGCAGCAGCGACGTGCGCGTGTCGACGGTGTAGCGGTAGTTGGTCCCGAAGTCGCGCCAGGCCAGGAACATCGCGTTGCTGGGGGCCTGACGGATGTCGGTAACCAGGAACGAGCAGCTCGAAGCGTCGCGCGGATCCGTGCCGCGCGCCACTTCCATGGCGTCCGAATCGCCGTCGCCGTCCGTGTCCGCCGAATTCGGGTCGGTCCCGTACTGGAATTCCAGGCGGTTACTCATTCCGTCGGAGTCGCCGTCGGCGTTGGGGTCGGATACGCTGTTTGCACTCGCCCAGGCGTCCCCCATGCCGTCGCCCTCGGCGTCGCCGACGGCGGCGATCTTGAGCATGAGGATGCCGCCGGGGGCGAATTGCCACTTGCGCCGGTGGTCGGCGGTCCGGAAGCCGCCGTAGTGCGCTTCGCCCTCCGGCGTCATCGAACGGATGGCGTAGGTGCCGTTGGTCAGGCCGTAGTCGGTGCGGCGGATCGTGTAATCGGCCGTGTGAATGGCGGCGGGGTCGTAGCTGGTCATGAAGACGCCGACCGAGCCGCCGCGGACTCGAAATGCGCCGCCGAGGATGCGCGGCTGGGCATAGTCACGCCCCCACAGCGGGATGTCCACGGCGCCCGATCCGGTATCCGGTGGGCGGAGGAATTCGCCGTAGAGCAGGTAGTCGAGCGCGGCGGTGCGGTGACTCTTCAAGTCCTTCAGATAGAGGAAGTCCGGGCGCGTCGCGGGCGAGGAGAGTGCGGCAACGGGCGAGCCGCTGACGCCGTGGCTCATGGTGTTGCCGTTGACAAAGCTCCACGCCTGGACGAACCGCCATGGGAGCCGGCCGTCCGGTGTGCCGCCGGCATTGACGAAGTCGGCGTGTTCCTCGCCCGTGCTGGATGTGCAGCCGATGTAGTCGTGCACCGTCGCGGCTACGATGGGGACGGGCACGCCGGCTGATACGAACCCCTTGAAAACGTCCTCGAGGTAAGTCCAGTACTGGACCCAGTAGTGGTCGAACAGGTCGAGACCGAGCTCGCTGCGGTGTTCGGGCATCCAGGCGGCGTCGGTGTGGTTGGTGCGGGTGTGCGCCCTGGCTTCGGCGACCATGGCGCGGTAGCCTTCAATCCAGTAGTTCCCCCCGCCGCCGGCATGGTTGTGGTTCGTGGCGTAGCAGAGCCGGGCCATGGGGTAGAGATCGCAGTACTGGTGCGTGCAACCGAGCGCCTGCAGCTCGTCGGTCAGGGAAACGTACTTGTCGCGCCACTTTTCGGCCGCGGGGCACATGGTGTAGGCATGCCACCGCTCTTCCGTGTTCCATGCGCCGTTGAGCGTTGTGCCGGCCGAGGCGGCCAGTGTTCCCGTGGCGTCGTTGCCTGCGTTGGTGTTCCACAGCCATGAGCCGGTGTAGGGCAGCACGCTCCAGCCGCCGGCGTTCAGCTCGGCGACCGCGTTGGTGAAGAGCGGGCGGAAATAGGGATCCGCTACCGGCCAACCCCACTCACGCAAGAAGCCCATTCCACCCTCGGCGCCGAAGAACGTCTCCCACTCATCGCACGCGTCGATCATGGCGCTGACATTGGTAAAGGTCGGGTTTGCTCCTCCGCACCTGACGGTCATGCCGACGCCGACGGAAGGAGCGTTGGTGTCGGGATGGGGGAAGTCCGGGTTGTCGATCAGCGGCCCCCGCGCACACCAGACCTGCGAGGTCAGCCACGAACGGTACAGCCTGGCCGCGTCGAACCAGTCGCCCGACATCGGGCGCAGGCGCACCTCGTAGGGTGGAGTGTAGTCGCGCGAGGCGGCGGTGTTGTTTTCGGGATAGTGTTGCCAGTGCAGCAGCGTGCCGATCGGGGAGTCTTCGCGGAGGCGGCACAGGGTCAGGGCCTTGACGTAGCCGTTGGTGTCGCAGGAACGCAGGAACAAGCCGTTGCGCGAACCGTCGTCATAGAGGTGCATCCACTGCATTTCCCAACGGCCGGGGTGGACGCCTCCGAGAGCGGACCGGAAGATATCGTTTGCGTCCGGGGCAATTTCGGACGGACCGTAGCGCAGCGGCGTGTCGTACGGGCTGAATCCCGCCACCTTGTTGGTATGCGGGTCGGGAACGAGCAGACCGCTGCGGATGGGGACCGCGGCGATATCGTCGCTGTTGTCGCCGTCGATGGGCTTGAGCAGGACCAGCGGGAACGTCACGCGCCATAGGGCGTCGGTGGCGCCGGTGGTGTCGACCGCGATGGTCCAAACCGACTCCGCGGAGTCATCGGGCAGGCGCACCTCGGCGTTGACGGTCGCGGCGCCGCCGTACGGCAGCGGTATGGCGGTCCAGTGCAGGTGCAGGACCTGCTCCGGGCCGAGGTCTTCGAGGTAGTGGTTCCGGGTGGGCGCGGCGTTTGTGTCTGTTGCCCAGACGTCGGCGAAATGCTGCGCCCACACCACTTCGCCTGACAGGGCGGTCCTGTTCAGCAGCAGCATTTGCCAGATGGGTGCGTTGGTCCCGAAGCCGAGCTCGGCGCCCGTGGTTTTGTCCACGATGTTGGTCAGCGCGTAGTTCTCCCCGTTGAACTCGAGGCGCACGTACGCGTTTTCCAGGGCGGGCGGGGTGGGGGAGCCCCGCGGTCGTCCGATCCGCGCGATCTGGCCCGCCCATTGGGTGCCCACAAACACGTCCCCGTTGCCGCCGGGAAAAGCCGCGGTCGGCGCTGGTACGAGCTGAACGTTGCTGTCGGGGTAGTACGAAAAGTGCTGGGGATCGTAGAACGCGGAGCCGCAGCGCCCACCCGGGTAGTAGTGCACCTGCTCCTTTGTCGATCTATCGAACACGTATACGCCGGTCTTGCCACTCCCGTCCCACTGTTCGCAGCCGACCGGAATGACGATCGTGCCGTCCTGCCGGAAACAGGAGGAGCGTACCCCCATGTCGTCGACGGCGGGCGTGAAGTTCGTCAGCGGCATCGTGACTTCCGCCAGCGCCAGGTCGTTGGACAAGCCGTTCAGCCTGGCCACGTCCGCGTATTCGAAGAGGATGGTCCGACGCTTCTTCTGCAAGCCTTGCTTCCAGTGGATCCTTGCCGCGACCCAGCCGTCGACGCTGGTTGCCAGAGCGTCAACCTGGTACCCCCGTAGGCACTCCAGTTCGCCGGTGAACGAGAAGTCGATTCTCCGGTCAGGGTTGTCCGGGGTGGGCGGACCGCCGTCCGGGTAGTCTATGCGGTAGAAATGGATGCCGCCCCAGTCAGGGTCCGGGGCCGGGGGAAACAGGCTTCCCTGCGTCCAGGACTCCGACACTGCCAGGGTGTCCCGGTTGACGAAGTCAACATCGGTGAAGGTCTGGGCGACATACCCAAGTGCCGCGGTTCCCTTTGTCGCGAGCTCAACCTGGGCGCGTTGCTGTATCGTCGTCGTGGCCGGGTCGACGTAGTACGCGAACAGCCCGTGGTCCGGTATCGTGAAGACGACCACGTTGTCCGCTGCCAGGCGTACGCCCGAGGAATAGCCGCCTCCGGCGCTGGAAGCCGAGTTCATATACAGGTTGCTCATCTTCATGGGGAAGTGGGGTATGCTCGAGGCGTTGATGGTGGCAAACTCGCCGGTTTCGGGATCTTCATGAATCAGCAGCAGCCGCGCACCGTCCTGCGAGACGACGAAGTTCTCCTCGAATCCGATCGCGAATATGTAGTCATCCGCACCAAGGTGCGTTCCATTGTCGACCGACCACTTGTCGTTCCAGGAACGCCACCGGGTGAAGTCGCCGAGATCCCGCGCGTCTATCGCGAACAACCGCGTCGCCCCGCCCCCAACGTAGAGCGCGTGATCGTGTTCCCACACGTTGGCCGAGAACCACCCGCCGCCGAAGATCCGCGTCGGGTCTTCCCAGGGAGGTTCGGGGTGGTGCTGAATAACCGCGTTTGTCCCGTCGAACGTGTACGGGAGCGTCACGACGTTGACCCATTCGTCGGCGACATATATTCGCCCGGTGGTCGCGGCAATGTCCTGCGACCAGTCGATGGATTCGGTGCTTGCCAGCGGCACGTGTTCGTTTGTCGGAGTATCGGCTCTGAACAGGAAGACGTTGTGGAGCGACTGGGTGTCCGTGGACATTCCGGTGGTGCCGATCACCAATCCCTGCTCCTGGATCAGGGCAAGGTGACCCAGGTGGTTGTGGGTTGTGTTCGTAGGGGCGAGCGGATGACACGCATCTATGTACGTCCGCTCACTCACGGGCGTCGAACCGGAATGGAGATCGTATCCGTTGAAGGCGCGTGCCGAGGGGTACGAGAAAGCGGCGTAGAGCGCGATCCAGAGTTTATCACGGTAAACGACCATGTCATTGGGGGTGTGGTTATGGTCCTGAATGCGCAACAGGGCATCCGCATTGACGACCGACAGGTTGTCGAGGGCGGAGATGTCGAATTCGTAGAGGTAGTTGAACTTGGCGCCGGCATCGTGTGTCGTCCGAAGCCCGGCGGCTACGTACAGCTTCGGATTGAGCGGATCGAAAGCGAGGCAGAAGAGGTACTTGCGGTTCTTGAACAGGGGCAGCGGAGGGCCGGTCTCAGGCTGCTGCAGGGGGACGTTGCCGTTCAGGAAATGCGCGCCGTCGTAGACCGTCAGCAGCCTGAGCGTGGCGGCTGCGCCATCCCACTCGAAAAAGAAAATGCGCGGCGACCCGTGGGGGTCGTAGAACTCCGCCGCCGCGACAAGCGTTCCGTTGAACGGGTCGCCGTTGAGGACTATCGGCAACGCATCGCAGTCCTGTATCGCCACGTATCGGAACGTGACATTCGCCGTTGTTGGGGGGAAGAGGTCGGTCTGCTTGCCGGTGAACGCGCCGCGCAGAACAGGTTCTCGACTGCCTCCGCGCTCCAGTTCGCCCGCCTCGTAAATGCGCAGACCGAAGTCGCCGACCATGTACAGGCAATCCCCGTGGAGCTTCCAGTCAGCCATTTTCGAGGGCAGGTAGAAGTTGCTCTTCTGAACGTAGGGCGTCTGCGACGTGTCGTACGTGGCCACGCCCGTGGAGTAGTGGACGAACAGAAAGTGCCCTCTGGCTTCAATGCGATTGGCGGCGCCGAAATGCCCGTAGTCTTTTAACGTGAAGTCGTCGGGATGGGAGACCCTCCATTCGGATTCGACCCGGTCGGCATAATCGACGGTAAAGGCCGGACCGTTGGTACTCCGTCGCCCCGCGGCGTCGACGACGCATATCCTGCCGGAACTCGCCCCTTCGGGTACCGTTAGCGCGATCGTGTCACTGCTCCAGTTAGCCGGAGCCGCCGACAGTCCGGCAAAGGTGACGTAACCGGGAACGGCCCCAAACCCGGTTCCGACAATTTCAACGCTGCCGCCGGGTTCCTGCGTTCGCGGCGAAACCGAATCTACGCGCGGCTCCGCCCTCAGAGCCGCCACCGCCATCGCGGTCAAGAAGGTCGCGAATCTGCCGGCAACCCGCACGCCAACGATGCGGAACCGCGAAGACAGACAAGCCGTCACCTGTGTCGATTCAGGATACATGCGCAACTCCATCAAGTCGCAGTATCTAACAATCGGCAAGGAATGTCCAACAGCAATTCTCATTATGGCCACGCCCCCTGCCGCCTTGTGCGGCAGGAGCGGGAGATTGGGGAGAAAAGGCGGGCCTTTTCTCCCCAATCTCCCGCTCCTGCGACACAAGGTCGCAGGGGGCGTGGCCATAATGAGAATTGCTGAATGTCCAATATCCGGTTTGTCCGTGTCGTTTGCTCACCCGCGGCAAATCGGTCCTACGTTTACTTCGCCTGCCCTGAACAGCCTTGCTCTGCGCTATTGCTGCCGATAGTGTACGACCTCTCCCGTGATCGGCAAGCCCGGCACCGAAGTCCCGTCTTACCTGAAGGGGTATGAAGACCTTTACGCCAAGGACCCGCGCCAGGCCGCGTTGAAGTGGTTCGAAGAGGCGAAGTTCGGGCTCTTTCTGCACTACGGTCTGTACAGCCTGTTGGAGGGGCACTACCAGGGCAAGCATTCGAAGCCCGCGGAATGGGTGTTGTTCCGCACAGCGATCACATTGGAGGAGTACGAGAAACTCACCGGGAAGTTCACGGCCGAGAAGTTCGATGCCGACTTCATTACCGACATGGCCCTCAAGGCCGAAATGAAGTACATCAACATCAACACCCGTCACCACGACAGCTTCTGTCTCTGGGACACCAAGCAGAGCGACTTCAAGTCCACCAATAGCGCTGCCAAGCGCGACCTGGTCGGCGAGCTGGCCACCCAGTGCCGGAAGAAGGGACTGGGGCTCCCCCGGTGAATGGGGAGTCCTTGACGCACGGAGCAGACGACCTGTCATCCCGAGCGCAGCGTAGCGGAGTCGAGGGATCTTGGGAACTGGCAACCACGCCGGATGTGCTTGGCAGCTCTCGAGATCCCTCGACTCCGCTGCGCTGCGCTCGGGATGACAGGTCGTCCGCGGATATGACTGTCCCCCGATCGTGCGGAGGATTGCCAGGTGCCCCCACCGCGGGGTTGGCGGCTTCCCCAGGTGTAGTTGACGCGGCGGGGCGGGAGGAGATTCGTCAGGGATTCAGGTTTCCCGAAATCGGCGGCACAACCTCTGCTCTTTTCCACTCTCTACTCGAGCAAGGAAACGAGCAAGGAAACGAGCAAGGAACGAGTGGGAGAGGGAGGCTGAAGTCCGCCCGAAGGGCGACAGGTCCGGCACCTGTCGGTCCGTCGTCCCGGCGGTGTCCATCGTGTCTTGCGATGGACTCGCCGACCCTGATACCGTTCGGTATCTATCGATCGGGAGTCACAAACGGAGTAGAGACATGAATAGGACGACGCCGCACACCCGTACCTTCACCGATGTTGTCGCGCTTGCAGTTCTGCTGCCTCTGGTCTTTCTGACCGGAATGAGCGCCGGCGACAGCGAGTCGGCCCGCACCATCCGGCTTGGCAAGCCCGCGCAGAACTGGGAGAAGGAGGCGTTCCCGCTGGGCAACGGTCGGTTGGGCTGCATGGTGTTCGGCGGCGTGCCGGAAGAGCGGATCCAGTTCAATGTCGACAGTCTCTGGACGGGAGACGAGAACCTGACTGGAAACTACAAGGCGCCGGGGATGGGGTTCTACCAGAATTTCGGGAACCTCTACGTCTCCCTTCCCGAGGGGGCGCAGCGGTACCGTCGTGAGCTGGATGTCAGCCGGGCCGTGTGCCGTGTGGTCTATGAGGAGGACGGCACGCAGTTCGTGCGCGAGACATTCTGCAGCTATCCCGACCAGGCAGTCGTTTCGCGGATGACGGCTGATGCGAAGGGGAAGTACTCCGGCCGCGTCAGGCTCGAGGGCGCGCACGGCGAGAAGACATCGGCCCGATCCAACCGCCTCAGCTTCTCGGGCAAGCTGGCGAACGGACTGGAGTACGAGGCCCAGGCGGGCGTGACGGTCGAAGGCGGCACGCTCGAAGTGGAGGGGAACGCGCTCGTCTTCAGCGGTTGCGACAGTGTGACCGTGACGCTTGCGGCCGGCACGGATTACGTTATGGACTACACCCGCAAGTGGAAGGGCGAACATCCCCACGCGCCTGTAACCCGGCAAGTGGATGCGGCCATGAAGCAACCCTATGCGAAGTTGCTTGCGGCGCACGTGCAGGATCACCAGTCGCTTTTCAACCGTGTGGTGGTCGACTTCGGGGAGACGGCGGCTGCGCAGCGCGCACTACCGACAGACCAACGGCTTCAAGCCGTGCGTGACGGAAAGGCAGATCCGGACTTGGACGCGCTCCTGCTTCAGTATGGTCGCTACCTGTTGATCGCCTGTTCGCGGCCCGGGTCGTTGCCGGCCAATCTGCAGGGACTCTGGAACGACCGCAACAACCCGCCCTGGCATGCGGATTACCACAGCAACATCAACCTGCAGATGAACTACTGGCCGGCGGAGTCGGCCAACCTGGCCGAGTGTCACGAGCCCCTTTTCAACCTGTTGACCGCGTCGCTGGAACCGTTCCGCAAGGCAACCAGGCTGGCCTATGGTAACGAGATTCGAGGATTCACGATACGCACGTCTCACAATCCGTTTGGCGGCATGGGTTGGAAATGGAACATCCCGGCCAGCGCGTGGTACGCCCGGCATTTCTGGGAACACTATGCGTTCGGACGGGACAAGGAGTATCTCAAGACGATCGCGTATCCCTATCTCAAGGAAGTGTGCCAATACTGGGAGGACCACCTGAAGGCACTGCCCGACGGCCGGCTGGTCGCGCCCAATGGGTGGTCCCCGGAGCATGGCCCGACGGAGGATGGCGTTTCGCACGATCAGCAACTCATCTGGGACCTTTTCTCCAATACGATTGAGGCCGCTGCGGAGCTTGGGGTTGACGACGACTACCGCGCGAAGCTCTCCGAAATGCGGGACAAGCTGGTCGGGCCCAGGATCGGCAGGTGGGGGCAGCTCCAGGAATGGATGGCGGATCGCGACGACCCCAAGGACCGGCACAGGCATGTATCCCACATGTTCGCTGTCTACCCGGGCCGGCAGATCTCGTTGAGCAAGACTCCTGAGTTCGCGAAAGCGGCGGCCGTATCGCTCGAAGCCCGTGGGTTCGGCACCGTTGTCGGTTGGGCTAACGCCTGGAAGACTGCTCTCTGGGCGCGACTGCTGAATGCGGAGAACGCCTACGCGTTCTATCGCAAGGAAGTGTCGGCCAACGCCTATCCCAACCTCTGGAACGGCTGCTGGCCCGGACGCGTGTTCCAGATTGACGGTAACTTCGGCATCACTGCCGGCGCGATCGAGATGCTGCTCCAATCCCATGCCGGCGAGCTCCACCTGCTGCCGGCCCTGCCCAAGGACTGGGCAACGGGCTCGGTGAGGGGACTGCGTGCTCGTGGCGGATTCGAGGTCGACATGCAGTGGCAGAACGGCGAGCTGTCAGACGCCGCCATTCGGTCGAAAGTGGATGCAGTCTGCCGGTTACGCACACCTGCTCCCGTCACGGTTACGAGACGCGGCAAGGGAATTGAGGCGCGTGAGGTCGGCGAAGGACTCACCGAGTTCGATGCCAAGGCCGCCTGCGAGTACACCGTCGTGCCGGGGCGCCCCGAATAGCAGGATCGGGAACAGGAAGGACGCTCTGTGCACCTTTCGATATCAAAGAACCAGGATTGAGGGGCGTGTTTTCGGTGGGCCGGATTTGCAATCCGGCCGAGAGAGAGTTGAGCATGTTGACGAGAATAGGCGGACCAAGGTCGGGTCATTCTCTTGGCATGCTCCTCATTCTCTCGGCCGGATTGCAAATCCGGCCCACTGAGGAAGTGCGTTGACCGTTCTCGGCGCCAAGTGTTATTCCAGCTTCGGTAGCACCTCTCGTATGTCGTCCAATGAAACGGGGAATCCTCATTCTGAGTTGCGTGGCCCTGCTCATGAGTGATGGGGCCAAGGGCTTGGTCTGCGTTGAGTTGCCGTTTCGGAGAGTGTACGCCACACGACGAAAGGTGGTTGTCTGCAGTGTCGAAGGTGTGCGCGACGGCATTGTTGAGCTGTCGAAAGGGGAGACATTCAGAGATGACGGTGTGACAGCCGGGGCGACTCGGGTGGACTTTTCTCGCGTGGCGAAACCACCGGCGCTGAACGGCGATGTGAAGGGGGCGGCCGTGGTGTTGATGCTGGGCAACAGCCGCAGCGGCAGGTTGGGGTTGGTGCATTTTCGGGATGCGTGGTGGCGAGCCGAGAATTCCGGCGACGGGGATGGGGAGTGGTCGGTCACGGGCCGGTACTACATGAAGGGTACATTTCCCGGCAGAACGACGGCGTTGGTCAGGCTCGTCAGAGACATGAAGGCAGGAAAGGCCGAGTTCCCCGACCGGATCGATCGTAACTACCTGGGCGGTCCGGTGGAAGAGATTGGGCGAATTCCGAATGCGGCGGGGGCGACGCTGCATTTCCTGGAAATCGACGGCAAGAGCGGTCTTGAACTGGTAGTTGGCGGTGAGCTCGGAGTCTACCGGTTTGGCGGTGGGCGGGAGACAAACACCACGGCGGAAGTCGGTTTGGGTCGGGTGACGGCGTACTGCTTTGCTTCGGGCGATATGGACGGTGATGGGACGTGCGATCTTCTGGCTGACCGGAGATTGTACCGCAACGTGGGTGGTCGGTTTGAACTGGTGAGGGAGTTCTCGCTGTTGGGGGAGCCAAAGACAGCCCTTTTCATGGATGTGAATTGCGATGGCGCAAAGGAAGTCGTCGTGGTGACCGACGGAGGGGACGTTGTCGCGTTTTCGTGCACGGACGGGAAGCGTGTCCCGTTTGCGTTGCCCAGGATGGCGATGGCGGGCAAGGCAGCCGTGCTGTGTCCGTCGGACGGAGGCAAGGCGGGGCTGGTGACCGTTGGGCCTCACGGAATGACGTGGCTCTCTCCGGGGCAGCCGACGAATGACTTCGAACGGATGGTGGGCGTAAACCTGAATCGCTACTACACCCGGTACAGGGAGGGATTTGTGCGCCCCCGGGTGGTCCCCCTGGACGTGAACGGTGACGGACGGCGGGACCTGATCGGCGCCAGCGGCAAACATGCATTCCTGCTCGTCAGTCGTGGCTACGGCTGTTACTTTTTCGTCTACAATCTGGAGGGGTTGATCCGGAGAAACACCGGCCGGGACGATTTCAACCTTCAGGGCTCGTTCTGTGCCGCGGATCTGGAGGGAGACCGATTTCACGACTTGGTCGTGCTGACGCCCAGAGGGCAGCTACTCGTCTTACACAACCGCCCCCACGGCCGGCATGGTCGACACAACGACACGCCACCCAAGGGCGACCACAGGAGTACTCGTGATGAGTGACGATGAGCTCCTGGTCAACCGTGAGTACTTTGACCTCTGGGTTTGCCGGAGCTGCGGCCACGTCGAGTTCTTCATGGAAGTGTAGATTGGGTGATCGGACAACGCACGCTGTTGTCGCTTCGCGCCGAAGCGTTGGCGTAAGGGTTTGCAAAAACTGCGACAGTTTGCCTGGTCCCCTCTCTCTTCGATTTCGCTCCGATGAAAGGGGAGACCTTGACGGACAGAGCAGACGACCTGTCATCCCGAGCGCAGCGTAGCGGAGTCGAGGGATCTCGTG
>CAZKRK010000185.1:0-14888 GCA_964555035.1 uncultured Victivallales bacterium | reverse complement strand
CCCCTCGGGGGAGAGGTCGGGCACGCGAAGCGGGACCGGGTGAGGGGCGGGCCGTGCGCGTCACCGCAAATGCGGGGCAGGGGCTTACAACTCTCGCAGGCTGAAGTGAAAAGCGAGGAATTCCATCCAGATTTGCTCCCGCCGGAATCGCCATTCTCTCCTCTCGCCCGCGATCGGGTCATCCTCGCAAATGACACGGCAGTCGCTTTCTATGACGGGTTTCCGCTGTCCGACGGACATGCGCTGGTAGTGCCCCGGCTGCCTGTGAGCTCGCTGTTTGAGCTGGACACCGAGATTCAGGCGACCGTATGGGAGACGGTGCGCCAAACACGGGAGTTCCTCAAGGAGCGGTACGCTCCTGATGGATTCAACATCGGGGTGAACGATGGCGAGGCGGCCGGGCAGACTGTGCCCCATGTTCACATCCACGTGATTCCGCGCTACAAAGGCGACGTGCCGGACCCGCGCGGCGGCATCCGCTGGATAGTGCCCGAGCGGGCAGCATACTGGACGCGGAAGAGACTTGTGACAGCGGCAATTTTGCGACGCGGCGACAAAGTACTGCTAACGCGACGAGCCGAGGGAGAAAAGCTGGCCGGCTTGTGGGAGTTCCCCGGGGGCAAGGTGCATGCAGGCGAGACTCCCGAGGCATGCCTGGCCCGCGAGCTGGAGGAGGAGCTGTCGCTATCGTGTTCGATTGGCGCCAAGGTGACCGAAAGCGACTATCAATACGAGCACGGCGCCTTCACAATCATCGCGTACGAAGCCCGGATTGAGTCCGGCTCGCCTCAACTGAGCGTACACGACCGGGCCGAATGGGTTGGAATTGACCAGCTTCAGGACAGAAACCTGGCCCCCGCTGACATTCCGATAGCGCAGGTCCTCCAGTCAATCAATCGCTCTCACCCTTCTCAACCAGTCGTGCCAGGAGGGAGTTCGTCCCGTAGAGCGTGAGGAGCAGGAATGCCAGGCCGAGGTTGAGCGTCTTGAGATGCGGTTCATCCGCCCGGAGGGCTATCCCGGTAACGAGGAGCACCACGCCGAACAACCACGGGCATGCAATCCACGAGAACTTCTGTATCTTCGTCAGCTTCACTTTGACCTCCGTACGTTACGTTGATCCGGCTTGCGCCGAGCCCCAAGGCTACCCATGAGACTATGCCGAAAGAACAGACGGGGATCAACTTGAGATGTGACAACCAAGCTCACGATCGTGAGCCCGGTTGTCACGCCCGATCGCAACTGGACAGCGTGAATGCGTAGCCGTAGACGTCCGGCGGTAACAGGAACTCGGGGTGAACGTTGGGGGTCCAACCCGTATCGCCGCCGAGTCCCATGTGGTAGCCGTCGATGCACAGGTGGACGTCGTCGCTCCTCCGCAGCTCGTACACGTGCCCGGCCCGCGTCAGTTCCTCCACCGGGTAGTGCAATGCCGAGAAGTGGAGCAACGGACGCCCCGTGACCTGTATCCCGACCCCTTTCGCGTCCGCGAGACGCAGCCAGCGAGTGTCTTCGTGGCCGCCGCACTCGCAGGGGTCTATGAAGGGGAAGAACTGCTCGTCGACGGTCGAATGGTATAGCCCGACCAGGGCGGCTTGCTTGCGATCGGGGTAGCTCTCGTGCGGACCGCGTCCGTACCAGGAGAGGTGTTCGAATCGTGCCGCCAGCGCCAGGTCCATACCGATCCGCGGCAGTGTCGGGACACCCAGCTTCGTGGCGTCGACGATGTGCTCGACCTCGAGACCGCCGGCGCCGTTGACGGTATAGACGGAACTCACGCGGATCGCGCGATTACTCCCGGGCGCCGCGTGATAGGTCACTGTGCGGACAGCAGTTCCGCCGTCGACCTGTTCGTCAAGCTCACAGCTGACCGTTTCCGGGGACAGGCGGTCAAGACCTGCCTCCAACCACGCCTCGAAGTAATTGATCGGGTTACCGATGATGTAGTCATTGTCCGTACGCGCACGCATGAAATCGTGCCGCATGGGACGTGTGAGGATATCCTCGCCGCCAATGCGCCACGCGACGAGTAAGCCGTTGTCAAAGACAAACTCGGAACCACGCGCATGCAGTTCGATCCGATCACCTCGCCGTACGGCCTCGATGCGCGGCATGTCGCGTACCGGCCCGGCGGTGACAGAAGACGCCGACAGCGGCAAATGGAATTGCTCCCAGGCTACGACGTGTCCGTCCTCACACCAAGCCGTATTCGACCTCATGCGGGCCGTGAGATTCAGCCAGTACTCGCACCCGGCGCGCACCTCCGGTCGCTCGAACGGAATCGTGAGCGGTCCCTCCTCCCCCGGCGCCGCAAGGGGCGGCGGCAGTACGCCGCTCTGTTCCACCACCCCGTTCCCGGTGATTTCCCATGCGAGCTCCAAATGGCAGAGGTCGAGCGCCAGGTAATCGTTCCGCATTGACAACCGGCCGCCCAGGAGCTTCTCGGGGTCATGGGCAATGAAGGCGACCGGCGCCTGCACTTTCTTGACTTCCCATGCCCCGGGCTTGGGCCGCAGATCCGCATTGACGACGCCGTTGCAGCACATCTGCGGGTTCTCCGTCTTCCCGTAGCTGTGACCGTCGGGACCGATGCCACCGTCGAATTCGTTGCCGTAGGCCCACTCGGAACGCCCGTCGACTGTGCGGACCAACGCTTTATCGCGCCAATCCCAGATGAATCCGCCCTGGAAACGGGACAGGCCATTGATGAGGTCCCAGTACTTGTGAAAACTGCCCAGAGCATTGCCTTTGCTGTAAGCATATTCGCACATGACCAGCGGCCGCATTTCCAAGGGGTCATTCAGCACCTCCCTAAGCCATTCCAGCCTAGGATACATCGGCGCCACGATATCGCTGATCGCCGGCCCCGGGAACCCGCTCTCGTACTGGACGGGACGAGTAGGATCGTAGTGTCGCAACCACGCTGCCATGGCGGCGTGGTGCGGACCGTGGTGCGACTCGTTGCCGAGCGACCAGGCAATCACGCAGGGATGGTTCTTGTCCCGCAGGGCCATGCGCTGGACGCGCTCCATGTAAGCCGACAGCCAACGCGGGTCTTTGCTGAGTTGCGCCCCGACACCGTGCGTTTCCAGGTTGGCCTCGTCCACCACGTACATCCCCAGCTCGTCGCACAAGTCGTAGAACGCGGAGTGGTGCGGATAGTGGCTCGTACGGACGGCGTTGAAATTCAGACGCTTCATCGCAACGAGTTCCGCGCGCATGTCGTCACGGTTGAGGGACCGCCCCCGCTCGGG
Organism: uncultured Victivallales bacterium; assembly: GCA_964555035.1. GTDB lineage: Bacteria > Verrucomicrobiota > Kiritimatiellia > UBA8416 > CAYOBW01 > CAZKRK01. Next base: position 11,634 of record CAZKRK010000185.1, on the reverse strand, counting down.
ATGGTGCTCGTGGCAGTTCACGCCGCGCACGACCAGGCGTCTGCCGTTCAGCAGCAGAGTACCGTTGTCAATCTCGACCTGGCGAAACCCGACACGGCAGCTTTCGAAGTCCACGCTGTCGCCGTTCGGGGCTTTGAGCGTCATGACGACAGTGTAGAGGTCGGGCGTTTCCGCCGTCCACGGGCGCGGGTCCGTCACCGGCAGCTTCACGAGCGCGGCGCCGTACTCGGGATCGGTGTCGCCGTACATAGGCGAGGCCATGGAAACGGGAATTGAAGTTGGTGCACTGAACACGGCGAGGCCTTCGGGGTCAAAGAGCTCCACCTCCAGCGCGTATCCGGCGCGCTGCCCTTCCCCTCTCCCAAAACCCGCGTACGCGCGTACGAGCAACTCGGCATCGTAGCACCACTTGTCAAACGAAGTGCGCACGACGAAATCACGGATATGCGTTGCCGGTTTGGCATAGAGCACGACGTCGCGCTGAATGCCGCTCAGGTGCCAGTAGTCCTGGTCCTCGAGCCAGAACCCGGCACAGTAGCGCGGCACCATGACGGCGAGACGATTGCGCCCCGGAGAGACAAAGTCCGTGACCTCGAACTCGTGCGGCAGCTTGCTGTCCTGGCTGTACCCGACCTCGGCGCCGTTGACCCAGACGCGACACGCGGAGTCGCAGGACTCGAACAACAGAAACAGCCGCCGTCCGTGCCAGCTGTCGGGAATTTCGAACGTCCGGCGGTACCAGCCGGTCGGATTGACGTCGGGCACATCGGGCGGCACGCAGCCCCCGTCCGCGCCCACGCGAAACGGATAGGGCATGTTCGTGTAGATAGGCTGGTCGTCCACGCGCTCGTCGAGTTGCCAGTTGGACGGCACGGCCGTACCGATCCAGTCGTCCCCGGCCGTCTCGGCTTCCAGAAAACCGCCGGGCATGTCGCGCGGCGAACGCGTAAGGGCGAAAGCCCACGTCCCGTTGAGGCTGCGAACAAAGGGCGAGGGTGCGCGGTCCCGGGCCGCGTCCGCATCGGGATAGGCGCCGAGCGGGGCATGGGCCACGGTGCGGTTGCACGACGTCAGCGAAACGATCGGGTCGTTCGGTTCGTTCTTCATTGCCACGTAGTTTGCCGCGAGCGACGACGCGCGTCAATAGCGAGCAAGTGCAGTTGAGTTCAGAGAAGCATCCCCTCCCCCCCGCACGACGTCGCACACCGCCGTCGTCAGCGCTGTCAGATCGTCGGGACCGATAATGTAGGGCGGCATGAGGTAGACGAGGCGGCCGAAGGGGCGAACCCAGACGCCGCGTTCGACAAAGGCGCCCTGCATCGTCGCCATATCGACCGGCTCGCGCGTTTCCACCACGCCGATCGCCCCCAGCACGCGCACGTCGCGAATGCCCGGCAGCTCCGCACAAGGCGCCAGCTCGTGCCGCAATTGGGCCTCGATGGCGGCGACGCGCTGCTGCCAGGGCGAATCCAGCAGTAGACGGATGCTTGACGCCGCAACAGCGCAGGCCAACGGGTTGCCCATGAAAGTCGGCCCGTGCATGAAGTTCCCCGGTTCGCCGTTGGAAATCCCGTCGGCCACGCGAGGCGTCGTCAGCGCCGCGGCAAGGGTCATCGTGCCGCCCGTAAGCGCTTTGCCGAGACACATTATGTCAGGCACGATGCCGGCATGCTCGCACGCAAACAGCCGCCCGCTGCGGCCGAAACCGGTAGCGATCTCGTCGGCGATCAGCAGCACGTCAAAAGCATCGCACAGCTCACGCACGCGGCGCAGGTGCAGCGGCGAATAGAACCGCATCCCGCCCGCGCCCTGGACAATGGGCTCCAGAATCACGGCGGCAAGCTCGTCGTGATGGGTCTCGACCAGGCGCTGGAAATCGTCCAGGCAGTGCTCGTCGCAGGCAGACTCGAAAGTGCAGCGCGGAGCTTCCGCGAAGTACTGCTTCATCAACGCATCCTGAAACAGGTGGTGCATGCCGGTGACCGGGTCGCAAACCGACATGGCCGCGAACGTGTCACCGTGATAGCCCGAACGGACCGTCAACAGCCGGCGCCTGGACGGCCGTCCGACAGCCTGCCAGTACTGTAGCGCCATCTTGACGGCGACCTCGACCGCCACCGAGCCCGAATCGCACAGGAAGACCCGCTCCAGCGGCTCCGGGGTCAGTTCGACCAGCAGCCGACACAGTTCAACGGCCGGCTCATGGGTCAAACCGCCGAACATGACGTGAGACATCTTCGACGCCTGCGCCTCGAGAGCTGCATTGAGCACGGGGTGATTGTAACCGTGGATGGCAGCCCACCAGGACGACATGCCGTCTATCAGCTCGCGGCCGTCCGCCAGACGCAGTCTGACGCCGTCGGCGGAGTCCACGGGATACACCGGCAGCGGCTCCTTCATCGACGTATACGGATGCCAGATATGACCGGCATCGAACGCCAGACGCTCCTGCCACAGTTGTTCGTTCACTTCCATTGTCCCTCCAGCACCGACCAGTCGACGTCAGGGAGGCGCCGCCAGTCGTCGACTTCGGGGACGTCGACGATCCAGCCGTCCGCTCCATTCTCCCGTAGCGCGCGCTCGAACACACGGCGCGAATCGTCGGCAATGGGCCGGTCCTGCTCCTTGTGCCGGTTGTACACGATTCCCCGCACATCCAATCCGCGCATGCGCGCCGCGCGCAGCGTCAGCAGCGTGTGGTTGATGCTGCCCAGACGGGGCGAACTGACGACGATGAGGGGATACCCCTGCTCCGCCACGTAGTCGAGAGTGGTTGTCGTTTCCGTCAGCGGCACCTCAATCCCGCCGACGCCCTCGAGCAGAACGTACTCGTAGCGCGCGGCCAGCGTGGCCGTCGCTTCACTCAGGACGCGGGGCTCGATGCGCACGTCCTGCATGGCGGCAGCCAGGTGCGGCGAGGCAGGGTAGTCCAATACGTACGGACACGTCAGTCCCTGTTTGTCGTCGTCCGTGAGTTCGATGCCCATCAGCTCCCGATGAACGGCAATATCTTCCGACACGCCGCGGCAGCCGGTCTGGACGAGCTTCTGCGTGATGACGCGTCTGCCGCGCAGGGCCAGGTAACGTGCCATGAGGCCGGTGACAAACGTCTTGCCGACACCAGTGTCAATAGCCGTGACAAACACAACCGGCATCAGCTCTTCTCCGCAATGAAGATCATCGGGTGGTATGTAAGCGCCACCGATTCGCCATCACCCCACAGTTCGCGATACGACGTGACGAAGCGGTCAATGGCCGATCGCTGCCAGCGCACCTGCGCCACCGCATTCGCCCCCATGGCGCGCAGATGTCTCAACACGTCCAGTGGCGAAGCGAAGCGAGATGTTCGCGTATCCTCCCACCGATACAGCACGCGGAAGTCCCGTTCGAGCACGCGTACGATATGCGCTGCCTCCGGATAGGCCAGCCCCGCACCGGTCACCGCCCGCAGCTCCCGCAGGTTGTCGGGACCGAACGTCGAGAAGGCCAGCACCCCCTTCCCGCCAAGCAGCGCGGCGCAGCGGCGCAGCATGGCGCCGAGATCCTCGAGCCACTGGAACGCCGCGTTGGACAAAATCGCATCCAGGTCGGACGGCAGACCGAGCTCGCCCTCGATGTCGCCGCCGATGAACCGGCACGCCATGGAAGCGTCCCGCGTCGTCTCTTCCACCAGGGCGCGACAGTCCTCGACAATGTCGTTGGCGTAGAACTCACGAACGTCGAGCGCATCCGCGATCAGCCGTGTCAGCTTCCCGGACCCGCAACCGATCTCCAACACCCGCTCAAACCGGTTCCCGCGCCATTGGACGAGCTGCTCCAGCAACCCGTGCGCCATGGCGGCCTGGACCTCCGAATGGCGATCGTAGCTCGCCAGCTTGCGCCGAAACCGGTCGCGTACGAGTTGCTTATCCACGGTCTGTTGCATCGGCGAGCAACTCCTCCCAGGTCATGTCGGCAAACGGGTAGTGGGGCATGTCCCGCACAGTGCAGGGGACGCCGACGGCGGCCCAGAAGCGTTTCTGGTTCCGGGCGCCCATGATGAGATCCTTCGTGCCGATAAACGCCTCGGCAAACGGATAGGCCGGCGTCTCTGCCGACTGCCGGGTCTGCCGCAGGATGGCTTCGAGCTCCTGCCGCTGGTCATCGACCGAACGGGCGGGCGGCGCCTCCAGAAAACGCCGCAGCGTTCCACGCGAGTGACACATGCGGCGGTAGAAAGCGTCGCGCGTCTCTTCCGAGAAACCGTCCATGGTTGCGTGGTACACGTCGGGCGGAATGCCGTAGCGCGCGTCGATCGGCCGTGCCGTACCGTTCACCGCCACGGCGCGGTCGAAGAGACTGCTCAGCGTTGCGAAAACCCGGCCGGCGGCCCACGCGCCCATGGACCACGCGATCAGAACGCTGCGGTCATACGGCTCAACCAGCGACTCCAAGTCGTCGAACGGCATTTCGAGGACGGCGTAGTCATAGAGGACCAACATGTCCCAGCCGTCAGGCGGCGGCGCCTGCACCGCGACACACCCGTCCATCCCCCACCCGTTCAGGAAGACGATCAGGTTCCGGTTGCCGTTGTTCTTTGTCCAGTGGCTATTCACGATCAACTACTCACTGCCCGCAACTAACTAGACCCCATCCGAAAAGGGTCTACGTTCGCGAAACGCCCGTCAATAGAACCTGGAGACGGCGGTCCTCCGCCGTTACGAGCAAGAATCGAGCACGGACGGAAACAGAAATGAACGAAGTTCCTCCTTTGTTTCACCACGTGCACTCACATTTGCTCGTAACGGCGGAGGACCGCCGTCTCCAGATTCAGTTCACTAGCCACCGCTCATTATCTCCGGAATCCTCTCGAGCTGCTCCCAGCTCATATCGGCGGTCAGCGAAAGGCGGATGCGGGCCGTGCCCGGCGGCACGGTGGGCGGACGAATGGGAAACGCCAGGTAGCCCTCGCCGCGCAGGCCTTCCGCCAACCGGCAAGCGGCGGCGTTGTCGCCCACGATGGCCGGAACGATTTGCGAATCCCCGCGCGTGTCGACACCCGCGGCGCGCAACGCCTCTCGCAACCGCGACGACAGTGCGGCCAGATGCCGTCGCTCCTGCTTCATGGACACGGCCCGCTCAAGGGTCGTGCGCGTCCAGCTCACTACCGCCGGCGGCAGCGCCGTGGTGAATATCAACGACCGCGCGCTGTTGACCAGGTAGTCCCGCGTTATCCCGTCCGTGACGGCAAAGGCGCCGAAAGAGGCGTAGGCCTTGCCGAAGGTGCCGACGAGCACGTCGACCTCCTCGACAAGCCCGTCCCGCTCGCTAACTCCCAAACCCCGCTCGCCGAACACCCCGACCGCGTGCGCTTCGTCAACGACGAGTATCGCCCCGTGGCGCTTCTTCAACGCCACAAGGCGTTCGAGGTCCGCAATGTCGCCGTCCATGCTGAACACCGACTCGGAGACGATGAATACACCGCGGCAGGCGCCGGCGTGTTTCTCCAGCAGCGATTCCAGGTGGTCGGTGTCGCGATGACGGTAGCGACGCAGCTCGGCGCCGGACAGCCGCATTCCGTCGATCAGGCTGGCATGGCACAGTTTGTCCGCGAAGAAGCAGTCGTCTTTGCCGGCCAGGGCCGAACAGATGCCCACGTTGGCGTGATAGCCGCTGCTGAAAACCGTGGCCGCTCGCCCGCCGTACAGGTCGGAAAGGTCCTGCTCCAGCAATGCATAGGCGGGATGGTTGCCGGTCAACAGTCGCGATGCCGAAGCGGTCATGCCGTGCGTAGCCGAATCGAACGCGCCGGCCGATGCGAAGAAACTCGCGTGCGACGCGGCATCGCCGCCGAGGCCGAGGTAGTCGTTGGACGACAGGTTGAGCAACTCCGCGTCGCCACAGACAAGACGAGCGCCGTCCCGCGGGCCTATTGACGGCAGTCGCCGCCGCAGTCCGGTCTCATCCAGCCGGTGCAACTCTTCGGCAAAGCGATTAAGGGCAGTGCTCTTCATCTTCGGAACGCCTGCAACTCCCGCACAAGGGCCTTGTCTTCATCCGTCTCACGACCGCGGGTGGTCAGGTACCCGCCAGTGAGCAACCCGTTTATGCCGGCCAGCATCAGCAACCCCTGGAAGTCCTTCATGCGCGTCTCACGGCCGGCGGCGAACTTGATGGTCTTGCGGGGATTGACCAGGCGAAAGAGGGCGAATGTCTTTGCGGCTTCCATGGCCGATATCGGCGTAGCGTCGGCCAACGGCGTGCCCGCGATCGGGATCAGCACGTTCAGCGGGATCACGCTGACGTCGAGCTCACGCAGTGCGAAGGCCAGGTCAACGCGATCGACCATGCTCTCGCCCACACCGAATATGGCCCCGCAACAGACCGTGACCCCGTGCTTACGCAGGTGCTTGATGGTTGTGACGCGCTCGTCCACGTCATGCGTATCGGCGATAAGGTCCCGGTAACGTTCGGGCGCCACCTGGAGGTTGATGTTGTAGTGGGCGATGCGGCATGCCGCCAGCATTCGTGCGGCTTCCTCGCCCAGCATGCCCAGTGAAGCGCAGATCGCCATCTCGGGCAATTCCTCGTGGATCCGCTCGATGGCACGGCAGATGGACTCGAGTTCAGGCGTGGGCTCGGGGTATCCCCGGCCGCTGGTTACGATCCCGAAGTGCGACACCCCGACGGCCCGGGCGGCGCGCGCCTTCTCCAGCAACTCCGACTCGCTCATCAGCTCATAGCGATCGACGTCAACGACGTGGTGCATGGATTGCGCGCAGAAGCGGCAGTTCTCCCCGCACAGGCCGGACTTTGCATTGACGATCGAGCAACTCTCGATGTCAGGCGCATGCCGATTGCGCACCTTGTTCGCCAGGGACACCAGGTCCAGGGTCTCCTCCCCATCCAGGGCGGCCAGCTCATACGCCAGTTCCCGCGGGACAGACTCACCACGGTCCAGATACCGATAGGCTTGTTCGATGTGACGGTTCATGTTCCTTCCGTTCATTATTCGTCTACCCGGTTTGACGTTCTGGTCAGAACCGACAGCACGTCTTCTTGTTCAACGCGGGTGTCGCCCGCAACCCAAGTGTGGTATCGGTAGAAAAGTGGGAAGGTAAGAAGACGGGAGAATTGACTGTATCATCTTTCTACCATCCCATCTTTCTACCTATCATCTCCCACACGGGGCTGAGCCGGATTTCTTGCTTCTTCATAGAACTCTTGACACTAGCTCACATCCCCCGAGACGACCGTGACGGGACCTTCGGAGGTCTCCAACACAAGCCCCCCGTCGGCGGCGATACCGGTCACACGCCCGCGCAGCTCCCCGCGGATGTTCTTCACCACAACATGCCGGTCATGCATCGCGAGACGGCTCGTGAGCAGGGGCAGAAACGGACTCAAATCCTGTGCCTCGCGCCAGCGCTCGTATTCGGGCTCGAGTGCGTTGAGCACATCGGCGAGCAAGGCCGGGCGTGATACGCCGCCGCCGGTCTCGATGCGTAGCGAGGTAGCCGTGTCACGAAGCTCCGCGGGAAAGGAACGCGTGTTGCAGTTGAGTCCGATGCCGACGATCACGTGATGCACGAGGTCCGTTTCGGCCGCGCTTTCGCAGAGGATGCCGCAGAGCTTGCGACCATCGACCAGGATGTCGTTCGGCCACTTGACCGACGCCGCGAGGGCCGGCCAGCGTGCATCGAGCGCCTTCAACACCGCTACGGCCGCAACCAGGGGTAGCTGGCCAACTCGCCAGGGCGGAACCGCCGGACGCAGGAGGACACTGAAGTACAGGTTGTCGCCGGGCGGCGAGAACCACTGTCGCCGAAGACGGCCGCGACCGGCCGATTGGCAGTCGGCGGTCACGGTCATGCCGTCGGGTGCTCCACTTCGCGCCCGGTCGGCCGCCATGCTGTTGGTTGAATCGACCTCGGGAATGTACGCGAGCGACCGCCCGACAAACCGCGTCGTCAATCGCGGCGCCACTTCGGCTTCGCTGGGCGTGTTGGGGGCAGACCGAAACAGGTATCCCCGGCGCGAGGAGGATTCGATCTCGTAACCGCCGTCGCGCAGCGCGCCGATGTGCTTGGAGACGGCGCTGCGAGACATGCCGAAACGGGCGCCGATGTCCTCCCCGGACACCCACGCCTCCCTCTCCTTGAGCATCCCGAGAATCTCCTGGCTGGTCGCATTCATGAAGACGGGATGATAGACGTCGGCCGCCGATTGTCAACCGTCATTGTCGTCCTGGTTGACAATCCAGCGCTCAGGGACTTCTGCCGTACTGCCCCGGTTGCGGTGACTGGTCGGGAACTTGACTGGTTGCGGCGTTACGTAGAACCGTTCTACGTTTCCCGCTCCAATTGGCTTTGCAGCGCAGCCCCCCGGGGCGGGACTGACCGGAAACTGCAACCCCAGCCCTGTCATCCCGAGCGCAGCGGAGCGGAGTCGAGGGATCTCGAGAGTTGCCAAGCACGTCCGGCGTGGTTGCCAATTCCCGAGATCCCTCGACTCCGCTCCGCTACGCTCGGGATGACAGGGTGGGTTTGCAGTATCCCTGCCGAATTGTCCGAGACGCAACGCGCCTTAAGGCGTTGCCGACTTGCGTGTTCTATCGAGCGGTTGATTCGAGGTTGTCCGGACAAAGCTGGAGACGGCGGTCCTCCGCCGTTCCAGGCAAATGCGAGCTCTCTTCGGATAGGGTCTACTTCGCCTCACTGGCCGCTTCGGCCATGAGTTCCTCTTTCAACGCCTGGATCTGCCGGCTGGGCTCGGCCGTGCGGCTGGTGGCGCTGGCTGCTATGTTGCGGAGGTGATTGGCCACGCGCCGCAGGTTCGTAACCAGCTCCACGAAGATCATGCCGCCGATCGGGTTGCACGCACCTTCCGTGAGGCGGGTGGCGTGGTTGTCCAGCATTCGGTCCACTGCCTCGTTGATGTCTACCTTCAGGCGCAGCACTTCGCGCATGTCCTCTTCCGAGCGGCTGTCCAGGGCCGCGCGGACGGGACGTCCGATTCCCTCGATCTTCTTCTGCAGCTCGCGAACTTCGTCGACGGCCGCCTGGCTGAACCCGACACCGCCGCCCTGCATGTCGGCGAGTTCCACGATGTTCTCCGCATGGTCGCCAATGCGTTCGACGTCGCTGAGAATGTGCATCAATAACGAAGGGCGCGGAGCCAGCTCGGGTGGCACGGGGTGTTTCGACACGCGCACAAGATAGCCGGCGATCGTCTGCTGCATGTCGTCGATCAACGTTTCGCGTTTGCTCACGAACCGACCGGCCGCGTCGTCACGGGCGAGAAACGCGTCGACGGCATCGTTGAGCACTTCCATGCAGGTGTCGAGCAAGGCACGAATTTCCAGGTTGACCGATTCGAGGGCCGTTTCCGGCTCATCTATCTTCCTGAAATCGAGGTGCTCGGGGGTGGCGTTCAACCTGTCCTTGCCGCGCGCGACCGCCATGACCAGCCGCGCCAGGAGTGGGGCGAAAGGCGTGAAAAGCAATACGTTCATCAGCCGTATGATGAGGTGTGCATTGGCCGCCTGCACCGGCAGCGTTGCGGCGGTCAGAGGTATGAACCGCACATAGACAGGCAACAGGGCAAAGGCCACGCCGCCTCCGATCACGTTGAAAAAGAGGTGGGCCAGCGCGGCACGTTTCGCTGAGAGGGAACCGCGCAGCGATGCGAGAATGGCGGTGATGCACGTGCCGACCTGCGCTCCAATAATCATCGGGATAGCGGTATCCAGGCGCGTCAGTGCGCCTTCGAACGCCAGGGCCTGAATCATGACGATCGTGGCCGCGCTGCTCTGGATGACAGCCGTCGCGACGGCAGCCACGAGGAACGCGAGCACGTAGCCAAGCGGACCGGCCGTTGCGAACATGTTGAGCCACTCGCGAATCTCGTCGCTGTAGCCGCCCATGGATAGTTTCATGAGCGACAGCCCGAAGAAAAGCATCCCAAGTCCCATGCAGGCGAATCCTGCTTCATGCCATATCCGTTTGCGTCCGGCCAGGTAGACGACGAAGCCGAGCCCGAGGAGGGGAAGCGCTAGCTCGTCGAGATCCAGCGCGGTAATCATAGGCGTAATGGTGGCGCCGAGATTGGCCCCCAGGATCAGGGCAACCGAGCGCTCGAACGTCAGCAGTCCGGCATTGATAAAGCCGACCACCATCACGGTCGCGGCGCTGGAGCTCTGGATCAGCGCGGTCACGACGGTCCCGGCAGCCAACCCGCGCAGGCGCGACCCGCTGACACGATCGAACAGAATGCGCAGTCCGGGGCCGGCGGCCCTGCGCAGGGCATCGCCCATCATTTCGATTCCGTACAGGAACAAGGCGAGCCCGCCGATCAACCACAGAACAGCCACGGCAATGTTTGTCGGTGCGGTCATGAGTGTGTCTCCTTCAGGGCAGCCCGTCAAAGAACACTCTCCACAGACCCCCACATTCCGGCGCGTAGGTTAGCACACTGCGAGGGACAAGGCACCTACTTCCTGCGATCGAAATCACGCTGACCCGATGTCTGCTTGACCAGGACGTCCCATTGTCATCATCTATACATGTAGACGTCGCATAAGGAGGTATATACATGGCGTTGAGCATTAGAGATCCGATGACCGATCACCTTGCCCGTGAACTGGCGGGGATGACCGGAGAGACCATCACCGAGGCCATCGGCAAGGCGCTGAAAGAGCGCTTGGCACGCCTGCGCAACCAGAATGGACTTGCCACACGTAAGGCCGAGGTCAAGGCACTGTCACGCCGATTTCGAGAGCATTTCACGGGACCGCTGCTGACGGACGACGATCTCTACGACGAAGACGGTGCGCCAAGGGAGGATTGACGGGTGATTGTGGACACATCGGCTGTCTTGGCCATCTACCTCGGAGAACCCGAAAGCGACGTTTTCCTTGACCACATCCTGCGGGCGGAGGACGTGGCGATTTCCGTAGAACCGTTCTACGGAATCCCCGCTCAAAGACTGAACACCCGCAGATCCCACAGGTGCGATTTCTTGCACTTGTCCAGCACCTTGACGAGACCGGAATGGGGAGCGTCGGCGGTTGAGGTGACCGTTATGGGCGTGTTCGTGGAATAGCCGGCGAGGCGGGCGAGATACTCGTCAATCCGTTCGATCGACACGTTCCTGCCGTTCAGCGTGTAGCCATCCCTGTGTACGGTCACTCGTACCAGTCTTGGTTTGACTACCGGAGGCGTGTCCTGTCCCCGCGGGCGGCACACCTCCAGTCCCGCGATGATGTCCCGCGGTTTGACCACAATCACAAAGAACACCAGCAGCAGAAAGACGACGTCGATCATGGCAGACATCGAAAGTCTCTCGGATGCGGACGTTTGCTGGCGACGACTGCGTTTCGGCTTCATAGCTTGTTCCCTCCGTGATGATGTGGTCATTCTGGGCCGTGCTTTGGAGACGTTTGCAGTACGCGCCATCTTAGAAACGGCAAAACGTAATTGCGGGGTGGCCTGGCAGTTCCTATCTTACGGGTCGACCACTGGCCGGGAGCCTCAACTCCCGCCGGTCATCCCGAGGGCGCCAACGGCCGGCCCCTCACCCGCCTCCGCTGCGCTGCGGCGACGGGGCTGTATCAAAAGGCCATGGGCCGCTTGCGAGTGTCGGCGCGTAGTGCGC
>CAZKRK010000184.1:0-14908 GCA_964555035.1 uncultured Victivallales bacterium | reverse complement strand
GGGACTTCGGTCGAGACGAAGCGATGTTACGTTACTTCCGCCGAGCTCAACTAGCGCAGCGTTCCCAGGAAGCGCTCCAGCCGATCCATGCCTTCCTGGATGTTCTCCATGCCGCAGGCGTATGACAGGCGTACGTTGCCGTCGGCGCCGAACGGTTTGCCGGGCACCGCGGCGACCTTCTCGGTTTCGAGCAGCTTCTCGGCAAACGACACCGAATCCATGCCGAACGCATCGATGCTGGGCAGGACGTAGAATGCGCCGCGCGGCATGACGCAACGGATGCCTTCCATGGCCGTCAGGCGGTTGTAGATCGTGGTGCGTCTCTCGGCGAAGGCCGCCACCATTTCGTCGAGTCCGTCGATGCCGTTCGTCAGGGCTTCCAGGGCGCCGTACTGGGCGAAGGTGGTCGCCCCCGAGGTGCTGTGGCTCTGCAGGGCGCTCATGCCCTTTGCAACGGCGGGCGGCGCGGCGGTGTAGCCCAGGCGCCAGCCGGTCATGGACGCGCACTTGCTGAAACCGTTCACGGTGATCGTGTGGGCCAGGATTTCGTCCGAGAAACTGCCGATGCTGACGTGCTGCATGCCGTCGTAGATGAGCTTCTCGTAGATCTCGTCGGCCACGATCAGGATGCCGCGTTCGGCCGCGAGCTGGGCCAGTGCCCGCAATTCATCGCCGCTGTAGACGATGCCGATCGGGTTGGACGGGCTGTTGAGAATGATGGCGCGCGTCTTGTCGGTGATCGCGGCTTCAAATGCTTCGGGCGTGAGCTTGTAGTCGTTGGCCTCGTTTCCGGGGACAATCACGCTCTTTGCGCCGGACATGCCGACCATTTCTTCGTAGCTGAGCCAGAACGGGGCGGGGATGACGACCTCGTCACCTTCGTCGCAGATCGTCATGATGACGTTGAAGAGCGAGTGTTTGGCCCCGCAACTGACGACGATCTGGGACGGTTCGTAGTTGAGTCCGTTCTCCTCGCGCAGCTTGTTGGAGATTGCCTCGCGCAGGGGGGGGATTCCCGCCACCGGCGCGTACTTTGTTTCGCCCGCCTGCAGGGCGCGGATGGCCGCGGCCTTGATGTTCTCGGGAGTGTCGAAGTCCGGTTCGCCGGCCGCGAAGCTGCACACGGATTCCCCCGCGGCGGCCATGGCCTTGGCTTTGCTCGTGATTCCCAGCGTGACTGACGGTGCGATGGCGCTGACGCGTTTGTTCATTTTGGCTGTCCCTTTCCCTTACTTGCCGTAGTGGGCTTCGACCAGAGCGCTGATCGTATCTTCTTTCATGTTGATAATCTGCATTTCGCGCGTCGCGTTCTCCGGCGAATCGGAGGCGTGCGCCGCATTGACCATGATATCCGTTCCGAACTCACGGCGAACCGTGCCGGACCGGGCCTTGCTGGGGTCGGTCGGTCCCAGGATTTTCCTGATGATCGAGACGGCGTTGCGGCCTTCGTAGACGAGGGCGAGGCACTCCTCGGAGCACTTTGGCGCCCGTTCGCCTTCGGCGCATTCGGATGGCTTGTGTCCCGTCATGAACTTGACGATGTTCTCGAACTGGGCGCTGGCGAACGCCGGTCCCAGCGCGTCGCACATGCTGCGGACCGGTCCTTCCGGAACGCGAAAGCCGAACGCCTGCGAAAGGGTCTCGACGGCGCGGGGCGTGCCGATTTCCGCGAACCTGTTGCGCAGATCGTGCTGCACCGGGCCATAGAATCTCTCTGCCTGGGCCACGGTCATGGCGAATTTCTTGACCGCGACAATGCGCAGTCCCGACGTCGACAGCACGTCGATGATGCTGCCGGGACGCAGACTCGGGAACCGGAAGTTGTCGGGCTTGAGTATGACCAGCGTCTGCTGAACGTCGTCGCCTACGGCAACGTCCGTAGCGTTGTCGATGACGCCACCGTCACCGGCCGAGTAGCCGGCCCACAGCCGCAACGTCGCGGCACATCTCTTGAGACTCGGGCTCACGAGGATTGCAGGCTCGAAGTAGACCAGGTCGCCCGCGTCGTTTTCAATGTAGTCCCCGTAGGTGTCCCGAATCGTGGAGCCGGACACCATCCGGTTGGTTACGCTGCCGGTGACATCCCATATCTTCTGGATGGCGTTTTCGCCTTCGAAGAGGAGGAGCATGACGCGTCGCGGCTTGCCTGTTTCCGGATCGGGCGCGTACTGACGCCGCACGTAGTCGGCCAGCAACCGGCCCACGCGCGGGTTCTCTGTTGCCAGGCTCTCGATGAGGTCTGCGTACTTGTCGGCCAGCTCCTGGCCGGGACCGAACATGCGCGCGCCGAGCAGTTTGGCGTCCGTGCGGCTGATTATGCGCGCAATCACGCCGCCCGTCCTCGATTTGGCAATCGAGTACGGATTGATGAGTATGAAAGCCAGTTCGTTCGCCATCTTGCTACGTACCTTTTTCGGCTGTGGCCGCTTTCCTCAGTGAGAACACAGACTGTCCGGTCAGGACCGCCGCCATAACTAGTAGTCCGCCGGTAGCGATCACAAGTGCCGTGTGTCCTCCTTCGCCCAGGTTCTTCTTCAGCAACTGGACCAGCGCCCACACCGTGATCGTACTCATGAAGATCATCGGAATCAGCGCAACCCAGAAGTTGGCGCGCTTCTTCACCAGGACAAGGGTGAGGATCAGGAGCGTCAGGGCGGCCAGGAGCTGGTTGGACGCGCCGAATACCGGCCATATCTGCCAGGCGTTGCCGCTGACGGCGAGGTAGCCGGCCAGGACAACGGCGATCAGGGTTGCGGTCACCGGGTTGGCCAGTAGTTTGCGCGTCCCCCGGCCGGCGTGCTGGGCGCCGTCGGCCGACGGCAGGAACAGCTCCTGCCAGGTGAAGCGCGTCAGTCGTGTGGCCGTATCGAGCGTGGTCAACATGAACGCGGAGATGGCCAACGCGAAGAACGTCTTTCCGACCTCTGCTTCCAGCCCCAGCTTGACGGCGAACGATGCCAGACCACCCGCAAAAGCGCCGACCGGCGAGCCGCTCTTCAGCATTGTCATGTAGTCGCTCTTGGTCAGGATCGCGACGCTGATCAATGCCATCAGGGCTACCAGACCTTCTATCAACATGCCGCCATAGCCGATCGGTTTCATATGGCTCTCGTTGTCGATCTGCTTGGCCGTTGTTCCGGATGAAACGAGGGCGTGGAAACCGGAACAGGCGCCGCAGGCTACGGTAACGTACAGGATCGGGAATATGTGTCCGATGCCGCCCTTGGGCGTTGTCGCCGACCAGCCGGTGAATGCGGGCATGTTGAACTTGGGTGCCACGATCACGATTCCCGCAAAACCGGCAGCCAGCATCGCGTACAGCAGGTACGAGTTGAGGTAATCGCGCGGCTGGAGCAACAGCCATACCGGCAGAATCGAGGCGATCGACACGTATACCAGCAGGACGAACACCCAGGTCCGGTTCGCTGCGTCGGCCGTGAGTCCCATGGCCGTCAGGTCGAGCGGAATGACCGTGCCCAGCCAGATGAACACGAACAGCAGCGGGACAAAGACGAGACTGCCGAGGAGAATCGACAGGTTCTTGCGGTATACGAGATATCCGAAGATGGGGGCCATGCCGATGAAGAGCAGCGAAGCGGTCGCCACCGCCGGGGTGGCGACGAATGTCTTGGCTACCAGGATTGCGAAAATCGCGACGACGAGGATCAACGCCAGCCAGCAGAAGAGCAGGAAAATCTGGCGTCCCATGTACCCCAAGTGGTCCTCGATCACGTGACCGATCGAGCGCCCTTCGTGCCTGACCGAAAGAAAGAGCGCCGCAAAATCGTGCATGGCGCCGATGAACACGCAGCCCAGCAGGACCCAGATCGCGACCGGCCCCCATCCGAGATAGGCGGCCAGGACGGGTCCCACAATCGGTCCGGCGCCGGCGATTGAGGCAAAATGGTGGCCAAAAAGCACGGGCAGGCGCGTCGGAACGTAATCGACTCCGTCGCGCTTCGTGTGCGCCGGCGTCCGGCGCGAGGGGTCTACGCCGAACAACCGTTGCAGGTAGCGCCCATACACAAAGTAAGCGGCAACAAAGAAAACCGCCCCGCCAACCAGCAGAACCATGCCATTCATCCCACTCTCCTTACACTGAAATGCAGTTTAGAATAGGCGACCCGACGAAACGATGTCAATCACGAGAGATAGAATCACTCCAACGGCAACTCGACCTTCTTGCCCGTCTGCAGGCTCTGCCGGGCCGCCTGGGTGAATTCCATGTACTCTACGCCGTCGGCGAAGGTGGTGCGGGCAACGGGTTCGATGCCGCGGATAGCATTGACGAACTCCTCTTCGACACGCCAGCCGACGGCTTCTTCGGGCGGGATTTGCACCTCTTCGAGTGATGCGTCGCCCTGTTTGCCCGCATACAGCTTTCCGCCGGTGAAGCGGACAGTGCCGTGTTCGCCGTAGAGTGTGACTTCATTTGTGGGGGTCAGTCCCGCTATGTTGCTCAGAACGAAAGTGGCCTGGGCGCCGGATGCCATGGTCGCCACGACCGTCAGGTGGTCCGGATACGCGATGTCGACCATGCGATGGTTGTCCGGGTGTTGCCGCTGTCCGACGACCGTCTTTCCGAAACATGTGACATCGACAGCTTCGCCGGCCCAGCGCATGAGCGCTTCGTACCAGATTCCCAGCGAGAGCATGTTGATGCCGCTCAGCTCCGCGTTCTGGCGCCAGCTCAGCGGCGCGTCCCGATCGACGAAGGCGCCCGAGAACGACCGGATTTCGATTGCCAGGATCTTCCCGAGGAAGTCCTGGTTCTCAAGGTGGCGGATCGTGCGGTCGACGTGCAGCGTGAAAGGGGAGGGCACGAGCTGGGCGACCTGGTCGGGATGGTCTTCGGCCGCTTGCAGCATGCGGCGGGCTTCCTCGAGGTCCATGGCCATGCGGGCTTCGCAGAGGACGTGCTTGCCCGCGGCCAGTGCCGCCAGCGTCACGGGACAATGCAGGTACGGCCACGTGCCTATCACGATGGCGTTGGTGTCGCCGGCCTTCACGAGCTCTTCCCAATGGTTGTAGACATTCGGTATGCCGAACCGGCGCGCCACGCGCTCCGAAGAGCCCCGCCCGCGATTACAGACGGAGACGAGCTCAACGCCGTCGAGCCCGGCCAGATTGGGGATGTGCCGGTCGACCGTATTGGCGCCCGCTCCGACTATGCCGATTCGAATGGTCCGGTTCATTCCACCACACCATGCCCGAGTGAGCATCCGGAATCAAGTCTGACTGGGCGCATCTGCGATCTGTTTGGGATCACGGTCCAGATGGCCCCGTCCTCCGCAAGCAGACGCCGTCTCTGTTGGTTTTGTTTTGGCGCTTGTTGCGAGACCTGGAGCCGGCGGTCCTCCGCCGGTGGGGTTTGGGATCTTCCCGCGGGTGTTTGTAACGGCGGAGGACCGCCGTCTCCATTGGTTCTGTGACGTTCGTATGGGAAAGACGATGCCCACCGGTGACGGTTGATATGGTCTGTACTCGCACTTTCGGACATTGTAGACTGAAGAGGATGTCAAAAACACATGTGCGGACAGGTTCCGTGGACGAAAACAGATCAGGCACGCGGGAGCTGGTGCTGGACCATGAGCTGTTCGCTCAGCTCAGCGCCGAGCTGATCCAGGAGAGTGGAGGGCTACGCTTCCGAGCGCACGGGCGCAGCATGGCGCCGTTCATCCTGGACGGCGACGAGCTGGTGTTGGAGCGCGTGGGGGACGATTCGCTTCGTGTGGGCCAGGTAGTGCTGTTCCGGTCGAATGCCGGTGCGGTGTTCGCCCACCGCTTGCTGCGTCGCGAGCTCCTGGATGGCGCTGTGCGCTGGACTACGCGCGGGGACGCGCGCAACGTAGCCGACCCGTCGTTCACCGCGGAGGATGTGATCGGGCGAGTCACGCACGTCGTCCGCGCCGGCAGGTCCCGGCGCGTGGACCGTGGCCTGATGTTGGCGCTGGGGCTTATCTGGGCAAGGATACAGCCTGCCTGGCGGTTGGCCCTGCGCGTGCGTCGCGTTCTGCGTAGGATCGCATTCAGGCTTACTTCTCAATCGCCGGCATCAACTCACTGACGACGGTCAGCCAGTCTCCCGTCGTGGTTTTGAACGGCGGTACGCTGACGCTTGAGGGCTATCACCAGCACCTGGCGGACATGGTCTTGAACGGAGGTGTTATCGACACGCGCGATCACGCAGTCCACGACTCGAACCTTCTCAAATTCGCCCCGGAACACACCCCGGCTCTTGTGGGTCCATTTGACCGACCGAAAAAGGAATTCGGACCCGGAGTAGAACCAGTAGGTCTGTCCACGCGGCTGTTCGCCGTCCTCTACTTCAAGTCCAGCCGTTTCACGTGGATGAGGCGGTGGCCGAACATGTCCACGGCTGCCTGGCTCTGTTCAAGCACGGTGTATCCGAGCAGCGGCTCGTAGTCCCCGTCCTCCGGCTCCATGTCCACGAAGACAACCTCGCTGAAAACGGGCTCGAATCCCTCGATTCGTATTCGCACCGGGCCGCAGACAACCCCATCCGCGGATGCTTGCGTCGCCAGTGAGAGCTTCACGTGGCGAGCGACCTCCAGATCTCCGAGCCTGTCACGCCAGGAAGAAGGCAGGACCATGTGGGATGCGCCAGTGTCCACCAGCGCATCGCATCGGATCTTCTTCTCGGGATCCGAGGGATTCTCGATTTTTACGGATGCTGCGATTCTTCCCATCTCTGTCACCTCGACAGTACGCTACCACTGGGCGGCTGCTTCGACAAGTACGATGTCCTGCAGCAATTCTCATTATGGCCACGCCCCCTGCGACCTTGTGTCGCAGGAGCGGGAGATTGGGGAGAAAAGGCCCGCCTTTTCTCCCCAATCTCCCGCTCCTGCCGCACAAGGCGGCAGGGGGCGTGGCCATAATGAGAATTGCTGGATGTCCTGGCTCCCGGCGAACGTTCAGGCTGTGCGGCGGCGGTACGCCGTACGCACCAGCCTCTGGTTCGCACGTCTTCGTCGTTCTGTCAACACCCGCGGTCTCTCGGCGAGACCCGGCTAAGCAGGTCGGTTACGCTGGTCTTACTCCACCCGCTTACTCGATCCCATCTTGCCCGTGAGAACGCCACAACTCAGCGGCGCGGTATTCCCCGACTCGGGGGGGAGAGGTCGGGCACGCGAAGCGGGAACGGGTGAGGGGCGGAACCGTGGCGGCCGCTGGATGGGGGCGTTGAAGTGTCCGTGTCGTCCGGCTATTCCAACACGTGAACCGCATCGGCGGGCAGGACGATGTCGTAGTCGCGGCCGGCGGAGAGTTGCGGTTGCTCCGGGAAGGGCATGTTGAATACGACGACGGTCTCGCCCGCGTCGAATTCGAGCCGTTGGTAGACGCCGCGGTCGGCGACATCCGTCAGACGGGCGCGGATCGCGTTTTCCTGGTTTGTTCCCGCCTCGCAAACACGCACCAGCTCGGGGCGAATCATGAAACGTACCTGTCCCCGTCTTGTCTCGGCGACCCGAATCGTGTGGTCCGCAAACGAGAGCGTGGACGACCCATCCCCGGCTGGCGCGGCCGCGGCTTCGAAGACGTTTTCGGCCCGCAGGAAGCGAGCGACCTTTTCGGTGCGGGGCTTGCGCAGGAGCTCGCCCATGGGGCCGACCTGCAGGAGCTCGCCGTGATCCAGGACGGCGGCCCAGTCCGAAACCGCCAGGGCCTCTTCGAGGTTGTGACTGATGTGGATCGTCGTGATGCCAAGCTCGCGCTGGCAGCGGCGCAGCTCGCGACAGACGCGTTCGCGCAGGCCCTCGTCAAGCGCGCTGACCGGTTCGTCAAGCAGAAGGATTCTCGGCTTTATGGCCAGGGCGCGGGCCAGGGCGACGCGTTGCTGTTCGCCGCCGGAAAGCGTGCGCGGCCACCGCTGCATGAGATGGCCGATGTGCAACAGGTCGACCACCCAGCGGATCTCGCGCAGCGCCTTGTCGCGGTCCATGCGACGGGTGCGCAGGCCGAAGATGATGTTGTCTTCAACGCTTTTTGTCGGGAACAGCAGGTAGTCCTGGGGTACGTAGCCGACGAGGCGGTCGCGCGGATCGTCGCCCGTGGCGTCCTTGCCCGCGATCAGGATGCGGCCGGCGCCGGCTTTGCGCAGCCCGCAGATTGTCTCGACCAGCACGGACTTTCCCGAGCCGGGCGGGCCGAGGAGAACGCCGTAGGAGCCTTCTTGCGCCACGAGGTCGATGCCACGCAGCCGGAATTCCCCGGCGCGAGCTTCAAGTTGTTCGAGCTGCAGCATCTTCAGTTCTCTCTCGCGTAGAACGGTCCTCCGGGCCGTTATGGGACGGCGCAGGAGCACCGTCCTACGTTACATCCTGGTCATTCGCTGGATTTCCTCATCTCCCGGTCCGCCAAAGACCTTGACGACAAGCAGCACGCCGACGGCCATCAGGATCATCATCAGGGACACGGCCAGGGCGGCTTCGAGTCGTCCGACGCTCATTTCGAGGTACATCCGGGTCGGCATGACTTCCGTGTAACCCGAGGTGGAGCCCACAAAGGCAATGATGGGGCCGTAGAGGGCCAACGCGCGCGCCCAGACTATCACCAGGGTGGCCACAAGGCTGTTGCGCATCGTCGGCAGCGTTACGGTGAAGAAGGCCCTTGAACGCGAGCAGCCGAGCGTTCGCGCTACGGCCGCCAGACGGGGATCGAGGCTATCGAATGCCCCCTTGAGCATGCGAATTCCGTAGGCCGAGGCGATCAGCACCTGGACCAGCACGATGCCCGC
Source organism: uncultured Victivallales bacterium (assembly GCA_964555035.1). Taxonomy (GTDB): domain Bacteria; phylum Verrucomicrobiota; class Kiritimatiellia; order UBA8416; family CAYOBW01; genus CAZKRK01. The sequence continues at coordinate 6,147 of CAZKRK010000184.1, read as the reverse complement.
CGGTTCGTGAACGAAGGTCAGGCCGACGGCTCTCAGCGTTGCGCCGACAAATGTGCGCTGAAACAGGACCAGCAGGCTGATTCCGAAGAGAAGCGGCGGCAGTACGATAGGAATGTCTACCAGTGCGTCGACCAGTCTCGATCCCGGAAATCGCCGGCGGCTGAGAAAGTAGCCGGAGGGAACGGACACGAGCATCGAGAGCACCGCGGAGACCGTGGACGTCCACACGCTCAGCCATACGGCATGCAGCACGTCGGGATTGCGGATGGACTCCATGAACTGGACTCGTCCCTCGTCCGTAAAGCCGACCAGCAGTCCGTTGGCGACGATGATTCCGCCGATGAAGAAGACGTAGATGCCCAGGACCACCCCGAACGTGGTGTCAAGCAGGGGAGGGGACCAGTGGGTCCGTCTGTCTGAGTGCTTCATCATACGGTTCTCAAGAGCTTACCGACGGCGTTCCGTTCGCTCCGAACGTTGGCCGTGTGCCCGTCTCCAGAGACCTTTCGCACAACGTCTCGCTCGATTCGGTCTTTCACGGCAGATCAAACCCATGCTTCTTCAGAATAGCCTGCCCTTCGTCGGAGAGGCAGACCTTGGCGAACTGCGCGGACAGCAGCGGTTCCTTGCTGAACTTGAGGCGCACGAGCGTGACCTTGACGTGCTTCATGCTGAAGGTCCGCCCCGTCGTGGCCGAGGTGACGGCGTCAACCTTGTATTCCTCCTCGAAGGGGACTTCGTCAAATTCCGGCACGCTACGTACCGGTGCGCTCCAGAGGACGGCGATGTCCACGGTTCCGAGCTTGAGCTGGTTGACCAGGTCGTGTGTGCGGCTCTCGAAGAACTTGCGCGTCTCCATCTCCTTGACGACGCCGGCCTTTTCGAGCATGGCCCACAGGATTCTGCCGCGCGTGCTGTGAGAACGGTGCGGCAGACCGAGCTTGAGCTCCGGGCGCAACATGTCGCGCAGACCCTTGACCTGCTTCGGGTTGCCTGCCCGGACCGCGATCGTCGGTTCCATGTGCGCCACGGTGTGCCACTTCTCCGAGATGCCCCTGGCATCGCAGGTGTAAGCGAACGGGTCGTGGCAGATGTAGATGTCGCCCTGCTTGGACTCTTCGATCTGAAGCAGGACTGTCCCCGATCCGCCGAAATTGCGAAGCGTTTCGCGTCCTGTGGCCGCTTCGAAGAGCGCGGCCAGTTCCTCCACGGCCAGCCGCATCGACGACCCGCACCCGATCCGTATGGAGGGGCCGGGTACCTGGTAGTCGTTCTCGCGGAAGCAGTTGGCGCCGGCTTCGCCCGCGGCATACTCCAGGAAGCTCCGGCAGAGCTCCCCGGCCGCGGTCTGGCGCAGAACGCCAACGGCGAGCGGGACGGCGTGTAAGTTGGCGTCGGCGATGGGCACGGTGTCGATAACGTCGGGATACTGCTTGGCGGTCGCGTCCCAGACGATCGCCGCGTCCAGCGCTTCCAGCTTGAGCTGGTTGGCCAGCCGGTTGACCGTGAGCGCTTCATAGTCCGGTTTCACCTTGTCGGCGATTCCTGCTGTTGTCAGGAGGGACTTCGAGACGTTGCCGATGGCGCAGGCGTTGGCCTTGCCGAGGCCCAAGTCCAGTTCCTCTTTGGCAAGGTCGTTGATGGACTCGATTCCCTTGGGATTGCCCTTGCGCACGGCGATGACCGGTACGAACCACGCGACAGCCTTGTGATCGCCGACGAACTCCTCCTTCTTGGCCTTGTTGATATACCAGATGTCTCCGGGCAGGTAGAGGTCCGCTTCCACACCGGCCTGCAGGCTCCCGTAGAGCGTGCCGGAGCCGGCGTAGGTTACCCTCAGCTCGCAGCCCTTTTCGGCTTCGAACCCGCGTTTCAGTGCTTCCATTGCCGGGCGGATGCCCGCCCCGCACAGGATGTGCAAGGTCGGTTTCTCCGCGTCCTGTGCAGGCTGCACTTTTCGTCTGCAGGCCGCGGCCATGCAAAGCAGTGCGAGTACGAATACGATGCGGATTCTCATGGCTGCTCAGTCTCCCAGTGGTATGTTGTAACTCAGTCCCGCCTGCACGACGGGTTCTCCGTCAATGATTGTGTATGCGTCATCGAGGTTCTCGATGTCTTCGCCCAGGATGTTCTGCACGCGCAGGAACAGTTCGTATGTATCCTGTACCATGCAGGCGATTCCCGCGTCCAGCTTGGTGTAGTCGTCCAGCGGTGTGGTCAGACCATCGGGGTTGTCGACTGACGCGTTCCTGGCCGGTTTCCAGTTCCAGGCTTCGCGATCGAACACGGCGCGCACACTCACGAACGCCGAAAGGTCAACCTGGTTGCCGACGGGGCACGACATGACCAGTTTGCCGAAAAACGCCGACCCGGGGCTGTAGGGGAGTTGCTGCCCGGTGCTCTTGTCTTCGTTGTCGGTGTAGGTGTAGCCGCCCTCGATGCGCGCGTGATCGCACAGTCGCAGGCGTGCATTGACTTCGGCCCCGTAGACCTCGGCTTCGTGTATGTTGGTGCGCCGCCACACGTCCTTGGTCGGGTCCTTGTCCCAGGCCCCCTCGTAGACCGGGACTATCATGTCGTCGAGATCGCTGTAGAAGGCGTGCGCCATGCACTGGAGACGCTCCACAGGTTCGATTTCGAATCCCAACGAGCAGGTTGTGCTGTATTCCGGTTCCAGATCCGGGTTGCCGAAACGATACGCCCGTCCGCCGTGTCCGTAGCCTTCCTCGTAGAGCTCCTGCAGGGTCGGCGCATGGAACCCGCGCGCGACTGAGGCGCGGATACGGGTGCGGTCGGAAGGCGACACGAGTGCCGACAGCTTGGGAGAGAGTGCCGAGTCAACGCCCTCGACGTTGTCGTAGCGCAGTGACGGTGTCAGGGAAAGCAGTTCGCTCGCGCGCCACTCGTCCTGGACGAACAGGCCGTAGGTGCGCTGGTCGGGTGCGTCGACCGCCTTGCGTTCGAATTCGTTCAGCCTGAAATCCACGCCGCCCATGAGCGTGTGCTGCTCGGCAACCAGCCAGGTCGCATATGCCTTGGGTTCAAGAATCCTGTTCAGCTCGGAGTTCACCTCGGCATCCCACAGGGAGTAGGCGACTTCCGCCGAGAGGGTAAGGGCGTCTCCAACGTCCTGGTGCAAACCGACGACCGGCATGAGCAGATAGCTGTCGGCGTCGTCACCACGCCAGTCGACGGTATTGTCGACATAGTTGATCCAGGCGCAGAGGCGCGTCGATTCGCCGACGTCGGCGTCCAGTCGGCTGAGGACATTGAAGCGCTTGTAGCCCATGTTGTCCACACGATGCGCCGGGGCCAGCAGCGGCGCCCCTTCGCTCTGCTCCCAGTTCGCGAACGCGGACAGGCGGGCAGCCTTGCCGGCGGGAACCTGTACGCCCAGGCCGGCTTCGTAGGTGTCGTAACTGCCGGCGCCGATGTTGATCCTGGCGGCAGGCTTGTCCTCGCCCTTGCGGGTCACGATGTTTACGACGCCGCCGAGCGCGTCGGCGCCATACTGGGCCGAACCTGCCCCCCGCATGACCTCAATGCGTTCGATCGCGTGCGGCGGCACGAGCTCGACATTCTGACCGGAATGGACGTGGTCGGAAACGAGGCGGACTCCATCGACGAGCACCAGAGTGTAGTTGGCGGGCAGGCCTCCGAGGCTCACGATGCTTCGATCCGGCAGGCCGCTGCCGGTGCCGGTTTCGACTGCCACACCGGTGGCATACTCGATCAATTCGCCTGTCCCCGCCGGGTGCAGCTCTTCGATCTGTTTGCGGTTGATAACCTGAATTATGTCAGACGTCTCTCGGAGCAGCATGTCTCTGCGCGAGGGTGTGACCACGACTTCCTGGAGTTCGACGGTCTTGTCCTGTTCGGCCGAGGTTGTCAGCGTGACTCCGAAGCTGATGAGTGTGGCGGCGATTGCCGTGATGGCGACGTGTGTTACTTTCACTGTCTGTTTATCCCCTGTTCGGTTGTTGCCGAGAGGCGTTTTGTCTCCAGTGGGCCGGATTGCAAATCCGGCCCACTGCCGGAGGCGTATCTGCTCAACATGTTGATCATCATATCGGTTTCGCGCGTTCAACTTGCTAGGACCGGTTGCGTATTGGAAAGGCGTAGAGGCTTCCGTCGTTTCCGCTGAGGAATCCCATGCAGCCGTCCACGACGATGCCGTTGCACGAGCCCGCGGTGGCGCGCGCCGCGAGTCTCCTGCCCGTAGCGCCGTCCAGCACGAGAACGCGCGAGCGGTCCTCGGCGTCGGCCAGGTAGATGCGCCCTTCGCGTGCGGATACCGTGCCGCAGCCCCCAATCGACGCCCGCCAGAGCGGTTTGCCTGTGTGTCTGTCAAGCACGCTCAGTTCCGCCGAGCGGAGGTATACCTGGTTTTCACTCACCAGCATGGCGCGCGGTGACTGTACGCGACGCTTCCAGATGACCTCTCCCGTATCCGGTCGTATGCGCCAGACCGTGCTCTTGCCGGCGGTGCTGCGGGAGGCGACGAAAACGTCGCTTCCGTGCAGAGTGAGGATGGGACCGGCAAATGGAGAACCGGTCGTCTTTCGCGTGAGTCGGTGGGAGTGGACCGTCCTCCCGTCGCTGGCGTTCAGAGCGAAGAAGTTGCCGTGGGACGCAACCAGGACCAGGTTGCCGTGGGTCTCAGGGGCCGACAGAAGACTGTCATCGCTGACCTGCTGCTTCCACAAGAGTTCTCCCGTGGCCTTGTTGCGGCACATGACGCAGTTGCCCTGCGTCCAGCAAACACCGTCGGCATGCGTTGTCAGTGTGGAGGGAGGCACAAGCGGAAACGGACCTTCCGGCTTGTCCCACAGCTTCTCGCCGGTTGCGGAAGCAAACGCGATGCAGCGCCAGGCGCCATCTGTGATGCGGACCAGGGCGTATAGCGTTTTTTCGTCTGACGCCAGGCGGCAATCGGAGAGCGGGAGCGCGCAATCCCACAGAAGGGAGCCGTTGCGCTTGTCCAGGCAGACGATCCGCCGCGACTCTTCGGGACCGCGAACGGCGAAAACGCGCCTGTCCCGTACGAGCGGGTAGTGTGTGGCAATTCCCACTGCCGGCGCTACGTCCGTGATCTGCCAACTCCGGCAGTCGCAGGCGGTAATCGCGGGTAGGGGCGCGGGACGGGTTGCGGTGTCGGGGCGCGGCGACGGCGCGGATGACTTGCGCATTGCGGTTGCCGTCGTAAAGGCGAGCGCGGCGAGCAGAGCCGCCCTCCGCGTGATGCGTTTCCTACGTTCACGGCGCCGGGCCGACCGGATCTCCGACTCGACGTCCGGCCAGATGGAATCCAATCCCGGTTTCTGATCGTCAGTCATTTTGTCACCTCTCTATGCAGTGCCCTTTATATGCAATACGTCTCAAAGGGGACAAAAGGGACATGGTCGGGGGAAATCCCGCTTCGAATTGGCTCGGCAGCGCAGCGCAACGGGGGCGGGACTAGCCGGAGACCACTTCGGACCTACGCCCGCGCCGTCTTTCGCAGACGTGTGAAGAGACGCTGGAAACGCTTCTTGGTCGCTTCGAGCGAGCAGCCGAGTCGCTCCGCGATCTCGGCGTGGGAGAATCCGTGCGCGAACCGCCACTCGATCAGACGTCTGTCTGCGTCCGGCAGGTTGCCGGTCAGCCTGCGGGCATGCTGCCGGGCGCCCTCGTCCGCGGCCAGGGCCGGTGTGAGCTCCGCGAGCTCTTCCAATGCTTCTGCCTGACGAGCCTCTTTGCGGTATATGTCCGTGCAGGCGTTGCGCAGAATGGTCAGGAACCAGGGCGCGAATGGTCTGCTCGAAGAATAGCGTTTGCGATGGCGCACCACGCGGACCAGCGTCTCCTGTACCGCCTCCTGCGCGAGCGAAAAACTGCCCAACCGCTGCTGTGCGACCTGAATAGCCTTCTCGTAGTGGCGTTCGGCCACTACGCGGAACACGTCATTGTCCAGCGTCCGGCAGAACTCCGCCATCAGGGCTTCGTCTGGCAGGTCTTTGCGATTCATGGCCATCGATAGTAGCGCATTCCGGTCTCGCGGAGCAACAGAAGTATGAAGAACGGCAGCAATTCTCATTATGGCCACGCCCCCTGCGACACAAGGTCGCAGGGGGCGTGGCCATAATGAGAATTGCTGGGTGGAAAAAG
>CAZKRK010000183.1:0-15062 GCA_964555035.1 uncultured Victivallales bacterium | reverse complement strand
GTCCGACGCAGGAGGGCCGGGTGAGGGGGCGGCCGGGGCGGGCGGCAGAGGGCTTGCTAACCGCACCGATGATCCGTACATTGCTCTCTCGTCGCGGAAGGGAGTGTTTGTGAAACTCAGAGTCATTGCCTGCGAGATATTCTTCCGCGAGATCTGTCTGCTCGTCGCCAACTCGCCCCACCGATGCGAGCTCGAGTTTCTGCCCAAGGGACTGCACGATCTGGGCCGGGAACGCATGGCGGCACGTTTGCAGGAACGAATCGATGCCGTGCCGGAACACACCTGCGACGCGATCGTCCTCGCTTATGGATTGTGCAACAACGGAATTGTCGGGCTGAGCTCGCGTCACACGCGCCTGATAGTCCCACGCGCCCACGACTGCATCACGCTCTTTCTGGGGAGCCGCGAGCGGTACAAGGAGGAGTTCGAGCGCCATCCGGGCACCTACTATCGCACCACCGGCTGGCTCGAACGCGACGACTCCGGAAGCGCCGGCGAGATGACCGTCACCCAGCAGCTCGGAATGAGCGTACGCTACGAAGAGCTGGTCGAACAGTATGGTGAAGACAATGCCAGGTACGTCATGGAAACCCTCGGAGACGGCCTGGCCAACTACGACCGGCTTGCCTACATCCGCATGGGACTGGAGTGCGAAGAGGATTTCCGCGAGATGGCGGAACACGAGGCCCGCCGCAGAGAGTGGTTGTACGCCGAGCTGAAAGGCGATATTTCCCTCCTGCGCAAACTGTTCTACGGCGACTGGGACGACGACTTCCTCATCCTCCCGCCCGGCCAAACCATCAAAGCCGCCCACGATGACAGCGTGGTGGGGGGCGTGCAGTGTGCGGATTGACGTTTCCGGTCAGTCCCGCCCCCGGTGCGCTACGTTCCCGAGACAACTCCGAACGGAAACACTCGCCTGTTACACGCTGGCAAAGAAGATGAAGTAACGAGATTAGGTAAAGAGATGAAGGATTGGGACCGCCTGCTACTTCGTCTCATTACCTCATCTCATTACTTCATCTTTCCCTTCCAAAAGGTACGAGAACGTTGAGAAAACGGTGAAGTTCCTGGTCAGCAACCCGTGATATCCAGTTCGCGTCCGTCGGGCGTCACGAGTGTGAGTGCTTCCGCAAGCAGCTCTTCGGATACTGTGACAGACGCGTTGCGGACCGGGGGCGACCCCACGCCGGACGCAGAGCGCAGGATTGCGCCGTCCAGCGACGGGTCACGTTCGCCGGCGGGCGTCTCCAAGTGAACGATCCACATGCCCGGGGTGTCGCCGGGCACGGCCCGCAGCCGCGTATGCGCGCCCTCCACCGTGTAACGCCGGGGAACCTCGTAGGTCCCATGCTTTTCGGCAGCGATTGCGTAGGCGGAAGTCGGACGTTCGTAGATGAGTGGCGGTCGGGAACGGTTCTGCATTGCCTCGACGTACACTTGAAGGGCGTCCGTTCGTTCGGCCTCCTGTTCGACATACTCGTGTCGAGGGTCGTCGGGATGCAGGAGTGGCGGCCCCACCTGCGTTTGCACGGACATGGGAAGCTCCTCGCCTGCAATGGCGTGACGATACACGGCCAGGGCGTTGCGCAGCTCTTCACGCGACACTTCTCCGGACAGCCAGCTCCGGCTTACGATGCGACCGGGCAGGACCGCCGTATTCCATATCTGCACCGCCCCGAGTCCGGGTGCGAGTCCCTTGACCAGCAGTTCCTCATCCGTCGCCGGCTCAGAGAACCGGCTGAATGGCGCGATGATGTAGGATTCCGGCTCCGCTTCGCTCCGTCCGACGACGAGAAAGTAAAGTGGCGCCTCCCGGCCCGCCGGGATCTCCGGCGAGAGGAGCCGGACTTGCCCCGGCGACGGATCGGGAGTTGTCGCGTCCGGCTCAACCACCGCGTCAGCTGCCGTCTCTCCCGGCGGCGGGAGGTCGTCCTCCAGTGTCTGCCGAGGACTGCCGTTCGGACCGGAATGCAGAGCCTGATCGAGTTGCCAGTCTCTCAACCAGCGAAGCAGGCGTTCGCGCATCCAGTCGGGCGGTTCTTCCTTTGCGATTCTTGGCAGTTTCTCACTCATTTCGCGCCTCTTCTGCCACTATGAAGAAACCTGCACACCGTTTTTCCGCCTTTCCCCATGAAATTGTGCGTTTTTTTATTTTGTGCAAGGTCAACTGCGTCAGGTGCATTACGGCTGACTTCTCTTCGCCCGGGTATTTTTCCACCATAGAGAGGGCGATCCGGCGCATGAAACGGTGGTACGTAGCGCACAGTGCCGACTTGCCGCGTCCCGCGGCGGACACGACGGCAGCGCTGGCCAGGGAGATGCCGGCGGCCTTGGCCAAAAGCATAACCCGTTCGTGCCCAGGCATTTCGTCAAAAAATTCGGCCGCGTGGGCTTCGGCCAGGCGGTCATATTCCGCCTCGGCGGCCGCGTCGGCCGGATTGAGGTCTGTCCCCAACAGGTCCTCGAGCGTCAAGGTCTGTCCCCCACGCTCGGAGACGACTGTCTGAAGGGAAACGTGGCCCTTCGGAGAAAACTCGTCGTGGACGTGCCGCCGGACGACGGAACGCATGATCAGGGTCGCGCCGCCCTGGATGACGTCCAAGGGGTTGTCCCTGGAGGTGGCGACGCGCGCAAACAGCCAGTCCTTGTAGCATTTGCCCTGCCGGGTGTGGCTCGTGGCGAGGTATGTCTCGAACAGGTGCCAGGCATCCGGGGCGGTCACGGCGCATTGCTGTACGGTGGATGTGTGAAACGGAACGCTGCGGGGATAGAACTTGAGGAACCGGGCGTGGGCGAAACCGTGAAGAACCTGGCGTGCCGGTTTGCCGCAGAGGTTCGCCGCGCAACGTTCTTTCCACTCTTGCCAAGCCGCGAGACGGTCCATGAGCACTCAGCCGTCGGAAGGTGCGTCGTCCTTACCCGCCGCCCGGGCCGGTCTCTCGCTTTCAAGACCTTCACATATCTCGGGCGGATACATCTCTCGCATGCATTCGGGACAGAGGCCATGGCTGAACTCGGCATCGGACCGGTCGGTTATGTATTTCTCCACTTGCTGCCAGTACCCGCCGTCGTCACGGATCTTTTTACATCCGGCACAGATCGGTATCAGGCCGTGGAGCGTACGAATCCGTTCCAATGCGCTCTGCAGCTCGGCAACGCGCGCCGCGAGTGCGCGTTGCAGCTCGATGACGCGCTGACCGACGCGGATTCGGGCCAGGAGCTCGTTCCCGTCAAAAGGCTTCACTACATAGTCGTTCGCACCCGTTTCGAGCCCCGTAACGATGTCTTCCTTTGCATCGCGTGACGTCAGCAGAATCAGGTAGTCGTGCGCGTTCTTGTCCTCTTCCATTTCCCGCACGCGTCGGCATAGCTCGACACCGTCATGACCCGGCATCATCCAGTCCAGAACAGCCAGCGTCAGTGCGCCCCGTTTCAGGTATTCCCAGGCGTCCGTCCCGTTGTCAACCGCGACAACGTCGTATCCCTCCCGAGTCAGAACGCCCTCGAGCATTCTTCGCGACGTCAAATCGTCCTCGGCAATCAGTACTTCCATTGCTTGTCGCTTCCTTCCAGCGTCTCTTTCAGTACATCGAATCGAGTTTGAATCGCAGACAGCAATCCAACCGCATCATCGAGATTTCCCGCGCGGCCGGCGTTTTCCAGCTCTGAAGCCGCTTGGCGCAAGTTCTCCGCGCCCATGTTGGCCGATGCTCCCTTGAGGGAGTGCGCGTTTTTCCATACGTCCTCTGAATTCCCGGCGTCGACGGCAAGTCCTATGGCCTCGATCTGCCTGGGAGCGTCCTCCAGAAACAGCGCGACGATTTCGGTAAACAACTGCTCGTCGTTGCCCAGTCTGGCGAGGAGATCAGCCCGGTCGAAGTCTCCCCCGGCCGGTTCCCGGGGGAGCGGTTCCCGGGGGACGGTCTCTTCCCGCGGTTCGGTCCGGTCGCTCCGGCCGGTCCATTTGCCGAGGACGCCCTGGAGGGCGTCAGGAGTAACCGGCTTGGTGATGTAGTCATCCATACCGCTCCGCAGGCAGAGTTGCCTGTGGTCGGGCATGGCATTGGCGGTCATGGCAATGATGGGCACATGCGGGTCGAGCACACCGCCGGCGGGATCGCGAATGGCCGACGTAGCTTCAAGCCCGTCCATCTCGGGCATCTGTACGTCCATAAGAACCAGGTCGTACCGACGCCGGGTCAGGGCCTCCACCGCTTCCTTGCCGTTAACGACCGTATCGACGCAGTATCCGAGCTTCTCCAGCATCTTCAGTGCGACCTTCTGGTTGATGGCATTGTCCTCGGCCAGGAGAACGCAACCGGCGCGGGCCTTACCGCGGACATGCTCCGGTATCCCCTCGCTCGTGACCGGCGCCTCGGTCCGTATCGTCCGTCTCGCGACAGCGGGCACATCGGGCTCAGGAACACCCTTGTCCGTCGTGGGACACCTCTGAAGCGTTACCGTGAACCAGAACGTCGACCCGGATCCGCCGTCCCGCCTGTTCGCGACGGTCGACGGACTGTTCACACCGATCTGACCGCCCATCAGGGAAACGATACCCTTGGATATCGCCAGACCCAGCCCCGTGCCGCCGAATTCCCGTGTCATTGACGCGTCAGCTTGCGTGAAGGGTTCGAACAGCTCGTGCAGTCTGCCTTTCGGAATGCCCGTGCCTGTGTCGTCTACCGCGAAACGAACAACCACGGAATCCCGGTCTCCCTCTTCGCAGGACACGCGAACGCGGATTTCTCCCTTATCCGTGAACTTGATCGCGTTGCCGACCAGGCATTCCAGCACCCGGCTCAGACGACCCCCGTCGCCGCGAACCAGATCCGGGACCTCGTCATCCACAACGCACTCGTAGCGAAGTCCCTTTTCGTGCGCCGCCGTGCCGAAAGTATCGCCTATGCTCTCAATCGACTTCCGCAAAGAAAACTCCGACACATCGATCCCGAGCCGTCCCTCCTCGATCTTGGTGAAGTCGAGAATGTCGTCGACGATTCTCAGGAGCGTTTCGGCGCAGTCGGAGATGGTCTGGCCACAGTCGCGTTGCTCTTCCCGCAGCTCGGTGTCGAGTATGAGTCTGATCATGCCGATGATGCCGTTGAGCGGTGTGCGGATTTCGTGGCTTATGTTGGCCAGGAACTGGCTCTTGGCCTGGCTGGCCTGCAACGCGTTTTCCCGCAGCAGCCCCTCGTGCTCCAGGGCTTGCCGCAGTTTTGTGTTGGCCTCGTCGACCTCGCGCTTGGCTCTTACCAACCGATTCTCCGCAAGACGCTGTTCCGTGACATCGGCGATCATGACCAGATCGGCCACGATCTTGCCTTCGTCGTTATGCAAAGGCGTGGCCATCACCTTGCCGATACGCGCTTCACCCGTCTTTGTCAGGAACTCGAGCTCGTACGGCTCCGGGTCCAGTCCCACCATGCGCCGGGGTAGTTTCTTGATTGTTGTGACCTTGCTGCGCCATGGGAGAAACGGCAATTGGATGAGGCGCTTGCCGACGATGGACGCGCGCTCGTAGCCCAGCAAATCGAACAGGCGGCCGTTCACGTCAATGACGCGACCCGTCCGGTCGAGCAGGGCGATCGCCTCGGGTGCAGCCTGGAACAGGCGCCGGTATATCCACTCCTCTTCCTGCAATAGCCGCCGCGACTCCTCGCCACAGCCGAGGGAGGCGGTCGCTTCGGGATGCTCGGACCCCGCGGTTGAATCCGTGGTCGGCTCTTCGCCGTGCCGCGACTGTTTGAAAACTCCCCTGAGAGTGACCACGATAGCGTCTCCCGTACGAGTCGGCCTTGCAGAGCCGGGGCCTGCCGGTGTTCGGGCGAGATTACCGCTTGGCCGGAAGCGCCTGCTGTTTGATGAGTCCAAGCATCTCACTCATCTCGAACGGCTTCTGAATCAGTGTGACGACGTTGCCGAACTGCTTCATCTCGTCTTCCTCAAATCCGGCAAACCCGGCCATGACGATTGTCGGCACCTCGATTCCCTCAGCCTGCATCAGAAGCAGGAGCTCGGGGCCGTTGATCTTCGGCATGTTCACGTCGAGAAGCATACACTTGCAGTCCGGTGATTTCACCAGGTCGAATGCCTGCACGCCGTTGGCAGCCGTTTCGACCCGGTAGCCCTCCCGTTCGAGCGCTTCTCTCAGCAACGTGGTAATCTGCGCATCGTCGTCAACGACCAGTATCATCTGCGTCTCCTCCAGATTCTCAACGTGGATGGATATCCGCTCTCGAAACATCCTCCCCACTACGGAACACAGCATACCCCTTGCGGGGCAATGGATTCAAGAACCTTTGACATCGATCGGGCGCATCTGCGATTTGCCGCACTTGCTGGGGGCCACTGGCGGCGCGGTGGGTTCGCGGCAGCAGCACAGGCACCGTTCCGGATGCAAGATTGCGTTTGCGACCGGGCCCGTACTATAGTGTCGACACCAATGCGGACCGGCGCCCGGAGTGCGCATCGCGTCAAGGAGAAGACGGTGGGGAACAGCAAGGATCTCGAACGAAAGTCATCGGCGGTGACGTTGTCGGACATGGAAGTGTTCATCTTCCCCGAGCTGATGTACAGCCTCGTCCTGGCCAACATCATGTCGCCCCGCATCTGGCGGTGGCGCGACGATCCGTGGTTCAAGAACATCGAAAAGAAGAAACCCTACCGCCGGATAACGCGTCTGAAACAGTTCATCATGGACCACTACGTGTTCAACCTCGATCTCGACACGTGGGGTCTGACCACCAAGGAGCGCGAGCTGGCCCGCTTCGGGGAGTTCATCGATGCCGACACGCTGGCGCAGTCGAACGCCCTCTTCGGATACGAGGGAGACAAGTACTACTTCGACATCGACATCCGCACCCACTTCGGTCTGGACAAGTACGAAGGCGACGTGATCCCGTACTGGAAGACGGAAACCGTCGAAGCCATGGACGCCTTCCGCTTTCGCGAGAACTACACGTCGGGCGCCGGGGAGTGCGTCTCCCTCGCCGCCCTGTATGCCGCCGCGCTCTTCGTTGTTGCGCGGGTTCCCCTCGAAGACATTTTCCTCATGGCAACACCCCTGCACTCCCAGAACTTCATCGACGTCGACGACGGCATCCTCTGCAATAACCGCCGCCTGGTCACGAAAAACATGTGGTTCAACGGAACGGCGCTTTCCGCACAGGCCCGTCGCGCCCTGGAGAACGAACGCGTCACGATCGTGACGCACGTCAGCGGCCACATTCACACCGTCTATCCGCAAGGCACGATTGACCCGGCCGCGTACGGTCGGTTCCGCAACCGCCTGCGCAGCTTCCTGCGCACGCAGCTGACCGACGAAATCCTCGGCAGCTTCCTCAGGCACAACACCGCCATCCAGAAGTGCTTTCAGCTTCGATGGCCGCTGCGCGGCGTGGACCACTACATCGGCGCCGACCGCGTGCTGGAGTACGAACGCGGGTCGCCCTACAAAGTCACCGACAACACGCGCCCCAAACTCATGGACCAGATCGAGTATGAGGAGTTCGAGCTCTCCCCGCTGCCAAGCCGTATCGTGCTGGACGACCTGGAGGAGTTCGTGCAGCGCAATCGGATTGACATCAACGACCCCCACGATGTCGACCGCCTGAAGGAACAGTTCGCCTCGGACTGTCTCAATGCGACCATCGCAATCGAGAGCCTGACGAAGTTCTGCCAGGTCGAGCCGCATCTGCCGGACGGAAAGGCCCCGGCCGACGGGCAGGAGCCGCTCGGCATCACTGCCGACATGACGCGCGAGACGATTATCGCGCGGCTCGAGCTCATACGAGAGCGCAATCGCACGGCCGACATGGCCTTCCATGCCTACCGCGATCTGTCGCGAACCGAGCCGGAGCCGTTTCTCGTCGCGGCTGTCGAACGCAATCCCGTGAGTGTCGAAGCCGCCGCCGACCGTGAGGACATTGCCGACGTGATCCGGAAGCTGCCCAACGAATCCATCTACGACGAAGCCGGTCGTCTTGCACAACCGGACGAAGTCTGGAACTACGGCCGTGGCGATGGTGTCGAACGCGCGATCCTGCTCGCGAACATCCTCCGCGTCAACGAACCGGCGGCCGACATGACGCTGGAAATACTTGCGGATAAGGCTTTTCTGAAAACCCCGGATCAAGTATACGAGTTTCGTTCACGCAAGGGACTGGCATCGCAGGAGTGGTCGATACCGGCCCGGGACAAGTAGAAGGAGGACACATGAAGAAGGTAATCGGTGGCATGGTGGCAACGGTCCTGGCGCTGAGCGCGACGGGCGTCATGGCGGGTCCGAAGTGGGAGCTTGGCGAAGATAGTTGGATGAAACTGGCCTTCCTGGGCCAGGTCCATGCATCGTACGTCGAGGATGCCCCGGACGAGTATGATATCTTCCTGCGCCGCGGACGAATCATCCTGGCCGGACAGATCGCGGAAGGCATCAAGTTCTTTGCCGAAACCGACAATGACAAGGCCGGCAAGAACGGGGTCGGCAGTGTTTCGACGGACATCCAGGACGCCTTCATGGATATTCAGCTCTTTGGTTCCGACCACTGGGTGGAAGCCGGCCTGGTCCTGTTGCCGTTCTCGTTCGAAACCAAATCGTCCGCCGCGAGCCTGCTCGGCATCGACTACAACGCCGAGGCGATCAAGCTTGTGAACACCTTCGTCTGGCGCGACTACGGCGCCGAGCTGCACGGTCACTTCCTGGAGAAGAGAATCGCCTACCGCGTCGGCATGTTTGACGGCTATGACTCTTCCACCGGCAACAAGAATTCCGGCGCCGACTGGCGCGTCACGGGCCACGTGGCCGTCAACATCCTTGGCGAGGCCGAGACCGGCTGGTTCATGAGCCAGAGCCGCCTGGCCCAGGAAGGCCACTACATCTCCATCGGCGCGGGCGCCGACTTCCAGGGCGACGCCACGCTGGTGAGCGACGGCATGCCCGTCGCCGACGGCGCCGACCCGAACATGGTCCCGAGGGACAACGAGGCCTATGTCGTCGACGTGCAGTCCGGCTTCGACTTCGGCAACGTTGACCTCACCGTCAATGGCGCCTGGTACGAGTGGGACAACTCCGCGTTCGACGGCACCACCGCGTTCGTCGAAAGCGGCGTCAAAGTCGGCCCGGCCATGGTGACCGGCAAGTACAGCCTCCAGGACCCCGACCACGGCAACGACGTCCAGGACTACACCGCCGGCCTGCACTACTTCGCCAAGGGCCACAACGCCCGCGGCGGCGTCGAATACCGCTTCGGCGACAGCGCCGACATGATCCTGCTCGGTCTCCAGTTCCTGCTGTGAGCACCCTTGAAAGAGGCAAAAGATGGTACGCCCGATGCACGTACCGATCTGTCTCGCATTCGGCTGTGGCCACTTGCTGGCAAACGATCCTGATGCAACACTGAGATTCCATGTCGCAAGGAGTGAGTTGGTTGTCGCAGGCGAGGCCACCGGCGGCAACATCGCGAATGGAAGCGAGCTCCAGCAGATGTGAACGGATTAGACCGCCAGAGCATGGATGCGCGTTTGGACGTTCGACCTCTCCGCGATGTCTGCCAGCTTTTTGTACGCCAATGCCGGAATCGCTTGCGGCGTGCTTTCGCGCATCCACAGTGCGGCCAGGAAGATGTGTTCCAAGCGGACGGAACCGTCTTGAATAGTAACCGCGAAGCCCGGCATCTTCTCCTTTAGGGCATTGCATAGAGATTCAACGCCCTTTATCAGGGAACCGATGACTTCCCCAGTCACCTCCGAGTAGTAGACGGTAACAAGATCGTCCACTCTCTCGGCATAGAAGGGGTCTGGCTTGACAAGAAACTCAATGCAGTCGCCGTCAGGGTCGTAATCGGCCCTTGGCTTGAATTCGTCCGCCGGTCTTGCCGACAGCATGACGCGCTTTGCAAACGCGTCGTTAGTCATCACACTCATAACGCTCTCCGCCGAAACCTGCTCTCGTGACGTTCCGGCATGTCCGGCTCATTCGAATCCGACTTTTCCCATCTCCAAGTATACGCGATTCGCTGTGCGTTCACAAACACAAGAAAGACTCGGTTTTCGCGAGACGGCAAACGGTTCCCGGCCTCGTCAAACCGAAAGGGGGGCTTTGAGCAGTAACACAGCCAGCCCACACCGCGCCTGTCTTCATCCGCTTCTTCCGTCAAACCTTCGAAGATTGCCCTTGGTTGCTGAAGAGTGAAGGGGACCAAGTGAGCACACTCGTTTGCGTGACCCAAACTCCTTGTTGCGACGGCATCCACACGCCTGTGCGACAGCTCGATCTCACACATCTTTCCAGAATCGGGGTCGACGGCCTCTATCAGTATCCTGCCGCCCGATGCCGGAGAATCTGGAGAGTTATCAGTCACCTCTTTGCCCGCACCTCACTAGACACGTTATGGCGCGAGCGACGTTTCCTGTCAATAGGTATTGCGACGACGGTTTTCAGATGCGACGGATTTCACGAGCTGACGCCCGCATCTCGCAGGAACAGGTTGCCCGGCGCTCTCTCCGCCGTTAGTGGCTCAAGCGGACGGGGGGCGCAAGAAGAACAAGAAATCCGGCTCAGCCCTGTGTAGGAGACGATAGGTAGAAAGATGGGATGGTAGAAAGACGATACGGTCAATTCTCCCATCTTCTTACCGTCCCATTTTTCTACCTATGCCACACTTGGGTTGCGGGCGACACCCGCATTGAAGGTTTTAGTGGGCAGATCCTTGGCAATGAATCCGGACTGTAGGAGGTAGTAGCGTGTGCGAGCCCCAAAGCGGTCCGGTTACTCCACCTGCTTAATCGGGTCTCGCCGGGAGACCGCGAGTGTTGACTGAATGACGGAGACGTGCGAACCAAAGGCTGGTGCGCACACTGGAAAATGTGTCCAAACCAGGAGGAGAAGGGAACTGAATGAGACGTCAAAGAGCATGTCAGTCAACCGACGGGCAAACCCAGGACACTCCGCTGGAAACCGTTGCAGTCCCATCTGCCGGCCCCCCCCGAGGCGTCACTCTGTCCTCCCCGCGAGCAACTCGGCAATGTTCAGCCCGTGGTCTTTGATCCGACGGAAGTTATGCAACATGTCCGTATAGACCAGGCTCTTCATTGCAGGCACTCTTTTCTCTGACAGACGGATCAGGTGTAGATTGCGGAATTCCTCTATCCGGGCCGTGATCCGCTCACCATCCTCCTGTACCCGCACCAACACGCTCTGGTCGCTATCCCTTACGGCATCGTTGATCAGTTTGATGTACTTCGCTATCTCGGAGTGGAGACTCACGAGTTCCTTCTGCCCTTCAGGGGACACCCCTATCTGATCGTCGCGAAGCTTGGTGTGGTCTTTCAGCACACTCGCGAGGTAGTTGCTGAGGTTCTCGTATTCGTCGGCCAACCGGATCTCAGAACGGGCTTCGTCAATCACATCGTGCGGCACTTGTCCCGTGAGCATCTCACTGAGGAACACCACCACCTCTTTTCGCATATTGTTCAGTATGACCTCACGGCGGAGAATCCGACGCTCGACCTCCTCACGCCGCTCTTCGCTGGCGAGCACCTCACCGAGCCAATCCGTCATCTTCTCGACGCTTCCCGCCATGGCGAGAGTTTGTTCTTTGGACTGTACAATCGCCAGTGCGGGCGTATGGAGCATGCGGACGTCGAAATAGGCAAGGTGGTTGACTTCGTTCCGCGTTTTGTCTGGCGCGAGCTTCTTGACCAGCTTCGCCAGCAACCCCATCATGGGCAGGAAGACGATCGTGTTGATGACGTTGAAGCCGGTGTGCACGAGGGCGATCTTGGCCGTGATATCGTCCCAGTCTTCCTGGGTTTCGGCAAAGAAGCCCTGGAGGTGGGCGAAGAGACTCTCAATCATGCTCGTGTAAGCGAAAAAGAACGGAATCAACCACAACGTGCCGATGACGTTGAAGATGATATGGGAGTAAGCGGCACGCTTGGCGTTGGTGGAGGTGCCAATGGAGGCCAGGAAGGCGGTAACAGTGGTGCCGATGTTCAGGCCTAGCACTAAGGCGGCCGCCGTGTCGAGGTCGATGATGCCGCTTCGTGCCAAGGCGATGGTTATGCCGATCGTTGCCGACGAGGACTGGACGATTGCAGTGGCCAGACAGCCGAAGAATGCGCACTTCAGCACGCCGATGTAGGTGGCACCGTCAAGCACAGTGAAGGCCTGTGTGAGATAGTCCTTCACTTCGGGAGTCTTGAACGCGGCACCCATGATCGTGAGGCCGAAGAAAACCATACCCACGCCAAGCAGCGTCATGGCGGTGTAACGCACGCGCTCCTTTTTGGCGAAGAGGAAGAAGAAGGCGGCCACCCCGACGATCGGCAACCCGAACTTGCCTATCTTGAGTGCAATGATCCAAGCGGTGACCGTCGTGCCGATATTGGCGCCGAGAATGACCCCGATTGCCTGCAGCAGCGTCATGAACCCGCTGTTCACGAACCCCACCACCATTACCGTCGTCACTGAGCTTGACTGGACGATTCCGGTTATCAGAGTACCGATGAAGCACGCCACGATGCGGTTGTCGGTCACGGAACTGATCATCCTGCGCAATCGGCTTCCCGCCACGGCCTGCATGCCTTCCGACATGAATTTCATTCCTAGTAGAAAGACTCCGAGTCCTCCAACAACCTGCGTCGAGATGCCGAAAAATAGACCGATACTCATTGGCTATGTTCCTGAGTGGGGGTGAAAATGTAAACGGGGCTAAACGGAGCGCTAACAGTATCCTGACATAACGCTAACACAAGACTAATCTTCATCACCCAGTGCGTCAAGCAGGACATCAGCCTGCTGACCATCGCCAAGTGGGTCGGGCATTCGTCCCTGACGTTGCACGTACCGGAAGAATGAACGGACCGATACAAGACGCTTGGCCCGCGCTGCCGCCCCGTTCTTCTTCCGGTAGCCTGTGTGCGCCAGGAAATCCAGGAACTCATGGATCATCTCGGGAGTCACGTCACCAAGGAGCAGTCCTCTGCCCCAGCGGCTTTCGAGGTATTCGATGAACTTCTTCAAGTCGTCCCGGTAGGACTGGACGGTCGTGGGGCTCAAGCCCCGCTCCGACCTGATGTAGTTGATGAATCGTTTGACTGCTCTTCTCATGGCTTCTCCTTGTGGTTTCAGCGGTGGCCAATCCAGCCGCTTTCGATCAAGGAAGAGCTTCGCTTGTACCATAGCAGAGGAAAGGCAGAACGCGGAGATCCCCGCGTATCACTGAACCGTCAACGTGTCTCCCCACACAAACTAACTCGTTGAGCGGTCAGTCGTAGGTCATGTCACCTGTGTCGTCCGGAAGTGATCTGCGGGTAAGTCCCGTGCGCGCCGGCGTTTGCGAGAAGTGCCGGTCGATCCAATGGGGTGTCAAATGTCACCACTTGGTGCGCAAAACCGGCGATGACAGATGCGACAATATGGTACGGTCACTTTCTGGTTTCCCCGTTCGGCACACAAACGTCGGGGCGATCAGATCGTGGAAGGGTCTGTCAAATAAGACTTTATGCGTCGTCCCCAACGGAAGGGCTGGAGCCCCACGGGGGTAATTGCTCCGTGCGGAACGTGGGGTCGGTGTGGAGTGGATGGCCGGGAAGCAGATGGGCCTCGGGGGTCGCCGTCAGCTTCTGTCGGGTGCGTTTCTTTTGAGCTCGCCGCGCTGACGCCGGATAGCCTTGCATCTGACCGCCTTGCTCGCCTCTTCATTCGACCCTGTACTATCGCTCGAGACGGCGTCTCCAGTCGGGCAGGTCTTTGGTGAGTAGTCCCCGAGCATACGGCCCCAACCACGAATAGCCGGTTCTGCGCTCGTAGGAGATTTCCGCCAGTGTCCGCCTGGGAACACCGTCGCGGCTGCAGAAGATCGGCTGGTTGGTCTTGATGTCGTAGAAGCGCGCCCACAGCGGGGGCGCGTCAGGATCCTCGACTACGACATAGTCGAATCCCTTCGGCTTCGAGGCGTCTTCTTTGCGAACCAGCTTGATGTCCTCCTGCTTCGACCTCTCAAACCAGTTCACAGCCCCTTCGATCGCACGGATGACCTCATCGTCAGGTTTCTCGATGGCCACCAGGAAACGTACGATGCCCACCGACTCCGCTCCGCTGAGCGACGCCAGTTCGTAGGAACGCGCCGGCCGAGCTTTGAGCGTGACGTGATCATGCTGGGCACACCAAACCGTCGGCTTGCCGACGACCACGATCTGGCACTTTAGGATGCACTCGAGACCGCGCCGGACTGCTTGGGCGCACTCCCGACGCATCCTCGGGGGGACGAACGCATACCCGGCCTTGCCGTCCGCCACGTCCTTCAGGAGATTCATGATCCCAACCATGGCGTTATCGTTGAACGTGATGTAGCGTTGGTAACCCGTAGGGCCGGGAAAGCGTTGAGGCCAGCCCCCGTTCTTGTACTGGCCGTCCAGCAGGTAACGAATGCCCCGCAAAGCGGCTTCCTTGAAACGGCGGTCCCGGGTCTTCACGTACGCCTCGGCAAGATGCCGGATTTCGGTGTGCGTAGCCCCGTTGTCAACCGTGGCGTCGTTCCTGGACCTGTCGTTCACGACCTTGCGTCGCTGCGCATCCGTCAGTTTCTGGTTCCGGTCGTAGTTCTTGGGCCATCCCCCGCTCCGGCGCTGATACAGAAGGACGGTTTCGGCAACCTGTAGATCCACCGCGAATGCGGACTCGGCGACAAAGGAGGCGCCAAGTGCCGTCAACACTGTGAAGACGATGGCTGCCTCTGATCTCAATAGGTCCATGGCCAATGCTCTGATGCTTGCGTTCATTGTTTACGTTCCTTGAGGAGCCGCGCGTCTTCTTCCTTGCCTTCCTCGGCAGCTCGTTTCAGTCCTTCATACTCGACGAGTTGTATCGCCGTTTGTTCTCCCGCATTAACATCAGCAGCTGCTTGCCGTCCGGCGAGCGGGTCACTTCCGGTTCACAGGGATTTGAATTTGGAAACCGGCTTTTATCGACGGTTTTTGTCTGCTTGCTCCAGGTGAGCCCCCCGTTAGTGACTCACCCTCCCAAAGCTGTCGAAAAAAACAAGAAAAACCGGCGC
>CAZKRK010000182.1:1681-15069 GCA_964555035.1 uncultured Victivallales bacterium | reverse complement strand
GCCGTTTTGGACAATTCGGCAGGAAAACTGCGCCCCTGCCCTGTCATCCCGAGCGCAGCGGAGCGGAGTCGAGGGATCTCGGGACTTGCGATAGCGTCCGGAGTGGTTCCCAATTCTCGAGATCCCTCGACTCCGCTCCGCTGCGCTCGGGATGACAGGCAGGAGTTGATGTCCCTGGTGTTCCCGGGCGTGAATAGCGTAGCAGTCTCGCAATGGGTGAACGTGAGTGGTCGATCGACTCAATCATGTCCGGGACTTCGGTCGAGACGAAGCGATGTTGCGCTATACCAGCCTCTGAAACGTCTCGGTACAAAATGGAGACGGCCGTCCTCGGCCGTTCTGAACCGCGGCGGGTCTCTGTAGCGCCTTTACCGGCGGAGGACCGCCGGCTCCATGAGGGCATTTGATACCGATAGGTATCCGGGATTGGTATTACTTCCGCCGAGCTGAACTAGTCAAATCCCCGCGCTACGGCCTCCCGCGTGACGGTTTTCCCTTCTTCTGCCGGTTGGCAGAGGGGATGTCGATGTCCATGACGAAGCCCTGTTTGCTCAAGATCAAGAGGCGGGGCTGACCGTCGATTTGGACGGGCTGGGGGGAAATGTGGTGTTGCAGCAGCACCTGGACGTGGCGCGGTGTCAGTTTCAACCCCCGGTACTCCGGTTCGAGAACAAACTTGCAGCCCTTCTTCCAGGCCGAACAGCCGTGGGCTCGCCGGCCCTTGATGACTTCTTCGCCGCACAAGGGACACCCACCCCAGCGCGAGTTGTCGAGTCGCCGCGATGCGCCGGCCCGAATCAGCTCGCGCGCATAGGTCACGATGCCTTGCATGAAGTCGGCGGCAGTGGCTTCTTCGCGCTCAATCCGTTTCAATTCCCGTTCCCACTCCCCGGTCATCTCCGGCGATTTGAGCAATGAATCGTGGATGAGCGCAATCAGACAACGCCCCATGTCCGTGGCACGGATCTGCTTCTTTTCGCGGCGAATGTAGTTGCGACGCAGCAGCGTTTCTATGATGGCCGCACGCGTGGCCGGGGTGCCGATGCCCCGCTCCTTCAGAGCCTCGCGCAGCTCATCGTCGTCAACCCACTTGCCCGCGGCCTCCATGGCGCCGAGCAGCGAATTCTCGGTGAAATGCTTGGGCGGCTTGGTCTTTCCCTCGCGCAACCGCGGCTCGTGCGGACCGCTCTCGCCCTTCTCGAAATCCGGCAGCGTCTGTTCGGCGTCCTCGTCCTTCCCCGATTTCGCCCTCTTTTTTGCCGGAAACAGGATGGACCAGCCCGGCTCTACGACCACCGTCCCCTTGGCCTGGAATTCCACCTTGCGGCTCTCGCCGTCGACGGTGGTGATTGTCTTGAGGCAAGGCGGATAGAAGGCCGCGATAAACTGCGTCACGACGGCGTCGTAAACCACTTGCTCGTTGCGCCCGAGCCGACGGGGAACGATGCCGGTAGGAATGATGGCATGATGATCGGTGACTTTCTTGTCGTCGATGATCCGTTTCGTGAAAGGCAGCTTGGACAGGTCCAATGGGGCAATCTGCTCGCCGCGGATCGCCCTCAGCTGCTCGAGGGTCTTCGGGATACGCGGCTTCATGTCGGCGGACAGGTAGCGTGAATCCGTACGTGGATAGGTGACGAGCTTGGACTCGTAGAGGCTCTGCGCGGCGGTCAGCGTGGCGGCCGCCGACAGCCCGTGGCGCTTGTTGACTTCGCGCTGCAGCGTGGTCAAATCGAACAGCTGCGGCGGCGCCTCCTTCTTCTGCTTACCCGTAACGCGGGTGACGGTGAACGGCTGCCCGACAATCGTCTTGAGCAGCTCCTCGGCCTTCTCCGGTTGATCGAAGCGTTTGCCCGTGTACTTGAAGACTACCTCGCGGTATGTCGTTATCAGCTCCCAGAAGGGTTCAGGTACGAACTTGTGAATCTCATCGTCACGCTGGACGATCATGGCCAGCACGGGGGTCTGCACGCGCCCGACGCTCCACAGGACGCGGTCGTCGGGACCTCCCACGCGACCGTAGCGAACCGTGAAATAGCGCGTCGCGTTGAGGCCGACGATCCAATCCGACTCGCTTCGACAGCGCGCGGCTTCATAGAGCGGATCGTAGTCGTGTCCGTTCTTGAGCGTTTTGAACCCCTCCAGGATGGCATCGGGGGTGAGCGAGCGCAGCCACAGGCGGCGAAACGGCTTCTGCTCGCATTCGGACAAAGCGAGAATGTAGCGGAAGATCAACTCGCCCTCGCGACCCGCATCCGTGGCGCAGACAATCTCCTCCGCCTCCTGAAACAGTCTCCTGATTGTCTCGTACTGTTCGGGAACGCCCTTGTTCTCGATCAGCTTGAGCTTGAACCGATCGGGAACGAAGGGAAGCGAACCGAGGGTCCACCGTTTCAGCGCCGGATCGTATTCTCCCGGCTCGAGGAGAGTGACCAGATGACCGAACGCCCAGGTGATCGCGCAACCGCGCCCCTCGATGTACCCGTTGCGTTTCCCCGTGATTTTGAGCACCGAAGCAATGTCGCGGGCCACGGACGGCTTCTCTGTGATGACGACTTTCATGATTTGCAATTGTCGACTGATGATTGTTGATTTACGATTTTGCGGTAGTTGTCAATCTTCTTTGCCGCGTTCCGCGGCCTTCCCCACACACGTATGAAGCAGTCGGCGCCGCCCTATTCCGGAAAAAAGTGAAAAAATATTCACGGACGACCTGTCATCCCGAGCGGAGCGGAGCGGAGTCGAGGGATCTCGAGTACTGTGATCGCCCCCGGCATTTTCCCAATTCCCGAGATCCCTCGACTCCGCTACGCTCCGCTCGAGATGACAGGTCGTCTGCTCTGGCCGTCAATGGCTCACTTTTCACCGGGGGGGAGCCCCAATCCCGATAGTCCGCCCGTCCCCTCACCTCATCCTCTTAACCGCCACCCTTACCCGGACGGTATCGGCCGTACACTTGCTCGCACTCCCTCCTGCCACCCACGGACCGTGCTGGGACTCGCATTGGGTCATTTGTACTTCAAGAATCGCCACCATCATGGTATGTTGAGGGGGTGGTTTGACGATGCATACGCCGCCGGATTTCAGGTCGGAGGACACCCCTGAGGGGCACATCTGCTTCGATGCGATCAGGCAAGGAGCCCGTGCACCGTACGTTGTGCGGGACCTTGAGGAGAGTTCTTACGTTGATACCGACCCGAATGTTGCCAGGTACGGGCTGCAGACCTATGTCGGTCACGCCGTGCTGCGCGGTGACGAGGCCGTCGGCTCCCTGTGCGTGGTGTACCAACGCGACGTGCGGCCAAGCGACGAGAACCTGCGCATACTTGGCGCTATCGCATCCGCGCTTGGACTGGAGGAAGACCGCCGGGAAGCCGAGGAGGCGCTTCGCACAAGCCGGGCGCGTCTGCTGGAACTGGAGCGGGTAGAGAGGCTCGATGCCCTCGGCACCGTAGCCGGAGGCATTGCGCATGATTTCAACAACCTGCTCATGGGAGTGTTCGCCAATATGGAGATGGCGAAAGATGACCTGCCGGAAGGTCACGAAGCCGCACTGTTTCTCGGCGAAGCGGATCGTGCACTGGAAAGTGCGCGGCGATTGACGGGCCAGCTACTTACGTTTGCCAAGGGAGGCAACCCGATCGTAGAAACAGTGGACATGGGAGAACTCGTCCGCAAGGAAGACCCTGTCATGGCCGACTACGGAGAGTACGGATTCTCCGGAAGTCTCGCCAAGCCGTTCCAGATAGAGGAACTAAGCGCTGAAATGTCGCGCGTGATGGGTGTGGCGTAGAGGAATCTCAGGAACCGAGATCGTCGGAGTATATAGTCACGATGTTGGGTTTGCCCTTCATGTGAGCCCTTTCAGTTCCAGAAACGCTGGGACCATGGCAGCGCGACACTCAAGACCCAGCACATGACCGCTTGTCGGGCAGGCGCGACAGGCCCCTTCCCCGGTGTCGGGCAGACAACGTTTCCACATTTCAACAATTGTTTAATTGTTGAAATGTGGAAACGTATTCACTTCCGAGTCGGAAGAGCCTATCCGCGCGCGCACCAAACCGCGGACGTACCACCAGACTCAAACAGTCGCGAAAACGGGAGACGGCACGCCGGGTCTATGCTATTCTCGCAGACCAAAAGAAGGAGTGTCCTGTCATGCGTGTATTGCTTGTGTCTCTGGCTGTTGCGGTTCTCTCACAGATTGCGTGGGCTCAGAACGAGGGCTCGCCGGAAGCCCCGTTTCCCGGCAAGAAGGGCCAATGGCAGGGATTCGACATCTACACATGGAAGGGGCGCAAGGTGGTGGTTCCCAAGAAGACGGCGCCGGGCAAACCGTGGATCTGGCGCGCCCGGTTCTGGGGGCATCAGCCGGCGTTCGATGTCGCCATGCTCAATAAGGGCTATCACCTGGTCTATCGCGACGTCGGCAACCTCTTCGGCAACCGCGAGGCCGTGGAACGTTGGAACGGCTTCTACAAGTACCTTACCGAAAAACACGGGTTTGCCGAGAAGGCCGTCCTCGAGGGAATGAGTCGCGGGGGACTCATCATCTACAACTGGGCGATCGCCAATCCCGAAAAAGTCGCAGTCATCTACGGGGATGCTCCGGTGATGGATTTGAAGAGCTGGCCACGCTACGGCAACAAGGCAATGATAAGGGCTTACAATTTCAAGGACGTGGAGGGATTTGAAGCCTTTCAAGGGAATCCCGTCGATAACCTGGAGCCGCTTGCGAAAGCAGGCGTCCCGATCATTCACGTCGTGGGCGACGCCGACAAGGTGGTGCCGGTTGCCGAGAACACGGCTGTCGCGGAGAAACGCTACAAGGCAATGGGGGGAGTCTTCGAAGTCATCCACAAAGCGGGAATCGGCCATCACCCGCACGCGCTCAAGGATCCCGCGCCCCTGCTGGAGTTCGTCGAAAGACACTCGGGAAGAAGAGGGAAAGCAAAACAGTGAAGACGGCCCTGGCCGTGGCCGGGCTCAGCGTGGCGCTCCTGTCACAGGCGGACATAATCACCGACAGCGGCGTCAAGGGTGGGTTGGCCGTCATCGTCGGCTGCGAAAACACGCAAGCCATCGCGGCGCTGGCACGACACAAACCGTATCTTGTCCAGGCCCTGGATACGGACGCGGCCCGCATCGAAAAGGCGCGCGCTGCCATTCGCAAGACCGGTAAGTATGGCCGCCTCAGCGCGGCAGTGTTCGACGGCAGAACGCTCCCGTACGCCGACGGTCTGGTCAATCTCGTTCACGTGCAAGGCACAACGTGTCGGGTGCCGGATGCAGAAATCGATCGGGTGCTGGCGCCGGGCGGCGTATCGATTGTGAACGGCAAGCGACACAGCAAACCGGTCCCTGAGAGCATAGATTCCTGGTCTCACTATCTCCACGGGCCGGACAACAACGCCGTGTCGAGCGACCGCCGCGTCGCGCCGCCCAACAGCATGCGCTGGAAGGCCGGTCCGATGTGGTGCCGTAGTCACGAATACAACTCCAGCATGGCGGCCATGGTGTCGGACGGCGGACAAATCGGCAATCGGCAATCGGCATTCGGATGACTGGCCAACCTATCGCCATGACCCTGAACGGAGCGGCAGCACAGCCGCGAAGCTCCCGGCCAGGGTAGAAGAGGTATGGCGCAGGAAGCTCGGCGGCAATCTGGCGCAACCCATCGTGAGCGGCAAACTCCTCTTCGCCGTCCGCAAAAACGAGCACACGGTTTACTGCCTCGACGTGAAGGACGGCGCAACCCGGTGGACATTCACGGCGGATGCGAGGATCGATTCCCCGCCCACGGCATATCGCAGGCTACTGCTGTTCGGTTGCACCGATGGCTGGGTGTACTGCCTGTCAGCATCGGACGGAGCATTGGCGTGGCGGTTCCAGGCCGCGCCGGAAGAGCGTCTCATAACGGCTTTCGGACAGCTTGAGTCTACGTGGCCCGCTCACGGCTCGGTACTCGTGCAGGATGACGTTGCCTACGTCACCGCCGGCCGCAGTTCCTACCTGGACGGGGGGGTCATGGTGTACGGGTTGAAACCGGCTACCGGCGAAGTCCTGCACAAGACCCGCATCGCCGACAAGCGGCCGGACGTCACGAAAGACCCGGGATGCCCCTTCGATATGGAAGGATCGCTGGCAGACATGCTTGCTAGCGATGGAACGGACCTGTACATGTACCAGGTCCGCCTGAAGCCCGATCTCACGCGGAACGATGCTCCCCGCGTCACCAGCCTCGGCGCCCGGGATGTGGGCCTGCACCTGATGTCGACGAAAGGCTTCCTCGACGACACGTGGTACGACAGGACCTACTGGAGCTACAGCAGAAAATGGCCGGGCTTCTACTTCTCGAACCTGGGACCGAAGTCGGGCCAACTGCTATCTTTCGATCGGGATGTCACGTACGGGGTCAAGGTCTTCCTCAAGCATGAAGGCGCCTGGTGGAACGGGGGACACAGTCCCTTCTTTATTCCCGAGCAAATGGACTACGAGCTCTTTGCCGACGACAACAGCAACGAACCCGTTCTGAAACAGCCCAATCGGGAAAAAGGCCCCGGCTACTCCCGCCAGAATCCTGCCAAATGGAAGAAGAGCATCCCCGTGCGGGTCATGGGCATGGTGTTGACAGGCGACAAACTGTTTGCCGTCGGACCTCCGAACACGGTCCCCGCGGACGATCCCTTTGCCGCATTCGAAGGCCGTCTCGGCAGCCGATTCTGTGCGTTTTCTACGTCAGACGGGGAAAGACTCTCGGAGCTCGTACTTGACTGCGCACCCGTGTTCGACGGGTTGATTGCCGCGGGCAACCGACTCTACATGGCGACCACGGATGGCCATGTTGTCTGCCTGGGGAATGACTAGGACGTTTGAAGACATTCGCCTTGAGCACCGGGTGCGAGTGGGCTTATCGTTACAAGTTGTTATGGAAAGAAGAAACGTCGGTTTTGTCGGTTTTGGTTTCATCGGCAAGGTACACGCCAACGGGTATCTCAACCTGCCGATGTACTACGAGTCGCTCCCCTTCAAGCCGGTGCTTTCACACGTGTGTACGAGCCGCGAAGCCACGGCGCGGGCGGGCGCGGAGTCGATCGGCGCGGCGCACGCCGTAACCGACTACCGCGAGGTAACCGAGAACCCGGACGTGGACATCGTGCACATCTGCACACCGAACCACCTGCACAAGGACGCTCTGCTGTCGGCCATGGCGCACAACAAGCACATCTACTGCGATAAGCCGCTGACTGCCGCCCTGTCCGAGACCGAAGAGATCGCCGCCGCGCTGCCGGCGTATAGCGGCACCGCGCAAATGACGCTCCAGCTCCGCTTCTTCCCGGCCACCATGCGGGCGCGTCAGCTCCTCGACGAGGACTTCCTGGGCCGGGTGCTTGAATTCCGCTGCTGCTATCTCCACTCCGGCAGCGCCAATCCCGATGCGCCGCTGAAGTGGAAGCTCTCCGCCGATGCCGGCGGCGGCGTGATCGCCGACCTCGCATCGCACGTGCTCGACCTGGTGCACTTCCTCCTCGGCAACTACGCGCAGGTCCTGGCGGCGACATCCATCGCCTACCCGGAACGCCCCTCCGTCGATGACCCCGCGCAAAAGGTCCCGGTTGACACCGAAGACTGCGTCATGCTGCTGGCACGCATGGCCGACGGCGCTCTCGGCAATATCGAGGCAACCAAGATCGCTACCGGCACGGAAGACGAAATGCGCTTCGAGCTCCACGGCTCCAAGGGCGCGCTACGCTTCAACCTGATGGATCCGCACCACCTGGAGATCTGGGACCAGGGCGCTGCCGACAAGCCGATGGGCGGTGTCCGGGGCTGGACCAGGGTGCCGTGCGGTCAACGCTATCCCGCGCCGGCCAACGGGTTCCCCACGCCCAAGGCAGCCGTCGGCTGGATGCGCTGCCACATGGCCTGCCTCGCCAACTTCCTGTTCGATCTCGCCGCCGGCCGGCCGGGCAATCCCGGCCTGGCCCAGGGCGTCTACATCCAGAAACTGATGAACGCCTGTCGGCAGTCTGCGGCAGACGGCAAGTGGGTATGCCTATAGTCCTGACCAGAAACCTGACTCGTCGCGGCGTGACGTACAACCGTTCTCCCTTGGCCCGCCGTAGCCTGGCGAAGGGAGAACGGTTCTACGTTTCCCGCTCGAATTGACTCGGAAGCGCTGCGCTCGGGATGACATGGCGGTATCGAGGAGACAAGCGATGAAAAAGACGTTATGTGCTGTATGTCTATTGCTCACCACGGGCACGGTCCCGATAAGCGCCAATACGATGCTACTTTGGTATGCGCAGCCGGCGACGGACTGGGAGAAGCAGGCCCTGCCGATCGGCAACGGGCGGCTGGGCGCCATGATCTTCGGGAGCGTGGATCGCGAACGCATTCAGTTCAACGAAGACAGCATGTGGACCGGGGACGCAAACCCTTCCGGCAACTACGGCAGCATGGGCGGCTACCAGGCTTTCGGCGACATCCACATCGAGCTCGGCGCCGAGACCGTAGCGACCGCGACCGCTGCACGGCCAGGAGTGCGGTGCGCCAGCGGTCACAAGGCATACTACCAGCGTGAAAAGGTGAGTTCGAGTTGCGACGGCGATACGGCCACGAAGTGGTGCGTGGAACACAAGAACAAGCCGGTCATCTGGGAACTGCGCCTGCCGGACGGGAAGACCGAGGTCATCACATCCTACAGCATCACCTCGGCCAACGATGTACCGGCGCGCGACCCCAAAACGTGGATACTGGAGGGATCGACTGACGGAGAGAACTGGACGGCCCTGGACCGTCGTGAGAATGAAAAGCCTTTCCCGAAGCGACAACAGACGCGCGTCTACAAGTTCGCCAACGACCGCGCGTACAGCTGCTTTCGGATACGTTTTCTGGTGTCGGGCGACAGCAGGCGCCTCCAGCTCGCCGAGTTCACCCTTGGTGAGATGCAGACCCAGGCGGCGCAAGCGACCGCGACCGTTCCCGGATACCGGCGCGAGCTGGACCTGGATCGCGCCGTGCACCGGATCGCCTACACGCGTGACGGAGTCGGCTACCGGCGCGAGTACTTCAGCAGCGCACCGGACCAGGTAATGGTGTTCCGCCTCACCGCGGACAAGCCGGGCCGCTACACCGGGAGCATTCGACTCAGCGACATGCATGGCGCAGCGATTGCGGGGAAAGGGACCATGCTGATCTCTTCCGGTTCGCTCGACAACGGACTCAACTACGAAGCGCGGTTGATAGTGCTCAACGAGGGCGGCTCGTTGAAAACCGCGGCCGACCGCGTGACTTTCGCCGGTTGCGACAGTCTCACGCTTCTGCTGGCGGCGGGCACTGACTACCTGGACGATCCCGACTGCAAATGGCGCCGTGACCATCCGCGGGAACGCGTCGCGCAACAGCTCGAGGCCGCTGCCGGCAAACCGTACGATCAGCTTCTCGCGCGTCACGTCGCCGACTACCAAGGCCTGTTCCGTCGTGTGGTGTTGGATGTGGGCGCCACGCCGGAGGAGCGCCGAAAGCAACCCACGGACAGGCGTCTTGCGCTCTACAAGGGAGACGGCAACGATCGCGAGCTGGAGATGCTGCTGTTTCAGTACGGGCGTTACCTGATCATCGGTTCCTCACGGCCGGGCGCGCTTCCGGCCAACCTGCAGGGGCTGTGGAACCACAAGAACAACGCACCGTGGCATTCGGACTATCACTCGAACATCAACGTCCAGATGAACTACTGGCTCACCGAGCCCACGAACCTGGCCGAGTGCCACAAGCCCTTTCTGCGCATGATCGACCGCCTGCGCGAGCCGAGTAAGATCGCGACGCGCGCGGACAAACGCTTCGAAGGTGTGCGCGGCTGGACCGTGCGCACATCGCACAACATCTTCGGCGGTCACGGGTGGAAGTGGAACATCCCCGGCAGCGCGTGGTACGCGCAGCACATGTGGGAGCACTACGCTTTCGGACAAGACAAGACGTACCTGCGCAGCATGGCCTATCCCGTCCTGCGCGAGGTCTGCGAGTTCTGGGAGGACACGCTGAAGCAGCGCGCCGACGGTACGCTGGTAGTGCCGGACGGCTGGTCGCCGGAACACGGTCCGACCGAGGACGGCGTATCCTACGACCAGCAGATTGTCTATGATCTGTTCACGAACTACATCGAGGCCGAGGACGTGCTGAAGGTCGATGCCGCCTACCGGGACAAGATCGCCGACATGCGCGGCCGCCTTCTGAAACCGAAGACCGGCAAATGGGGACAGCTCCAGGAATGGGAGACGGACCGCGACGATCCCAACAACCACCATCGCCACGTTTCACACCTGTTCGCCCTGCACCCCGGCCGGCAGATCGCCCCCCGCACGACGCCGGAGCTGGCGAAGGCGGCGGAAGTATCGCTGCGCGCCCGCGGCGACGGCGGCACGGGATGGTCGAAGGCTTGGAAGATCAGCTTCTGGGCCCGGTTGTTGGACGGTGATCACGCCTTCAAGATGTTAAGCGAACTGCTCAAGCGCAATATCATGCCCAACTTCTACGACACACACCCACCATTCCAGATCGACGGCAACTTCGGAGCCACCGCGGGTGTGGCCGAGATGCTGCTGCAGTCGCACACCGGCCAGATCGACCTGCTCCCGGCGTTGCCGCAGACGTGGGCCACGGGCAGCGTCACGGGTCTGCGCGCACGCGGCGCCGTCGAGGTCGACATGGCATGGCAAGAGGGTGTCCTCACACGCGTCGTTCTACGCTCCGAAAACACACGCCTGTTTCGCGTTAGATACGGCGACAAAACCGCGGAGCACACTGTCGAGGGCGGCAAACCACTGGTGCTGAACGGCGGGCTTGCGGCAAGCGAATGACCGGTTCCGGGATGTCATACCCGGACGAACTGCGCGGGAGATTGATGCAGACGGACGGCGTGGCCGTCCTGCCTGTAGCGAGAGCGCCGGACATATGGGGAAACCGTGATGGATCTGCTTCGTTTCGTGCTTGTTGCCGTCGGCGTGTCGCTTACGGGAGTTCTCTCCCCCGGCCCGATGACAGCGGTCACGATCCGGGCCGGAATCCGCAACAGACACGCGGGGATCTTGGTGGCTGTCGGGCACGCCATCGTTGAATTTCCGCTGATGCTGCTGATCGTGTTGTCCCTCAGCGCCTCCGACATCCTGACGAGCGAGCCGGTGAAGATCGGTCTGGGGTTGGTTGGCGGGGTGTTTCTCATATTCATGGGCGCGATGATGCTCCGGGAGCTGCGCGGAAGCGGTCCGCGGGAAGACAAGAGAGCTGACGGGAAACCGCTCCTGATAGGCATCGTGCTCAGCGCCTGCAACCCCTACTTTCTGCTGTGGTGGGCAACCATGGGACTGAACCTGGCGGCGCGAGCCGTGGAACTGGGAGCCCTGGCGTTCGCTCTCTTCGGAATCGTCCATTGGTTGTGCGACGTCGTGTGGCTGGAGTTCCTCTCCTTCATGAGCAACCGTGGCGCCGACGTCTTAGGGCCGAAGCTGCAGCGAGCAGTCACCCTGGTCTGCGGGACGGCATTGGTGGGAATTGGCGTGAAGTTCCTGTCGGATGCAATACTGTCCCCGGCATAACGCGCTAGCCCCTTTCTGATCCCCAAAGGGGGACGCACGACAAAGCCAGAGTGATCCCCGAAGGGGACGCACGACAGAGCCCAGGGTGCAACCCTGGGAACCGCCCATGGCCCACGCAGGTGCTCTCTGAAGGGGAGCAACATCTCCCACGCTTGCTTCGCAGACGTGGCTCCCCTTCAGGGAGCGGGTATTGGCGGTCACTCTCGCTGGTCGCAGGGCTTCACCCTGCGCTGTGACATTGCTCGCCGTTGGCGAGCCCTTTTCCCTCCTGTGCGCCGTTGGCGAGCCCTTTTCCTCCCGTGGGCACTGAGGCCACCGGTAGTCCCGAGAGGTAGGGACTGAAGACGACTACTCGTCGGCAATACAGAAGAGATGATGGTCGCACCGGATCAGGAGTCGGCCGTCAACTGCGATCGGGGTAGCGACGATTCGCTCGCCCATGTCGACCTCGGAAATTGACTCGAACGAGGCCCCAATGCGAGCGACGTAGAAGGTCCCGCGGTCGCGGGCCGTGTACAAGTGTCCGCCGGCAACAAGCGGGGAAGCAAATACCTTTCCCCGTCCCTTCGGCAAGTCGGCGTGCCACAACGTCTTTCCGGTCTTGGGGTCGATGCAGTCAACGGCGCCCATGTCACCTACAACGTACACACGTCCCTCGTACAGAGTGGGCGAAGGCACAAACGATCCCGCATCGTCACGTTTCCAGAGGCGATGCGTCTCGGTGACGTCGCCGTTCCCGCCCAACCTGATTCCGTGGAGGCGCGGTTGCCGACGGTCGGCCCGCCCATAGCACACCACGGCGACATCTCCGGCGACTACCGGCGTAGCCACGGCCGGCCAGAGGGTTTTGGACTGGGGATTGAAACCGCCGCAGGACCAGAGCGTGCTTCCATCCGACGCGTCATGAGCGGTGAGGCGCATCCCCCCCCACACGAGGAGCCTCTCCACGCCCTGGCGGGAGTATACAAGGGGAGTCGTGTAGCACTGGTCACCCTCAAGGGGGGTCTCGTAGTTCCGTGCCACCTTCCAACGCAGTTCACCGGTCGCTTTGTCGAAGGCCGCAAGGTACGAGTCGCCGGCATGCATCTGCGCCACGATGACGTGTTCTGTCGTTACCACGGGCGATGTCCCAAAGTCCCAAAAACGGTTGTCTTTCCCGTACAGCTTGAACAGGTTCTTCCGCCAGCAGACGGATCCGTCGAGTGCGAGGGCTGCCAGCTCGCCGCTCTTGAAGAGAATGAAGATGTGGCGACCGTCGGTTACCGGCGAAGGGTTACTGCCGGACGCGTTCTTGTGCTTGCCCGGAACTTCTTTGCCGAAGGGAGTGCGCCAGAGCTCGTCGCCCGCCCAGTCGAAAGCGAATGCCGTATCCAATCCTTCGGCTCCCGCCGTCAGGTAGATTCTCTTCCGCCACACGATGGGTGTAGAGTATCCCTTGCCGGGCACGGCGGCCTTCCAGAGGACATTGTCCGGACTCCATTTCACGGGATACGGCCCGCCTTCAGCGCTTCCGTCGGAACGAGGACCGCGCCAATGCGACCAATTGAGGTCAGCTCCCGAAGACAAAATGGCCGCGGATACGACCAACACCATCATCGACACGACGATTCTCTTCATTTGAACCCTCCAAGTAGACACCAACGCTATGCCATAACCGCACCGGGCGCAAACAGGAAACGGGAGGCGGGGACCGGGAGGCGGGGACAGACCAACCGGGAGGCGGGGACAGACCAACGAAGCGGGAGGCGGGGACCGGGAGGCGGGGACCGGGAGGCGGGGACAGACCAACGAAGT
>CAZKRK010000182.1:0-1581 GCA_964555035.1 uncultured Victivallales bacterium | reverse complement strand
CGGGAGGCGGGGACCGGGAGGCGGGGACCGGGAGGCGGGGACAGACCAACGAAGTGGAACACCTCGGTTTCTGGGGTAGTGCCGTCTCGGAAAGTCTGATCTCGGTGTCCCTTGATCGCTATAGGAGGAGAGTGGAGTGGCGGAGCGCCTAGTCCGTGGGTCACGCCCCAAGCGGAATTGCCTCGTTGCTTCGAACTCACTCGGAGCACGGCACAATCCGAAGGTTGACGACAGCGATCCGACGGTGGACAGGGATAGGTGAACGGCTATCCGGTGTCGGGAGCGGCGATGACAGGTCTGAGTCGCGGGCTGCGGGCGGAGTGTAAGCCACACCAGTCGGCGCCCGCCATGGCGTGCGCCTCGCGATCACGCCTGGGGCCGAAGTAGTCGCGGTGCCGCCTAAAGGCATCGTTGACGTACTTGCGCGTACCCAGCACGACTCCTTCAGTGAAATAGCGTACACGGCAGCGCAACGCCTGGCCGAAACTGAGCTTACCACCAGCCTTGATCACGGCTTCTATCTCTTCGCGTGAGAAGCCCCGCTTCAACGGCCGGCCGTTCTCGTCAACGCCGCGTTCTTCGCCATTGAGATACAGAAACTGACGGTATTGCTCCGCGATGTCGTCCCAATCGCCCTCTACGTTGAGCGACTGCATGATCCTGCCGATTCCCTCACGCGCGCATTGCTTGCCGCCAGCGGCCCCACCATATCCGCACCAACGGTAGTCCTTGGGATCGTCCACGATCCCGGCACGAACGGAATTCAAGTCAATATAGGCGGCCACGGTGGCCATCGCACTGACTTCGCCGCCGGACGTCCGAGACCAGTTTGAGGCATCGGGTTCGATCAGAATGCTGTTGTAGCGGCCCTCCCACAGCGTTCCGGTGCGACCGTGCCGCGCGTTGTACCCCTGGGAGTAGCACTGCTGCACCGTCTTCATGAACTCGGACAGATCGTGCATGCGATACGTGTACTTGGACTTGAATGCCTCGGCATCCTCGTCACGCCCCTGTTCCCTGAGTTTGGCAAGATGCTTTTCGGCCTTGTCGACCATACGTCTTCTGTAGAGGAACCCCAGACGTCGCACGAACTCGGCGTCATCGATCTCCCGCGCTTCCGGCACGTAGAGGAGCATGTGCCAATGGTTGTCGAGCAGGGCAAATGTGAGGACATCCACACCGCTAAACCCCTCCATGTTGCGCATCAGCTTGTGAAAAATCGCCTTTTCCTGGTGGTTCATGAGCATCTGCCGGTCCACTATCCGTGAAAAGCAGTGATAGAAGCCTGGACCTTCTTCCTTTATGCGCGCTCTCCGCATCCGATCTTCCTCCGTGTACTCACTCGAGAAGGACGCCCAACGCGCCCTCTACCACACTAGAAGCAGTTCGTACGTGGCCATTCCGGAAAAAAATGAAAAAAAGTGCGTGACTGTCTCCGGCGGTGCCGGGACCTCGTCGAGGTCTGTCCCCTCCCCGCAGCCGGTCCCCGCAGCCGGTCTGCTTGCTGGTTCCGGTCGACCGGGAAATGGGAATGACATCGTGCCGACAGCGGTAGCCCCGGAGGGGCGACAGAGTAGAGCC
>CAZKRK010000181.1:0-15124 GCA_964555035.1 uncultured Victivallales bacterium | reverse complement strand
GGAACCGCGAAGGGCCGGGCAACTTGGGTTGTGGGCCCCGGCCCGCCTTGTAGTCCTTCCTCTTGAAGCAGGTACTTGGGAACGTACGCATTCCATTTCTTGTTGAAGACACCCGGCTCATTCCTTGAGAACCGGATTGGGTTTCTCGGCAAGTATGGCCGCAATCGCACGAGTGCGTCTGTGTCGGTGCCTAGATCATCTGCAAAGCGTTCCAGAACGACGCATGTCTTGGCCACAAGAGACGGCAGGCGATACCGTTTTAGATAATCGTACACGCGGTCTTCTTTCAGTCTTCCCATCCTTCCGATGGCATAGATCAGGTTCTCCCACCCTTGGGCGTACTTCGGGCGGTGTATGCAGTCGATCAACGTACGTTCCAAGTCCGTAACGACAACATGCCCATCCGATATCTCGACGGCTTCCGTGCCGACACGGGTGTCGACCGGTGTCTCCACGAAATGCAGTCGAGCCTGACCAATAGCCTTTGTCTTCCTTGCCTCGGGTGTTGCCACGTAGTAGTCGGTAAGACGGCCATAGCGAGACAGGCCATGGAGGTAAAGCGCGGAGCCGTAGCAGAAGACAACGTCAGCCCCGTAGAGAGCCTGAATGGCGTCAATCGGGTTGCGAAGTGCCTGATTCGATGCGGCTGCATCCGCCGTGACAATGTAGAGCCCGCGACGCGGAGTCGTCGCGCGCTTCAGTCGACCTTCACGACACAACCGGAGTATGGCGTAGTCTGTCCCGACACCCAAGTGGTGCGCTACTAGCGCAGCCAGGTCCGGACGCGAAATGGTTGAGCGCTCTTCAAGCTGCCGATACAGCCCGTCCCAGTCTTGACGGGATGATGCCTTCTTCGTTCTGCTAGTCGTCTCCGCCACCGCAGGCCTCCAGAGATAGCGCGAATTACGTTACGGCGTCTTTTGCAAACCGCACTATGCAAAATAGGCGGCAAGCAGACAAGCTCTTTCTTCTGGTTTCTTAGAGCAACACCTGCGGGCCGCGTCCCGCCGTAGTTGCCTTGACGAAGGCGGGTGCGCCGGGGGAGACAGTCTGTGCCGCTCCTGCCGTGAGTGTGGATCGTGTATGCGTCGTGCGACTGTGGACAAAGGCAGGAAGTGGCACAGGCTTGGGGACAACGGGGCTCTCCGAAAGGCCTGCCGCCTGGGGATACGGTTTGGATTTGGAACACGCGCCCGGAATGACCAGTGACGCAGGCTGATGGATGCGGCGGCGGCAGGCTTCGCGCGCGAAATGCGGGGTATGGGGTGCAACCCCATCCTTCCTTTTGCAGGCGCTCTACGCGCGCGAGCCGCGCGCCGCAGGAAAAGGCAACGAGCCCGCCCCTTGAGGGGCGAAAGGCTACAGGGGTGGCAGAAGATGAACGTGCGCTTCAGCGCACACCTTGCCTGGTTGATCCGGAGTGTAACGTAGGATCAAACAGGTCTCTCCTGGGGTTAGGGGGTCTTGATTGATAGAGACAGTCTGATTGATTGAAGAATATGGCACGGCGTTTTGCGGGCGTGACCGGCGGCGATAGCCGCAGGACGCGACCGCAAAATGCCGCGGGGTGCGGTGGGTGGAGGGGATTGAGGGTGGCTTGGGAATGCGGCGGGATGGCGGCTGCGGCAAACGGGACAGCCGGAGCGTGGAAGGGTGACGGGGCCACGATCCCGGCGGCTCGATTGACGCAGACGACATGCGGCCGCCAATCCAGATGCCCGGCAGCGATGCGGCGATGAACCACAGCTTGCGAGGACGCAGCGACGCTTGGGTGTCGGGCATTCCTTTTGGGGGCCTGTAGGCCGGGGTTGTTGTTTGGGGCAGCTTGTGCGGTGATGGGCTGTCCAGACACGCTGGTTGTCCCGGTACAACGTGCAGGGGCATCCAGATTGTCTGGCTCGCGGTGATGTTCATGGAGCATGACCGCGAGTGCCCTTCGCCGCGCTGCTGCGGGGTACAGCAATGGGCCGGCGCTCAAGTGCTGCGCAGTCGGCGTAGACGACAGCGCTGCATTTGGTGCGACTGGGGAAAGATGCGGGAGCATTCCTTACTTGTCGCGGCGGAGTCCGAAGGACGAAGACGGACGGGGTTCCTCGTGGGGAGAGGAACAGGGCCTCTCTCTGCTTTGGCACAGAGGTCTTCTGCCGACAGATCCCGTCATCGGGATTGCGGCAGAAGTCCGCTGCGGGGACGGCGGGGGAGGAGTTGGATCTCTCCGGCGGAGTGGTGACTGCTGCGACGGACCGGGTATCCAGCGTAGCGGATTCCAGGACCGGAGCAGAGGCGACATCTCGGGCGATCCCTGGGGAGCGCCTATGAACAGGTGTTTCCGCGAAGCGGCTCGCCTGTTGAAAGGCGCTCGGGGTCCGGTCAAGGGTGGCGGGCGGGTCGTTGGTCCGAAAAGCGGCGACATGTCGATACGGCGGACAGGACGGCCGGCTTGCAGGGCCGAAGGCGTCGCGATCCGGGCGGCATGACATAGCCCGGAGGCGGGCGTCGGCACCTGGATGGGGCGAGCCGCGCAGCGGCGAGGGCGCCGAGCGCGTCGGTTCACCAGCCACGCAGCGGAACGTCGTGCGCGGCCAAGCAGGGATCGTGACAGCGCGAAGCGCTGGCGCGATCCCTGCGGACGCGGCACGGCGTGGAGCGGCAGACATCGCCAACCACGCCGGACCGGGGCAGTTCCCCGACGAGCGAAGCGAGGAGGGGCCAGGAGGGCAGACGCACGGCGGCCAGGGACATAGTACCACCGACGCGCGCAGCGCGGCGGTGGGGTCCGAGGAGCACGCCACGCTTCCAATGGTTGGAACATCCTGACGGTACATCTTCCAGCCATTGGAAGACCTACGGCCTTCCCTGTCCAGACGTTGGAAACCGTCAGGACTCTACGCGCGGCGTGATGTAGACCATCCTGGTCTTGAACTGATCGGCGTCCGGGTTATAGTCCGCGTCGTGTAGTGTT
Organism: uncultured Victivallales bacterium; assembly: GCA_964555035.1. Classification (GTDB taxonomy): domain Bacteria; phylum Verrucomicrobiota; class Kiritimatiellia; order UBA8416; family CAYOBW01; genus CAZKRK01. The sequence goes on along the minus strand of CAZKRK010000181.1, from coordinate 12,162 downwards.
CGTGCGTACTTCGTACTTGGCCGCCAGCTAGTATCAGATGTTACTGGCTGATCCCCAGAAGCTTACGCCGCGCACCCCAGCGCGGCGTTTTCTGCTTTAGGGCACCTTTGGGGTGGAATGGTGTCCGCTATTCGCCCTTCTTCCCTCACGTGACAGGTGTCTGCACAGGCGGAACTCACCCGGTTTCCGCGTTCAGCCGGCGGGAGGAACGGGCTTCAACGCGTTGCTTTGGACAATGTATATCGTCGACGCCTCAATGATACCGTCTGCTCCGTCAACCCAGTGGACAACACATTGCACCGGCGCTCACGTGTTTGACGGAGTGAATAACCTGGCATTCTTTGGTGCACGATGCTTGGTTGGCCTAATCTGGTTCAAGCATGTAGAGGAGCGGCATGCAGCTCGAGGCCAAGCGCTTTGACCACCTTGAGGATGGTGTCAAATCCCGGCGTTCTCTCTCCGGAGAGCGCCTTGTAAAGGCTCTCTCGTGAGAGCCCCGCTTCTCGTGCCACTTGCGTCATTCCTTTTGCACGAGCGATGTCTCCGAGTGCCTTGGCTACAAATGCCGCATCGCCATTCGATTCTTCGAAGCAGGCCTCAAGATAGGCAGCCATCTCTTCCGCGGTCCGAAGGTGCTCGGCAACGTCATATTTTGTTGTCGTCGTCTTGCTCATGTTTCTACTCCTACAAGTTGCGCGCAAGGCGCAAGGCAGTATTGATGTCTCGCCGTTGACTGCTTTTGTCACCGCCTGCAAGCAGAATGACCAGCGAACGTCCACGTTTCCCGAAGTAGACCCGATAGCCCGGCCCATAGTCGATTCGCATTTCCGATACTCCCTCACCCACGGACTTGACGTCTCCCGCATGCCCCATGCTGAAACGTTCGATTCTTGCCAAGACGCGTGCACGTGCACGTATGTCCCGCAACCCATCAAGCCATTTAGTGAAGGTCGTTGTCTTTCGAATCTCTATCATCAGTAAATACTGTAGCCAGCCGGCTACGCGTTGTCAAGGTGTCGATGGGTTCAACTCCTAACAGCGGCAATTCGCCAGAGCCAACAGAACCCCATGCTCCACTAAGTTGAAAGGAGCAATGACTGCCGTGGGGCTCCTCCGACATCTGCGGACATGATGCGCTCAGCCGCATTTGACGGACCTTTTCTCGACGCACAGTCCCTGAGATTTGTGTGCCGAACGGCGTGACCAGAAATTGGGCGTACCAAATCGTCATATTCGGTGGGGGCGCTTTTGCACACCAAGCGGCGGCATGTGATACCGCGAGTTGTGTGCGGCAGAGGGTCTGCATCTCTTTGACCGTAGCGCCGCTTTCGAGAACAAGTGTCGTGAACGTCGTGCGGAGGGCGTGGAAGTCGAGCTTGCCCTCGTCAGTCACGGCTGGAATACCGGCTCTCTCCAAAAATCGGCAGCGTCAAAGCTGTCTCGGTCAAACACGACCCACACATGTTTGTACGGTTCGCCTCGGGCCGCCGCAGCGTCGGAGATCTCGGACGCCTTGTTGACGAGTGAGAGTGTATTGGCTCCGACACCTTCAATCTCAATGCTCACAAGCCGTCTTGGGAGCTGCAGCTTTAGTGACCTGAAGTAGTTGGGCTCGGTCTTCTCACCCTCGCAGACGATTAGATGACGCTCTCGTTGGGGGCGCGTCCGATAGGCTCGTTTCGGACGAGTCCGTTTCAGAAACCAGCTCTTCTTCTACTGTCCTTCGTGCAGTCCGTGAACTGTGCGAAGGTTCTGGAACCACTCGACGACGCTCATCGAGGTCTGTCCATTGAAATTGGCGACCAAGCGGTGTCCACAGTCGACCCCGTCGGCGATCCAGGTCTGGTTATCGTTCTTCAAGATCGCCGATCAGGTGCCCCATCAACTCCTCCTCGTACGCAGCAAGGCCCTTGCTCTCCATGGCACCAGCCAGATCACTCCCCCACGTGGGGGTGAATGGGGTTCCCTTCAGTTCCTGCGACGGGTTGCACGCTTGGTAGTCGGAAAGGGTCATACGCCAATCCTGAGCGCCCCGTAACTGGAGCAGCCGGTCCACAATGCGCAGGCCGGTCCAGTCGAAGTCGGCTCGCACCCGAAGCGCCGTTCCTGCATTCGAGAGCTTGGTCAGTAGCGTTTGGAGTGCAGACACGGGCATGCCCTGTGTACAGACCAGGGGCTGTGCTCGTGTCCCCAGACGGCTGGCCGCTTCGCTGACGACAGCGGGGTTCTCGCAAACAAACACGCTCCCGATTCCGCTCGCCGGCTCGAAGCGACGCACCATACGCCAGGAGAGGAAATACGGTTCGCCACGACAGACATGCCAATCGATCCACGGGGCAAGCTCACATTGCTCGTCCGCGGGGAGATTCAGACACAGCACGGGGCCGCTGAGATCGTCCACGGTGATGCCCAACGCGTCCCAGGCCTCTCGACGTGCCCCCCCGCCTCGATTTCCGTCGATACCGTGCAAGACGTGAACGCCCCGCAGACACAGCGCAGCAAGCGGCTTGCCCCGGTCCAACGCATGGCTGTCACCCGTAGTACGCACGGCGAGAGTAGCGAGAAGCATGCCGTCATACGGCGCTCCATCAAGAACACCCCACGCATCCCGCAGAAGGACATCGGCTTCTCGTGCGTCGTGAACGGAAAGACGCTTGAGCGTCCCGTCGCCGGCCACGCTATCCAACCATTGACGTGAAGCGGGGGTCGGCATTCGTACTTGCCACGCCTTGAGCATCCTGTCCCACGCGGCCACGCTTTCATCGCGCTCAACACGGCGATTCTGAAGTGGCCCACGGATCGCCTGTACCACCTCCGCAAGGTCTGTCTCAAGCTTTGCGGAAAGCGTGGCAAGATCAACGGCAAGCGATTCGCCCGATGTGCTCCGTCGCCCCAGCAGGTTATCCATGGCTCGGCGCTGGTCGGGTGTTGCGGCACGGAGACTGACCGTACCGCGGTCAAGACTCCGACCGCGCTCCACCCGCGTGGCGAGCCGATCCACCAACCAGGCAAACTCGGGACGTTTCAGGAGGTGGACGAGATCACTCATCGTCCTCCTCCGAGGCTACCGCCAACGTCTTTGCATCCTCCGCCACGCGAAGCGCCTTCCGGCCATTCCAAACCCACCGGGTCACGGCCACGGCGGGATTTCCGGGGCGAGAGGAAAGATGGTAGATCGCCAGTGCGGATACGGTTGCGTAGAAACCCCACTCAAGCTGACTGGTCATGACGTAGTCGAGGTCGAAGGCCTCAAGCAGTCCCATGAGTCGCGCGCGCGTAGGCTCGTCGATACCCGCGAACACCTCGTCGAGCAGGATCAACCGAGGCGCGGCTTTGTCGGCGCTCTGATAGTGTGCCGCAGCCGCGGCGAACAGGGGCACGGTCAGGGTGACGGCCTTCTCCCCTCCGGACCCAGTACCGAATGTCCGCTTCGTGAGCCGTTTCCAGTTCACATCCCCTTCCAGCTTCCGCAGAATGCCGAACCGGTGCCAGGCGCGATAGTCGAGCGCGGCTCGCAAATGCTCACTCCACGACGCGGTCTCGTCCTCCTCACGGGCCGCATGGATCCGGCTCTGCAGGAAATCCGCGATTCGGGCGCGCTCGTCCGCCGACCACGTCGCTGTGGTCTTCAGGAAAAGCCGACGAACGGCCACAAGTGCTTCATCCGACGGCTCCGCCACTTGCCACTCGAATTTGAGTTGAATGCCGCTGGACGTGCGGACATGAATCAGTTCGTCATTCACCTTGCGAACCCAATCCTCACCATCGCGTATACTCTCCTGCAGCGCATATGCAGCCTCGCCGATAAGGTGATTCTCGATGACCTCCCGCTCCCGCTCCTCGAAGAACCGCTCCCGATCGGACAGTTCCTCGCGCAGGATGCTGCTGAGTTCGCGAATGGATCGCTCGGAACCCTGAAAAGAGCAACGCACGACGTTGACGCTATCCTGATCCACGCTATGAAGCTGCGGCATCAATCCCTGGCGGCCAAGCTGATCGCCGAACTCCTGAAACCGCTGCACGATCGCACCTTGGAGCTGGTGCCAGTACGTTTCGTCGGCTGGGTGTTCCTTTAGCTGTTTCTCCAATCCCCGCGCCAGCTCAACCGCTGCCGTAGCAGAGAAGCTACTGCGGTCGGGTTGCGTCTCGGGGGCGACTTCTTCAAAGAGCCGCTCCGCGACGAAGACCTCCATCCGAGCCACCGCCCGGTCTCGTTCCTCCGAGGCCGTATTCCGCTTCTCGTCAGCACTCACACGCTGTGCCTCGAAGGTCGCGTGTTTGATATCCAACTCCCGAATCGCGCTATCGAGTGCGTCCTGCGCGCCTGTGAGTTCCTCATGTCGGTGCTCGGCCACGCGCAAGCGTTTCAGCACATCCTGAACACCAGCACCCACGGTAGCCTGTAACGTATCAGCCTCCGCTCGAGTACTCCGTGCCCGCTCCGTCGCCGCTTCAAGCCGCTGTGTACGTAGCTGCACGTCTGCGGCCCGTGCCGCAACACGCTCGACCGCTGCGGCCAGCTCCCGCTCGCCATGCGTGACGGCGTCACGTGCCGGCCAATAGGCGATTGCAAGGCGATCGAGCTCATCAATACGTTGGGAGAACACCTGCAGTGCGTCCGGTTCGGCATGTGCAGTCAGGCCCAGGTCTCGGGCATCACGGTCGCGTGTTTCGATCGCCGCTTCCAACGCGCGCAATGCTTCGGCATGGCCGTCCTCAGCTTCCGTCAGCCGAGATCGGGCATGTTGCTCATGTAGACGATTCTGATCCAGCCGAACCGCCAGGTCCAGCAGGCGCTGCACGGTGGGCGCTGCATGGCGTTCTGTGTCGAGTTGACGTGCGGCCTCATCGAGCATCTGCCGGCGCTTTCCGAGATCCTCAATGTTCGTTTCCAGTGCACGTTGCTGAGCCTCCAACTCAAGAATACGCCGCTCGCGTGCAGCTTCCCGTCCGCGATGCCCCAGGAACTCGACGGCGGGCTTGGCCCACCGCCCATGGTGCGGACCATTGGCCCACCGCCCGTCCGACTGCATCCAGCAACGACTCGAACCGTCCCGATTCCCAATCCGTCGGAGAAGTCCCTCCAGCACGGGGGAGGCACCTTCTTCCACTCGCAAGATGGCGGCGAGACTATGCACAGAGTCGAGTTCGTCATCGTTGGCCAAGCCAAGGAAGTCGTCACTCACGCCCGACACGTCCATACGGCCGTCAGGCAGGATCCAGGCATCCAGCAGACCAGACGCCTCAAGGGCGGCTTCCCAATTTGCACGTTCCGCATCGGGCACACCGTCCCGGAAATCGAAACATCTCCAGAACGGCGTACCCTCTCGGTCCGCATCGCGAGGTCCGCGCGTGTGGCGCGGCTCAGGTGCGATTTGCTGTCCTTCCCTCAATGCCGTCAGTTCGCCGAGGAGCTCGTCTCGTTCGGTCTCGATGTCGGACTGTTCGCGTTCCACGTTCGCCAACGCGAATGCCTGCTCCTGTGCGAGCTTGTCTGCCGCGGCCTGTAAACGGGCATCGAAGGGCGAATCGCCGGTGCGGGTCTCCAACCACGGCGACAGTAGCTCAACCCAGGGCTCGTCCCGCGGAAATCTGTCCGGCGTGATAGCCACAAGGTCCCGCTCCCACACGACGCGCATACGATCAAACGCCAGCACCTCTTCCTGCAACGCGGCCTCGGACCGCGACACCTGCTCTGCAGAGTCTTCGGCAGCCCCGCGTTCGCGGTCGAGTCGGGCGCGTGCAAGGCCCTGCCTGCCCCGCACAGACGCCACGTCCGCATTGAGGCCTTCAAGCCGACGTACCGCGCGTCGACGGCGCTCGATCATCGTGTCCAGTTGCTTGCGGGCCGCCCCAGCGTCTTCCGCTTGCCAGTCCATTGACGCGTCGGCGTTGGGCGCAACTTCCTCATGCACGGGCTCCAGTGCAGCAAGCTGCTTATCCGCTTCTTCCCGACGCTCCTCAAGCGCACGGTCGCGTGCATCGCGGTCCACTTCCGCGTCCTGCTGCTGGGCTTGCGCCGTCGCAGCATCGTCGGTGGCGGAGGCGACCTCGCGCTCACACTCCTCCGCACGCTGCACAGCCTTATCCAATTCGCCTTTGCTGCGCATCTCCGGGCTACTCCGGAGCGTCTGGATCTCCGAGGTGCATGCGGCGAGATCATGCTTGAGCGCCTGGAGCCGGTCACGGTTCTCGACTAGCTGCTTCTCATTGGCCGCCAATTGGCCTTCGAGCTGCCGTAGCGATCTGGTCGCGTGCTCAAATTGGCTGTGACTGATGCGCACGTGCTCGCACACTCGGCGAATCGCGGCGGCCAGGTATTGCTCGTACTCCCCGCGGAACTCATCGACGCTGGCCAGCGTTTCACGATACTCCTCCGTGCGCTCACGGTCGCTGTCCAGCCCCTGGAAGGACTCCGCCACCTGGTCGATCAGCCCATCGGATAACGGGGTAAGCGCCTCGGTCAACGCGTCCGACAGACGCTCCTCCTTCATGTCACGCGTAAGCTGGGGTTGCCGGAGCTGAATGAGCAGATCGATCAGTGGCCGGTATCGCCCCCCGAGGCGAAACAGTGCGGCATCCACTGCGGAACGATACTCGGAAGCCTTGTCATACACCTTCCCCTCTTCCAGTGAGCCCACAGCTTCGATGAGCTGACGCCGATTAAGCGGCGTACGGCTTCGCACCAAGTGAAGCTCGTGCCCCACACGCGCCGGTGTGACAAAGAACCAGCGGTTCGGCGCGCCACCGCCTTTGCGCGCGTCAAGCCCGCAGCCAAGCGTCAGGTAGCACGGCTGGTCATCGACAAGACGGCCGAACTCGATCCACGTATACCCGATCCGGCGATCGTGCTGATCCATGAGCAGGTTCCACTCAAGCCGCTTGGCGGGATCGCGATCGGGTTCGACGCGTGATGGAATGACTTCGCCGTCGAGCAAGAACGGAAGCTGCAGGGCAAGGACGCGCGATTTTCCCGAACCGTTGTCTCCGCGCAGGAGGAGCCTCCCTTGCGCGTAGTGGAACTCTTGGTTCTCATACTTGAACAGGTTAATCAGACCACCGCGGACCGGCTGCCATCGATCGGGCTTCAAGGCAAAGACATCGGGCATCACAGCATGACCTCCTGTGTAGCTTCGTCCGCCGAAATCCTCGGCTCCCGCAGCCCGTAGCGTCCTATCGCCGGGAGAGGCTGCACTGCGGGTGCGGGCAACCTCTCTTGCCGCGCCAAACCCAGTGCACTGAGACGGTGGATCGTGTCCCGGGTCAGAACAACTTCACTACCCGCTTCCCTGGCGTCGTTGCGCCACTGTCGGTTTGAATCGGCCCAGGCCCGCACGTCCGCCTCGATCTCTGGGAGCGGGATAGGCTGGCCGGGAAAGCGCCTCTGGTGTTCGGCCAGACGAGTGGCCATAAGCAGTGTCAGATGCCCGTCCGTACCCACGTCCGGCAGATGGTAGTCCGACAGGTCCCCCACGCGATCGACCATCGCCATGCCTTCCTTACGGATCTCAGGAACCAGGCCAGTTGCCCGCTGGATCTCCCGGACGATGAAAACACGCTGTTTCTCAAGATAGCCGCGCTCATCGTCGCTCAGATCATGGTCGTAGACCACGGGGTCGTCGAGCAGACGACGGAACAGCCCGTGACGGATTTGGCGCGTACGCCACTCCTCCGATTCCTCGGCGGCAGCCTCACCCATCCACAGCGCATGCAGGCGTTCCTCAAAGACATCTGTCTCCACAAGCGATGGCGGTCGACGGGCGGCAAGCAGGCGGCTCAGGATCGGATGCCGCACGTTGTAGAGTACGTCGGCTTCGTCGGACATCACATACTGGTCCTCACTGCCGTCGATCCGCGCCAGTACGCCCCAATCCAGGAGCACGCGCACGGCATGTACGAGGTCCCGCCGTGCATCACGACGTTCGAGGTCCAATGGTACGCCTTGCTCCTCAAAGATCGGCTCCGCATGTCGAAGGCCACCAATCCGTTCGGCCAAGTGCTTCAGCGTGAACTGGCGCCCTTCGCGCATCAAGATGCTCGCGACAAGACAGAGGAAGACGTATCCCCGACGAGACAACTCAGCCCCCTTTCCCGCAGGGTCCCGACATGGCCGGGTGTCATCATGGACATGAGCCGGCCGCTTGACCAATCGGCAGGCGTTGGCATCGACATGCAGTTCCCAACCGGCATGGTGAGCAAACCAGAGCCCCAGCCACTCCCGGTGGCGTTGCACCAACCTTCGCGATGCGTGCGCCTCGGTCAGCAGGGGTCGAAGCAAGAGCGCGCGTGCGGCTGACCGTCGTTCCTCCCATTCGGAGGGATCGACATCCCGCTCCAGATCGCTCAGGCGTTCGCGACGGCGACGCGTTCTCCGCGTGAGGAGATGGCCGCCCCGGTGGATGGGAGTGATGGAGGAGCTCATACCGCAACCTCCTCGGGAGCACCGGCAGTACTCCGGATCGCTACTTGGTAATTTGGCCCCGTGAGTATTCCCTCACTCGTATTCAACGTCGCCATGGAAGCAGATACAGGTGACGCCGCAAGCTCGATCTCCAACGCGCCATCCGACGACCGCACGATCACCGAGTTCTCAGACTCCGAGAAGGCGGCCTCGGATGCCGCCCGTCCTAGCAGGTCAAGGAGCAGGCGGAAGGCATAGGGGTCCAGCACCTCGAAATCCGACAGTAACATCGGATCTATACGCACCAAACGCTCATGGGCACGCTGGATCTGCGCATTCTCCTCCGCGGCCAGCCGTTGAAGCAGCTCCCGCTCCTGTGAAAGGTCCACGACTGGAGGCGGACGGCCCGCGCCCGGGCCGCGCCCACTCTTGCGGAGCTGTGGCTCGAGCCACATGGGTTCAGCGTCGAGCCAACTCGTCCGCGGGCCTTCGTCGATCTGTTCGCGCCGCGCCATCGACTCCTCGTTGATTCGCAGATGACGTGCGGGGGTAAGAGCAAAGGCCACGCGCCACAATCGATGGGCTGCACCATCGTCCGGCGTTTCGGCAAACCATTGGGCGAGTCGGCGCCAGTCGCGCTGCCGATCGCTTCCCGTCTCACGCCGATCATGAAAGCTCTGCAAAGCTACCAAGAGGGCGGGAATGGCCTCCCGCGTGCGTGCGCGTAGCACTTCGGCCTGCGACCGACCATCGGCATCCCCGAGAAACCACTGTCGCAACCCTTCCCAACGCCCTTCGCGTTGCTTGATCTCGGCTGCCAGTTCCTCGGGACTATCCGGCATCAGGGCATCCGCCCGTGCCTGCCGCGCCAGATCGGTCCATCTGCTGTGCAGCCCCGCCTTCTCGACCGCCCGGATCTGCTGTTCGATCTCATGGGCCGAGACGACCAGTTCCTGAACGAAACGCTCAAGGTAATCGATCAGGTGTTCCTTGTAGTCGAGGAACGCTTCTTGGGTTAGACCGTGCAATTCGATCGTTCCCAAGAGTGACCGCATGAACTGCTGTGCCTGGGACGTGAACTCATCGAACCGCTGATCCAAATGCGTGAACTGCTGATGGAGCTTGCCGAAATCGGGAGTCCCGCCTTCAGTCTCCATTAGCAGTCGGTGAATCGCTTCGAGGTACTCGACAATCTCGCGCAGTGCGACTGTCTGCAGCTCGCCGGGCTGTCCGAGTGCTGCATCGAACACCTCCAGCGCACGTTCAGCTGCCTCACCTCGCTCTGAAAGCTGATAGAGCCATTTGACCCGGTAGAATTCCTCAATGGACGTCGCGTCCACATAATCCTTTCCCCGGTCCAAGTTGCCCCATGCATGGAGCTGATCCAGTAGCGGGCTCAGCTCCTCTTCCGTCAGTCCACCGGCCGCAGCGATCTCGGACGGCCGGAGATGAATCACGAACTCACGGCGTCGTTCGGCAAAGACCTCCAGAATCGATCGATAGTCCTCGGACCTCTGCGCAGAGAGATGCGCAAACACAGAGAACCGCTCATTGGACTGTTGGATCATCGGGAATTCCGTTCCATGCTCAACCCTTCCCTTGGCCAAGGCCCGAAGCGCGTTCAGCTTCCATTTTCCGAGCCTCTTCGATTAGCTGCGAGCAGCCGTAATTGATCTGCGATGGGATCGTGTTCTCGCTGTAGTGGCCGGCCGCGATAAGAGCTGACGCAAGTTTCTCGTGGTCGATCCAGAGGTCGGGATTCGCGGCCACAAAACGGACACGCCTGTCGTGGGCTTCGCGACGGGGACTCTTGCGAAGTCCCTTCTTCCATGCGAAACAGTTAGCAGCCGACTCCATGCCCGTTTCTGAAAGCACTTTCACCGGCTCCGACATCTCCTGAATGAGCCTGCAGTGGAGTGCGTAGGACATCTCGCCAGCAGTACGGGGCATCCATTGGACCGCACCGGAGACGCCCTCATCCGAAAAGTTGACGCGAAGCGTGGCACACGGAAGGTACTGTTTCATCGGACGAGTGGTTCGAAAGGGAGTGTAGACCCAGACAATCCGCACACGGACGTAGGTGCTAGCCGCACTCATGGCCGACACGGCGTAGCCGAGTTCGCCCAAGGCAGGATTCAGCAGATCAAAGCAGTTCCGTTTGAGCCCGGTTGCATCTCCTTCGCCGAGCAACGGGGCTAACTCGTCGAGAAGCTGACCGTAAGGTTCAAGGAAGTAGCGCCCGTCGAACACGGCATCGGGAAGCAGCTTGCGACGAACGGACTTCTGAGCAGCGTCAAGGAGCGCCAAAATGTCTTGTTTTGCGAGTGAGGAAGCCTGACGACACATATCCTCCCAGGATGGACTGAGGTACTGCCCCTTCTCATATGGCGGCAGGGACTCCAGAAACTCCACTGTCTGTTGCATCCGTCACTGCTCCTCGGGAACTGATTGGCACGCTCCTTACTTGGCCCCTTGTGCAATAGGCATGAATATGCAACACTCGGCGTCACTTTGCAACGGTATCCTGCCATGAGGTCGAACATGAACAACGAACCTTGGGTTTCGCTTGAGGAGATCGCGGCGCACCTCGGGGTGAGTAAGGACACGGTGCATCGCTGGATACGGCGCAGAAACATGCCGGCGCACAAGGTTGGACACCTGTGGAAGTTTCAAGTGTCTGAGGTGAACGATTGGGTCCGGGCCGGGAGTGCGGAGGGCAAGCGGGAGTAATGATCGGTCTGCGGATGTAGCGAGAGCCGAAGCAGGCAAAGAGGATGGGATCTGGTGCGGTTGAGCTGAGGAGCAACGTGTGCAAACGTGCTTACGGCCGTAGGCGAGAGCGCAAACGCGGGGGCGAGCTGGCTGATGTCGATCTTCAGGCGCGCCGCAGGGATCTCGAAAAGCGACTGGGGAAGCTGAAGCGCCCCATCGTCGTGGTCATCGATGATATCGACCGGCTGCCTCCCGAACAGGTGCGCATTGTGTTCCAGATGTTGAAGGCTGTATGCGACTTCGACCGCGTCTCTTATCTGGTGGCTTACGCACCCGAGCCGGTAAAGAAGGCGCTATCCTACGGGGACACATACGATAGCGGTGGACGATGGTGAGGGGAGGCGAACCTGCATGTTGCCGTCTTTCCCGGCGTCCTTGACCACGCCCCCTGATGATGATTGGATCCATCAACTGCGTGGAACCTAGCGTCGCTTCGCTCCGCAGGTTCACGCTGACGATATCTGCGTCCCTCCGGTGGTGGGAACGGGCTCCAGCGTGTTAGTTTCCCAAATCCATACCGTTGACGGCCCCACAGTACCGTCTGCTCCTTCACTCACCCGGGGGAGCAGGACCACCGCCCAACGGCTGCGACCGGATTAGCGAGGCGTGCACGAAAGATGCCCAGACAGGACACTCCGATTGGCTCGCCGGGCTGCACGTAGCCACTTATCGCTGCGTGATCTCGACATCAGGGGTCAAGCCTACATGCGTATCATTCGCCCTAAAGCTCGCCTTCACCCCGGCCGGCGCAGAGATCCGCGCCATCAGTCTACGATCAACCGCCTCCCATTTGACGAAAAGTGCGCCGTGCGGAGTGGCGACGGCGCCTTCCGCGTCGGTGATGCCATACATGAGCATGGGGCTGATGTCGAACGCCTTTCCGCCTGGCGCAGTCTGCTTGATGCCGAGCACGATTCGATTGAGGAAATAGCTGGGCGAGGAGGACCAGGCGTGGGCGCGGCTGCGGTGACCGTTGTCGATGCCAAGCC
>CAZKRK010000180.1:0-15128 GCA_964555035.1 uncultured Victivallales bacterium | reverse complement strand
GGCCGTACTGTCAAGAGAACTTCACTTCGGATTTGCCCACCTACTGCCCATAAACAGGTTACAGTCAAATCGCCGTTCTCCCCCGTTTTCTCCACACTTAATCGCACACTCCTAAACGCCACCCTTACTTGGTTACGCTTGAACGACCCGCTTCGTCGAAACGCCAAATGACCGACTAAGCAGGTGGCTCAAGCGTAACCAAGTAAGTGTGGGCTGAAGTGTTGAGAGCAAGGAGTTAACCGACCTGCTTCCACGGATCCTTGGGAATGGTCGGTTCAGGTGTCCACAAGAGGTCAAATCCATCAACAGGTCTTGCGGAAGCCCCGAGAATCAACAACACGCCGAAGCAATGGTCTCAGCTCAGCGTTCGAGTGCTGGAGATGTGACGTATAATGAGGGTGAAACCCTGGGCACCGGTCAGACTCCCAACCACCCAGGCTCCCTGAAGGGGAGCAACGTCCCGCTCGCCGCGTTCAGATGTAGCTCCCTTTCAGGGAGCGGGGCTTCGGGTGGTGCGTGCGTTACACCCGGCGATCCTCGCCGGGCTGTGATGTTGCTCGCCTTCGGCGAGCCCGTTTTCCCGGTCCCCGGCGACGAGGAGATGTCACCGCGGTTTGCGAGAAGCAGGAAACTCTGAGCCCGGCCCGTGTTTCCATATTCGCCAATGGGGAGAGCATCCTGTATGTTCTCCGACATGCAAGCAGAGAGCGAGCTGCAGTTCCGGGTCTGCTACGGCGAGAAAGGCCTGGCCGAGCTACAGTCCGACTGGCGGGCACTCTACGACCGGATTGCCTCTCCGGCGTTCTTTCAGCACCCCGACTGGTATGCCGCCCGCGCCACGGCATCGCCGGACCTGGCCCGCCAAACGGTCTTTGCCGCGGCATGGGCAGACGGACGGCTGGCGGCCATAGTGCCCCTGCGGGAGCGTCCACTACGCATATGCGGCGTTGTCGTGCGCATGCTCGAGGTGTACGACCCTCTCAAGCTGAGCACGCTCGATGCGGTTGCCGAGGACACGATCGACCTCTCGGAAGTGCGTGACACGCTCGTCGACTTCATGGCTTCCCGGTCCGGGCTACGGTGGCACGTGCTTTCCTGCCGCTGGGTATCCTCGAGCTCCGCGGCCGCCAGGGTCGTTGCTTCGGCAGCGGCGCTCTCACCTGTTGAGGAAGAAGTGAAAGCCATCGACGGGATCGTCGTGCGTCCCCACGAGGAACAGCTAAGGGAATTCCCGGCAAAACTACGCCGCAACCTGCGCAACTGCCACCGCAAACTGGCGAAGCTGGGAGAGTCGGTTTTCGACACGTGTTCGTCGTTGCCGGAACTCAGGTCGGCTTTCGCCGATCTTCTCGAGGTAGAGGGTTCCGGCTGGAAGGGACGCCATGGAACCGCCATTCGGCAGAATCCCGAAGTTCGGCGCCTTTTCGAAGATGCGCTGGAACGCTTTGCCGAGCGCGGCGCGTGTGACATTCACTTCCTGAAGCTCGATTCCGTGCCCATCGCGGCCCAGTTCTGCCTGCTTGCCGGCGAGACCGCCCACGTCCTCAAAAGCGGCTACGACGAGCGCTACGCCCACGCGTCTCCGGGCAACCTGCTGCTCGAACACACGCTGCGGCACTACTCGAATCGCGGCGGAATCCGCTTTCTCGACCTTATGGATGATGAACCCTGGATGCGGCGGTGGAACCCTGTCCGCGATCCGGTCGTGAACGTCTTCGCGTTCAACCCGCGCTCGGCAAAGGCCCGTGTATGCCGCTTGGCGGCCCTGGCCTTGAAGCACGGGCGTCCTCTCTATCGCAACTATGTCAAACCCATCGTAAAGAGGTGACCATATGTTCCGGATTCTGCCAATTGCCACGATGATATGCACTCAGTTTGCGGCGACTCTCACACACGCCGACGTGTCCAACTGGAAAGCCGCCCTCGACGCGGCAGGGGTGTCGAGGGGTGTCGTCGTCCACCTTGGATGCGGCGACGGCAGGGCAACGATTGAACTGGGCCGCGATAGCGAACTCACGCTTCGCGGCATGGACCGCGATGCGGCCCTGATCCGGGTGGCACGCGACCGCGTTCGCACCGAGAAGCTGGCCGCCGGGGTTTCGTTCGCTACATGGTCCGGAGGTTCTCTGCCGTTTGCGGACAACCTGGTCAGAGTCCTCATTGTCGAGCCGGGGGCTACGCGTCCGGACAACCCGGAGCTGCTGCGCGTACTCGCTCCGGGGGGACGGCTCATCGCCGGACAGGGCGAAACCTGGAAGACACAAGTCAAACCCTGGCCGACAGAGCTGGGCGAGTGGCCGCACTGGCGGCACGGGGCCGATGCCAACGCGGTGACACACGACAGCGTGGTCGCGCCGCCAAAGAGCCTGCAGTGGATCGACAGGCCGCTGTGGCTCAAACACCACAATGCCACGATCAACTTCAGCACGATGGTCTCCGCGGGTGGACGCGTGTTCTACATCATGGACGACGCCCTCCCGGGTGTGTTCGGTCTGCCGGAAGAGTGGAAGCTGACGGCGCGCGACGCGTTCAACGGCCTGATCCTGTGGCAGCGGCCACTGGACAAGTGGGGCTGGTCGGCGTGGGCGCCCGGCCGCTCATCGTCCCGGTTTGACCAGCCCATAGACATCTCGCGCCGGCTCGTCGCCCATGGTGGCGTGCTGTTCACGGCGCTGGGCACGGATCGGCCGGTTGCGCGCCTGAACGCCGCGACGGGCAAAACGGAAATGACCTTTGCCGGAACCGAGAACGTCAGCGAAATCGGCTACCATGACGGCAAACTGATTCTCTCGCTTCATCGCCCGCGGACCGGTGTCGGCGACAACGCTGCGCTCGGCAAGGTGATTGCCGTCTACGATGCGGAATCCGGCGCCAGATTGTGGCAGACGGACGTCCTCGCCGGAGTGCCGACAAAGAGCAATGCCCTGAGACGCTACACGAGCCTGTTCATGGCCGTTGGCGGAGAGTGTATCTTCTGCGTCGACGGGGAAGACATCCTCTGTGTCAACCTGCGGGACGGAACCGAGCGCTGGCGCCGCCCGCGCCCGCCGCGCAAGGACAAACCGGAGAACTACTCGAAGTCGTTTCTGATCAATCAGTGCACCCTGGTGGCGCACGAAGATCTCCTTCTGTTCAACCAGATCGAATGGGTGGGCCACACGCCGTGGCTCGAACCGACGCCAAGCCTGCTGATGGCGTTCTCCGCCCGGGATGGCAGTGAGCGTTGGCGGGTGGAGTGCGGCACCTGGGATTACGACGCCCAGAACTCGTTTTTTGTAGTCGACGGTCTTGTCTGGACCCACCGCAAGACCGGGCATCGCATGATCGGCATCAACCCGCTGACAGGAGAGGTCGAACGTGAGTTCTCCACGGAGGAGGCCATGACCACACAGCACCATCACCGCTGCTACAGCAACAAGGCCACGTCACGCTACCTGCTCACCGCTCGCCGCGGGGTGGAGTTTCTTGACGTCCGCACGGGCGAGAACCGGCCGCATCACTGGATTCGGGGGGCCTGCCGTTACGGGATCATGCCGGCCAATGGGCTGCTTTACGTCCCGCCCGACCCGTGCATGTGCTACGCAACGGCAAAGGTGAACGGCTTTCTGGCGCTTTGCGGCAGGAAGACGAAGCCGCCGGCAGGCGACGGAGAGGAACGCCTGACCAAGGGTCCCGCCTACGGCAAAGTGGGCAAGCATGAAGCCGCCCCGGCTGCGACGCGGTGGCCAACGTACCGCGGAGACATGGCGCGCAGCGGATTCGGCACGGGCGATGTACCCCGGGAGCTCGCCAAGGTCTGGCGCCGGGAGCTGGGAGGAAAACTGAGTGCCGTCAGCGTGTCGGATGACCGAGTCTATGTTTCCTCCGTGACCGATCGGGCCCTGCATGCCCTCGACGTCGGGACGGGCGATACGCTGTGGAGTTTCGCCACCGCGGCGCCGGTCGATACGCCGCCCACCCTCTACCGGGGGATGGCCCTGTTCGGATGTGCCGACGGCTGTGTGTACGCACTGCGGGCTGAAGACGGCGCGCTCTGCTGGCGGTTCCGGGCAGCCGGGACGGACCGGCAGATCATGGCGTTCGGACGGCTGGAATCGGCCACCCCTTGTCACGGCAGCGTGCTACTCAAGGACGATCGCCTGTACGTAACGGCCGGCCGGTCCTCGTTCCTCGACGGCGGAATCCTGCTCTACGCGATGGATCCCCTGGCCGGCAAAGTGCTGCAGCGGCGCGCGATCTACACGCCCGATCCCGTGACCGGCAAAATGGACTACGGCGCCAGGCTCCGCTATGACATGCCCATCGACAACCCGGGCGCCCTGTCCGACATCCTGGTCGAGTGCGATGACGGCGTCTACCTGCGCCACCTGCGGTTTGACCCGGCGGACCTCTCCCGGAATTTCGACAAGGAAGTCACTCCCGCCGAGCGCAAGACGTTCGAGATCACGAAGACGCAGTGCGGCAAGGTCTACCGCCCGGGCCCGCAACTGGCATCGAGCAGCGGGCTGTTGGACGATTCGTGGTTCAACCAGACCTTCTGGGCCTACGCCAACCACTCGCACAGCCGGCTGCTGGTCTTCAACGAGACCCACACGTTCGGCGTCCGGGCCTATGGGGGCAATGCGTCCCGACACACGCGCTCGAAATACACCATCGGCAAGGGCCGGTACACGCTGTTTGCGGACGACCGCGCGAACGCATTCAAACGCGCCTGGGCGGTTCCCGTCCCGATCAGGGCGTCAAGCATGGTCGGCGTCGGCGACAGGCTCTACGTGGCGGGCGCACCCGCAGCCGCAAGTGGAGACGTGGGACGCGCCGCGTTCACGGGGAAAACGGCCGGAATCCTGTGGACCGTCGGCACGGCCACCGGGAACAAACTGACCGCTCACGATCTGCCCGCGGCCCCGGTCTGGAACGGCATGGCAGCAGCCGGCGGACGGCTGTTCCTGGCGCTGAAGGACGGGAGTGTAAGCTGCCTGGGTGGCGAGTGAGTGTGCGCGCAAGAGCGGGATTAAGTGTCGCGAAAACAGCTCGTGCGGGAAATGCGTGTAATACCTTTGCCGGATGCACGTCCGACGGATGAGCGGCAAGCGTAGGTCCGATTTGCAATCGGACCCCACTCCGGTCGGATCTGGTCGCCCGTGGCGTGATCTGAGGCAACCGGCGGGGTTGGGTCCGATTGCAAATCGGACCTACGCTTGCCGCTCATACACGTTCCGCCTCTCCAGGGGCGAAATCAAGAGATGCACTAACGCGAGGCGCTACGCCGTCATCGCCGCCACGTCGGCGGCCACCTCGCCAATCGGTTTGATGTCGAAATTCTCGACCAGCACCTTGGCTACGTTGGGCGAGAGGAACGCCGGCAGCGTGGGGCCGAGGCGTATGCCTTTGAACCCGAGGTGCAGCAGCGCCAGCAGAACGGTACAGGCCTTCTGCTCGTACCACGCCACGTCGAACTCGATCGGCAGATCGTTGATGTCCTCGAGGCCGAAGACTTCTTTGAGCTTCAGCGCGATAACAGCCAGGGAGTAGCAGTCGTTGCACTGTCCGGCGTCCAGCACGCGCGGGATGCCGCCGATGTCGCCCAGGGGAAGCTTGTTGTAGCGGTACTTGGCACAGCCGGCCGTGAGGATAACCGTGTCCCGCGGGAGCTGCTCGGCGACTTCCGTGAAGTAGGAACGGCCGGACTGACGCCCGTCGCAGCCGGCCATCACGACGAAACGCTTGATGGCGCCGCTCTTGACGGCCTCGACCACCTTGTCGGCCAGGGCCATTACCTGGTTGTGCGCGAATCCGCCGACTATCTTGCCGGTCTCAAGTCCGGTTGGGGACTGGCACTGCCCGGCCTGCTCGACGATCGCCGAAAAGTCCTTCTTGCCGTCCGCGCCCTCGGCCACGTGTTTCACGCCGGGATAGCCGGCCATACCGGTCGTATATATGCGGTCCCTGTAGGAGTCCTGCACAGGCGTAATGCAGTTGGTCGTCATCAGGATTGGACCGTTGAAGGACTCGAACTCCTTGTTCTGACGCCACCACGAGCTCCCGTAGTTGCCGACAAAGTGACCGTACTTCTTGAAGGCCGGGTAGTAGTTCGCCGGCAGCATCTCGCTGTGCGTGTAGACGTCCACGCCCGTTCCGGCGGTCTGCTCGAGCAACTCGGCCATGTCCTTGAGATCGTGGCCGGAAATCAGGATTCCGGGGTTCTGCCCGACACCGATGTTGACCTCCGTCACCTCGGGGTGACCGTAGGTAGAGGTGTTGGCCTCGTCCAGAAGCGCCATGGTCGTCACGGCGACTTCCCCGGCCTTCAGCACCTCGCCGACCAGCTCGTCGGCGGAAAGCTCGCGCGTGGTAGCCGCCAGGCCGTGCAGTACGGCGGCGTAGACGTCGTCGTTTTCGTACCCGAGCACGGCGGCGTGCTCGGCGTAGGCGGCGACCCCCTTGAGACCGTACATCAACAGCTCGCGCAGCGAACGCACATCTTCGTTTTCCGTCGCGAGGATGCCGACGGTCGCGGCCTTGGCGGCGTACTCATCTTCGCCGCCCTGCCAGGTCGCGGCATCCGGCAACTCGACGTCGCCCACTCCGCCCGCGGCTTCGACCCTGGCCTTGAGCGCGGCGCGCACGCCGAGTGCTTCGGTGACCAGTGCGCGAACGCGGCCCTGGTCGAAGTTCACATTCGTGATTGTGGCGAACAGGGCCTGGACGACAAAGCGGCCGGCGGCGCGATCGGCGGCTCCCAGCTCGGCCGCTTTCTCACCGTAGACGCCGATGCCCTTGAGCACATGGACGAGCAGGTCCATTTCGTTGGACGTCTCCTGCGCTTTGCCGCAGACGCCGCGCACGGCGCAACCTGCGTTTCCCGCGGCTTCCTGACACTGGTAACAGAACATACTCATGTTTCCTTCTCCTCGTTTGTGGTCCGATTGCAAATCGGACCTACTGTTCGGTTTCCTTCTTCTGCCTGATCATGATCAGCAGCATCTTGAACCGCTCGTCGGCCCGCAGCTCGTGCGGCACGCCGGCGGGCATGACGATCAACTCGCCCGCTCCGACAATGGCGGGCTCGCCGCCGATGACGATGCGCGCGCTGCCGTCCAGAACCTGCACGGTGGCATCGTAGGGCGACGTGTGTTCGCTCAGTCCCTGCCCGGCATCGAACGAGAACACCGTCAGAGTGCCCGCTTTCTTGTCGAGCAGGGTTTTGCTCACGACGGCGCCATCCGCGTAGTCGACGCATGTCGCCAGGTCGATCGGTTTGCCTTTCAGGTCGTTCATGGTGTTGTCTCCTTATGCAATCGTCTCTGACCCGAGAATATCCCCGTCGAGCCCGATGGTTACTTCCTCAACTTCAAGATCCGTGCGCCCGCTGGCAGCAGCGGCCTGGCGCACGATCGCCGTCAGACCGCCGCAGCACGGGACAGCCATGCGCACGACAATGACCTTGGGAATCGTCGCGTCGCGCAGGATCGCGCCGAGTTTATCGGCGTAGGGTTCGGTCCGGTCCAGCTTGGGGCAGGCCACGACCACGCTACGCCCGCGCAGGAAACGCCAGTGGATATCGGCCGACGCCACCGGACCGCACGTGCCGAGCACGACCAGCTCGCGGTCCCGAAAGAACGGCGCTCCCGGCTGCACGAGGTGGAGTTGAACGGGCCACTGCTGGAGACCGGACGCGATAACGTGTCCGGGAACGGCGGCGTTCCGAGTCGCCGGCTGAGGCTTGGCGGTCTTCTCGGGCATACGCATGCGCATCCCCGGGCATCCACCCGCCGGAGGCGCAGGCGGCGCGGCGTGGGCCTTGGCCTCGTGTTCCGCGTTGGCGGCCTCCATGCGGCGCACGGCCTCTTCGCCCTGCGTTGTACGCAGGTGCGCCTTCGTGGCCTGTTCGTCGTAGGCGTCCGCTTCGCGCTCTTCGATCGTGAGGGCGCCGGTCGGACAGGTGCCGATGCAATCCCCAAAACCATCGCAGAACTGCTCCTTGACCAGCCTGGCCTTGCCGTCCACCAACCGCAAAGCCCCTTCCGCGCAACCGGTAATGCAGTTGCCGCACCCGTTGCACTTGTCTTCGTCGATTCGTACGATCTTGCGTTTGGCCATGGTTGCCTCCCGGTTTCTTGTCATTTGTCGCGGGTACTGTAACCGCATCGCCGACCGAAACACCTTGACTTAAGTCAAACAGTGGGATTTTTTCTTCTGAACACATGCAAACAGTCAGAAGCAACCTGGGGGAGCGTACGGACATGCTGCGGAGCTGCTCCCTCTTCGATCGGCTCACACCCCGCGAACTGGAAGACGTGGCCCGTGTCAGCATCCTGCGCCGCTACGACAACGAGGAGTACCTGTTCGTCCAGGACGAGACGGCGCACGGCTTCTACGTGGTAGCGGACGGACGCTTGAAAGTACATCGCATCGGCACGGACGGTCGCGAACAGATCCTGCACATGTTCGGCGTGGGCGAGATCTGTGGCGAGGTGCCGGTGTTCCAGGGCGAGGCCTATCCGGCGGCCGCCGCGGCGGTGGGCGCCACGCAGGCGCTTTACGTGGCACGCAGGGACTTCCTGGCGTTGGGCCGAAAGCGACCGGAGATCCTGTTGGAGATGCTGGCCGTCCTCTCCCTCCGCCTGCGCCGGTTCGTACACCTGATTGACGACCTTTCGCTCAAGGAAGTGTCCGCGCGCCTGGCCAAGTACCTCCTCGACCTGCACGCCCATGCGGGAAAGACAACGGTGGAGCTGGACTCCACCAAGGCAACGCTGGCTTCCCGCCTGGGAACGATCGCCGAGACACTCAGCCGCACCTTGCGCAAAATGCAGCAGCGCAAAGTCATTGACGTTGAAGGACGCCGGATTACAATCATGGATAGAGAACGGTTGATGGAACTGGCCGCCGGGGAGAAGCTATGAACGACTTGTCCGCATCACGAATCGGACTGCTGGGTGGGACTTTCAACCCGGTACACATCGGGCACCTGATTATGGCCCAATGCGCCATGGAGACGTTCGAGCTGTCGAGGACGCTGCTGATTCCTTCGTCCCTGCCGCCGCACAAGGAAGACCATGCGCTGGCCAGCGCCTGTCACCGCGTCGCGATGCTGGAACGCGCAGTTGAGGACAGCTTGCGCTTCGAGGTCTCCGATATCGAAATTCGCCGCGGCGGAACTTCGTATACGCTCGATACTCTCAGGCAGATCAAGCGGCTCTATCCGGCCAGCGAACCGGTCTTCATCGTCGGCGCCGACAGCCTGCTGGAGCTGCACTCGTGGTATCGGATCGAGGAAGTGCTGCAACTGTGCCGCGTCGTCACCATGGCGCGCCCGGGTTATCCCCTGGACGCGCTTCGGGAAGCGGATCTCAAGCTGCCCGCGCCCTGGCCGGCGCGGCTGCTGGCGGACATGACCACGGGATGCCTGATCGACATCTCGTCGTCCGATATCCGCTATCGCGTAGCCGAGGGCTTGAGCATCCGCTACCTGGTCCCGGCGCCGGTGGAAATGTACATTGCGGAGCACGGGTTGTATCGGTAGGTGGAACTAAACCGGAGAGCTGACATTAAGACTGAGGATCTCATCAAGCGGGTCGCGGGAATCGCGGAGGACAAAAAGGGCGCGGCGCTCACGCTCGTGGATGTGCGCGGGCAGTCGAGCGTAACGGACTACTACATGCTCATGACGGGCGGAAGCGCGCCGCACCTCAAGGCCCTGTTCAACGAGATACAGCACTTGCTCAAGCAGGACGGCGTGTACTGCTATCGGCGCACGGGCACGCCTGAAGACGGCTGGATGGTCCTGGACTACATCGACCTGATAGTCCACATCATGTTGCCCGAAACCCGCGAGTACTACGCCCTCGAAGAGCTGTGGGCGGAAGCTCCCAAAACGCATCCTCAAGATTTGTAGACGACTCGTCCGCGTGCAGGCCTTCCATGAGCAGAAGCTGGTGGGCCAGTTCCTTCAGCTCGGCTTCCCTGCTCGCGTTCTCGCCTGTTTCGGGCAGTTCCTCTTCCATCACCATGGCCACGAGCGTCTGGACCTGGTCTACCGGCGAAAGCGCGGTCCGCGGCGTCCTGAAGGCAAGCCACCCGCTGACGACAATCAGCAGGGCCGCCGCGCAGACCAGGGCGGACGCCGCCGGATGCCGCAAAATCAGCGGTTTCGGGGCGACCGCAACGGCTGCTTCTTTGCGAATCCGAATCATGACGTGCTCCCCGGGACCGTCGACTCTCAGACAGCGACGCGTGTCACGGGCGAGACGCTGAGTATCGGCGCGGAATTTACGCGCCTCACCGTCCGCCGCCAGGGCCGCTTCCAGTTTTGTTGCCTCTCCCTCGGGCAGCTCCCCCGAATCGGCAAGGAGGATTCTCCTCTCTATATCATCTCTCTTCATCTCTAACCTCCCACAACGGCGGAGCGTACCGTCAAATATCGAACATTTCAACATTTCAACATTTCAACATTTCAGCTTTTCAGCTTCTCAGCATTTCAGCATTTCAGCTTTTCAGCTTCTCAGCTTTTCAGCATTTCAGCTTCTCAGCATTTCCCAAGCGCCCTGTAGTGCTCCCGCAGCATCGGCCGCAGTTTGCCGAGCGCGTACTGCATACGGGCCAACGCCGTGTTGATCGATACATCCTGAATACCCGCAATTTCCTTGAACGGCAGTTCCATCTCCGTTCTCATCAGAAACACTTCACGTTGTTCCAATGGCAGCGTTGCCACCGCCGCGGCAATCACTTGCCCCAGGTCTCCGGCTTCAGCCAATCCGTCAGGCCCCGTTTCCCGGCTGGGCACCCGGTTGATAAGGGCCATATCCTCGTCGCCGCCACGCGGCGCCTGGTCCAGGCTGACATCCGGCTTCTTGCGTCGCGCGCGGTCAATCACCAGGTTGTGCGCAATGCGCATCAACCACCCCAGGAAATTCTTCTGCTTGTAGCGTTTCAGATTCCGTATGGCTCGAAACCAAACCTCCTGAAAAATCTCGTCCGCGTCCCCACGCCCCTCGGTCATGTTCAAGATAAACGCGAACAGGGGGCGTCGATACTTCTCCACAAGCTCTTCCAGTGCAGAGACTTCACCGCCTCGATATCGTGCAAGCAGTTCGCCGTCGCTTATTTCCATCGTTCCTGCGGCTTCCGTTTCCGCGCGTTCCACGTCCATACAACGGCGCAGGCGGGCGCTTATTGCCGTCCAAACGCCGTTTCCGGGTCCGCTTCGTGAACGGGACACGCGGCACTGTCCGTAGCTAGACCCCATCCGAAAAGGATCTACGTTCGCGAAGCACCCGTCAATTGAACCTGGAGACGGCGGTCCTCCGCCGTTACGAGCAAGTGTGTGCGCACCTGCCGAAGCAAAGAGAGAACTTCGTTCGTTTCTGTTTCCATTTGTGCTCGGTTCTTGCCCGCAACGGCGGAGGACCGCCGTCTCCAGGGGCTTTTCGGACACCCTCTGGCTACGACCGCAACCAGCGCACGGCCTCCCTCCCCATCGCCAACAACCAACCCATGGTCACCACCCCGTGCTCGCCTGCCACCGCCGCGAGCTGCTCCACCGCCACATCCGTAACGGCCACGATCCAGAGTGCGATCCCGGCAACGTTGAACAGGTAGATGACGCTGTACGAGAACACGTACCCGCAACCGTGAATGTCGCTCTGACGTTGCATCAGGGTCGTCATCGTGAAAGTGAAGTGGAACCCCCACGTAAACCCCACCAACCCCAACCAGACAAGCTGGTACGCCGAGATGTCATGGAACAAGCTCACGATGCCGTAGCCGGCAATCGTCAGAATCGTGTAGAGGGGAAAGAAGTAAGGCGCCAGTGAAATGAGGAAGTTGCTGTCCGTGAGGACAACGTACCCGTGCTCGTCGGAGATACTGATGTCCTTTACCTCCGCCCCCATCAGTGCGCCCCACAAAGCGTGCGTCAGCTCGTGCGCCAGGATGTACGTGCGCATCGGGCGGGGGAGCACGAAGAAAACGACCAGCCAGAGCAGGTAGCCGCCCACGAGCGCCATGGCAAACGGCGACATGAGCGTGTCTTCCGGTTGCGGCAGGACCTCCAGCAGCGAAAACACCGTCCGAGTCGCAATCCAGCACGCGGGCAAAAGCGCCAGACCGACAACAAAGCGAACCAGCTTCATGGTGTGCGGGTTCCCCTAGTGTCTTGTCTCACAAGTAGACCACATAAGTCGCCGGCGGGCGGCTCGGCACAGCCTCGCCCTCCATTTCCTTGACCAACCGCTACTTACGCGGCTGGAGGGCGAAGCTGTGCTGAGCCGCAAAACCCTCAGCCGACACCAACAACTTCCGGGACACGACACTGCTACGACCTATCACAAAACCAACTCGAAGGCACTGGTCACGATGATGGCGACAAGGATGCCGACAACCATCCCCATGAACACCTCGAAACGCGTATGACCGAGCAGCTCCTTCAGCTTGCGTTCCGAAAGATGGTGTTCTTTGAACAGCTCATCGACAATTTCGTTCAAAAGACGCGCCTGCAGACCGGCGGCACGGCGCACCGTCGATGCGTCGAACATCACGATCATGGCAAAGGCGAGCGAGATCGTGAAATAGGGTGAGACAAAACCGGCAGTGAGTCCGACCGAGGTAGCCAGCCCGGCCACGAGAGCCGAATGAGCACTTGGCATGCCGCCCGTGCTGACGATGTAGCTGAAATCGAGCCGGCGGGTCTTCACGAACCCGCAGATCATCTTGGTGAACTGGGCCATCATCCAGGCGAAAAAGGCGGACCAGAAACAGACGTTTCCGACAATGTCCAGGACTGAGTTGTCAGGCAGCATGGTATTCCCTTCGTGAACCTAGTACGCGTTCTCGTGCGCGAAGAAAGTTTTTGCCAGAATCTTGAAGTCAAAAGCAAGCGACCAGTTTTCGAGGTAGTAGAGGTCGTACTTCACACGCTCGGAAATGCTCGTGTCGCCGCGCAGGCCGTTGACCTGCGCCCAGCCGGTCAAGCCGGGCTTGGAGACGTGCCGCCACATGTAGTGACTGATATCCGTTTTGAACTGGTCGACGAAGTGCGGCCGCTCGGGCCGTGGTCCCACCAGGCTCATCTCGCCCCTGAGAACGTTCCATAGCTGCGGCAGCTCGTCGATGTTGTGCCGGCGCATGAACGTCCCGACACGCGTACGGCGGGGATCGTCTTCCGTGGTCATGACCGGGCCGCTCTCGGCCTCGGCGTCGACCCGCATGGTCCGCAACTTGTAGAGCACAAAGGACTGCCCGTCTTCTCCACAGCGCTCCTGGCGGTAAAACACCGGCCCGGGGGAACTGCGTTTGATCAGGACAGCCGCAACAACCATGATCGGCGCGGAAACGATCAGCCCGAACACCGCACCGACCACGTCCTCGACGCGCTTGAGCACCCGATGCCAGAAGTGGTCGAGCGGCCACCGGCATACCCCCAGCAAGGGAATATCGTCTATGGACTGAACGTCCATACCACCCGTGAGGATGCGGAAGAGATCGGGCACCATGTTGAACGTAAGCAGATTCTGCTCGCAGAAGACGATCAGTCCCACAATGCGCTCATGCCCGAGCGTAGAGTTGGTAAGGATAACCTGGTCCACCTCATGCCCGGATTCGATCAGCTCGGCGAGATCGTCCACCGTGCCGTGGATCGTCTCGCCGGGAATGTCCTCGTCCGGAGAACTGTCGTCCGTGCGCAGGAAACCGATCACCCGGCTGCGCAGTTTGGGCTCGCGCTCGATACCGCGCTTCAGGTGGGCGGCCACGGAGTCGGTTCCCAGGATCAGCACGTTGTTGACCACGGGACTGTGACGGGCGTTATGCAGCTCGATGCGAAAGCTGACGTAGCGGACGAGAAGCACAAAGAACGTTATCGTAAACGCCGATGTGCCGAGCGCGAGTCGGGAGATGTCGACTTCGTTCTGAACCGCGAACGCCAGGACCATTGTCAGCATGACTCCCAGGCCGCAGGCGCGCACGATGCGCGGGATCTTGCCTTCAAAACGCCCAAGCTGCGGCCGCACATACAGTCCCAGGGAGCGGAAGATGAACAGGTAAAGCAGCATGGCGACACCGGCGACCGCGGCGTAGTTCTCGTACAGTCTCGGGTCTACCTCCTCCGGCGGCGGAAAGGCCCCACTGTCGAAGCGCAGCCAGACGGCGCATATGATCCCGCCGAACACGGCCAGGGCGTCGCACAGCACGGCGACCGAACTCGATATGACGTCAGATGTGTCTCGTTTGCGCCTCATGAATCCCGTATCCAATCAGTGGCCCGCATGGTCCCACGTTGGGCAAAAAAAGTCGAACAAATGTGTTAGAGATTGCGCATGCGACCTTCAGACAATACAAATCCTCAAGGAACCGGAGTTGGCTCGGAACAATCGAAAGGCGACATCAATGAACACACGTATGCCCGCAACGCTCGCAACCGCACTCTGCTCAGTCTCACTGCTCCTGGCCGCCGGCGCCGTGGCGGAAGAGACGACCGCAATCGACAAAGCCCTCGTAAAAGCAGTCGGACGCGGCAATATCGAGGGGGCCAAGGCTCGCATCGCGGCGGGCGTGAACGTCAACGCCAAGAATGCATCGGGCTGGACTTCGCTCCACTATGCCGCGGTCCGCAACAAGACTGAGGCCGCCAGGCTGCTGCTGGAAAACGGCGCCGACCCGAACATCAAGACCAAGAGCGGCAAGACGCCCCTGCACTTCTGCGGCGAGCGCGGCTTCACCGAGCTGGCCGAAGCGCTGATTGCCAAGGGCGCCAAGCTCAGCCCGCCCGACCAGGAGAACTGGACGCCGCTGCACTACGCCGCCGAACGCAACAAGCTGCCTGTGGCAAAGCTGCTCATCGAGAAGGGCGCCAAGGTCGACGCCCTCAGCGAACGCGGCGGCACCCCCCTGCACGAAGCCGCCGCCAGCGCCTGCCGCGAGATGATCGAGTTTCTCATCAAAAGCGGCGCCAACCCGTCAATCAAGGCCCAGAACGGCAAGACCCCTCTCGACTACGCCAGGGAAATGGGCAACAAGGACGCCGAAACCGTGCTGAAGGGGATTACCAAGTAGCCCTCCCATCCTTCGTCGTCGCCCCCTTCGTAGAGCGTCCGCAGGTGCGGCTCATTCGAGCCGCACCGGAGGGCGCA
>CAZKRK010000179.1:0-15228 GCA_964555035.1 uncultured Victivallales bacterium | reverse complement strand
GTGAGCAAGCCCGGCGGTGGCCCCCGGCAAGTGCAACAAATCGCAGATGCGCCCCGGTCACGGCCGGGCGCGCTGTTCCCCTTTCCGTCCGCGCGCAGTTGTGGTATTCATGCGGAGTCAGATTCCGTGCCGTCACGAGAAGAAAGGAACAGAGCAATGAAACAACCCGCCACCGCACACCTGGTTGTCATCGCAACCCTCCTGTCGATTGCCAGGCCCGCTCCCGCCGGACCGCCGCCCGGCATGCCGGGCGAGCTGGTCGTCTATGTCAACACGGGGCTTGCGGGACCACAGATGGGACCGGGTGACGTGTACACGAACCGGTTCAGCGCGACGGTCGTACCGCCCGTCAAGAGCTATGCCCTGGCAGGCAACGGCGACGGCATCGCATTGACTTCGGGCAAGCACCTGGTGCTGTACAACACCCGCAACGACCAGGCCGGCAGCGGTAGCCGCGCCAACATCCGGGCGGGCCTGAGCCTGGTCTCCGGCGGCACAACCCAGGAGCTCGCCTACGGGTGGTCGCACGGGTACATCCGTGCCTCTGACGGGGCTGACGAGACGGTCCTGTCCGGCGGGACCATTGTCGACGCCGGCGGGGGGGGCACGCTCCGCCTGGTGACGCACCGCACGGATTCCAACACCGGCAGGCTCACCGTGGCCGTCGCCGACCAGACCGCAATCCAACTCCTCAAGCTCGATGACAACCTCGACATGCTGCGCCTCTCGAGGTCGAACGACACCGCGGCGGCCACGGACACCTACACCGACGTCACCTACGACCTCGTCGACGAGAACTCCGCCGGCGCAATGACCTTTACGAACGGACAGGGGAGCATAACCCTCAACGACGCCGGGCACTACCTGGTTATGGCCAACACGACCGTAGACCGGACCGGCCTCAGCGAAACAGGCACCCGCATCTCCTATACCCAGCGCCTGCTGCTCGATGGCGTCGAAGTGACCGGATCGAAAACCACCACCTATCTCCGCGGCCAGGTCGACGATGACGGCTGTTTGGACGGCGTGGCCGCCCTGGGCATGATCGTCGAAGCCGCGGCCGGACAGACGCTGCAGGTGCAACTCAAACAGGAAGGCACGCAGGCTGCGAACATCGTCGGCGCCCGTTCCGGCCTGGTCGTCGCCAAACTGCCCGACACGGGGCAGTTCATCAAGCTGGAGGACACCACCGGCCAGGACCTCAACCCCGCCGCCCGGACGCCGGTGACCTTCACCGCCACCAACGGCACGCCCGACGCGGTGTTCTCCCACGCGGCCACCTCGAGCGTAGTCACCGTCAACAGGGATGGCCGCTTCCTGTTCCTGGGCGCCTTCTATTGCGATCAGGACCAGGTCGAGCGGCAGTGCGTGAACCAGCAGTGGGCGGTCAACGGCACCCCTACCGAATACGGGCAGTCTTCGCGCTACTCGCGCAACGACCTGGTCTTCGACAACGGCAACTGGTCGGCCGTAGTGGTGGACCTGCGGGCTGACGACGAAATGGAAATGACTTCCGCACGGCTCGCCGCCGACGGCGTTCTTCCAGGCGAATCGGTCGGCCTGCAGGGCGTCAGCGTCCTCTCCCTCGTAACCAACCCCGTCATCCTCACGAACGAGAGGCTGGCCGTTGTCGCCGGCGAGACGGAGATCGTCGGCGGCGATCTGCTGCTGTCCGCCGATTCCGTGACAGCCGCATCCAACCTGACGTACACCGTGAACTCCACGCCGACAGGCGGGACGCTGCGCGTCGAAGCAACCGTGCTGGGTATCGACGATACGTTTACCCAGGCCGACATCGACACCGGCAAGCTATCCTTTGAAGCCGGCCTGACGCCGGGAGAGGACCATGGTTTTGCCTTTACCGTCTCCGACGAAGGCGGCGCCTCCGCTTCCGATCGGTTCTCCATCAAGGTTGCCGCGAAGATCGTCACGGCCGGCGACAGCGGCGCCACCGATGAAGACACGGCTGCCACCACTTTGACAAACGGCGTGACTACGGTACTGGACAATGACACCGGGGAAGCCCTGACCGTTACCGCGTACGACCCGCTGAGCACCCTGGGGGCCACGGTGGTCGTGAACACCAACGGCACGTTCAGCTACGACCCCACCGCTATTGTCGCCCTCCAGCAGCTCGGAACGGGCGACACCACCAACGACACCTTTACCTACACCGTCACCGACGCGATCGGGGAAACGGCCACCGCCACGGTGACAATCGCCGTCAGCGGCATTGAGGACGGTTTCGCGGCGGTGGACAACCATGTCGACGATCCGACCAACACCGTCTATGAAGACGCCGCCGCGTCTATCACCGTGGACCTGACCGCCAACGACGGCATCGTGCGCACCGCCAACGGAACCACCAACGACATCCTCGTTTTGAACTACGACGCCGCTGCCGCCGATGCCGCCACCAGGAGATGGAAGAACCTGGGATCCCTCGGCGGCGCGACCATGGACTGGCACCTTGGAACCGGAATCGCCCTCAACTCCGTCACCAGCGCGCGCGCCGGCATTTCCGCTGCCTGCGTGTGGAGCGGTTCTTCCGCGGCCGTCCTGAACTCCGGGGGCGCGGCCAGCATCAGCAGCATTCTCGGGGACGGGACCATAGACAAGTCCAGCGCCTCGTTCGAGTTCTGGGTCAAGCCGTCCGCGGCCACCCTCGCCCACAACTCGACCCTCTTCGAAACGGGGGGCGGGTCCGGCGTTGGAATCGTAATCGGGTCAAACGGCTTGCTGCGAGCGGCCAACAACATCCTGGTCGGCGAGGTCACCTACGACCTGGCAGCCGACAGCCTGGGTCTCGTGGGCGGCGACCCCACGGCCGAGTTCTTCCAAGTCGTCTTTGTCTCGAATTTTGACGATGACCTGAGCTCGCTCTATGTCAACGGCACGCTGGTCGACACGGCCGCCAACACGGCAACCGACTGGTGCGGCGGCGACGAAGCCGGCCTGGGGCGTTTCCAGGGCTCCAACCACGGCGGGTTCCTGAACTCCGCCGCCAACACGGAGTATGACACCTGCTTCAACGGCGAGCTCGCGGTCTTTCGCGTATACAACGAAGCCCTTTCGCCGGCCGAAGTGTTCCAGAACTTCCAGGCCATCGACCAGGGGGGCATCGACATGGAGGGCGACGCGCTCACGCTGAGCGGCATCTACGACACAAACACCAACCTGGTCCCGGGCACCGGCACGGAAATCACGCTCGCCTCCGGCGGCAAGGTGACGCTGGACAGCAATACCGGCAGCTTCACCTACGACCCGACCGGAATTGCCGGGATCGCCGACCTCGCGGACGGCGAAACACTGACCGACACGTTCGACATCCAGGTAACCGACGGCAACGGTCAAACCGATGACGCCACCGTATCGGTCGCCATCCACGGCTGGAACAGCGCCGCGGACGACTCACTCCAAGCGAGGGAACTGTTCGTGACCACCTTCGAGGCCGGCGAGCTCGTCGGCAACGACGAGCATTCCGCCGAAGCCGGGGGCGCCTATATCGACCTGGATGCCGGCGACGTCACGGCTTCGAATCTCGCGGACAGCGTGTGGGTAAACGCCGGCTACGGCGGCGCAACATACAACGGCACGATCGACAGGGGAACGCTGGTCGACCCCGGTTCCGGTTTCGGCGCCATCAGTGCGGCGTGGAAAGACCCTGTTGTCGCCGTAGCCTCGCTCGACCCGATATCCACCGCGGACGGCACCTGCGAGATATGGTTCAAGCCCAGCTTCGCCGACGGCGGCCAACAGGCGCTCTTCGAAAGTGGCGGCAGCGGCAACGGCATGTCTATCGTCTACGATGCGGACAACCGCCGGGTCGTCTGCACGCTGGACTGCGGCGTCGATGACGACCCGGACGTACAGCTCGAGGCAACGGCCGCCGGAATCGGCTTCGACGAGTTCAACCAACTCGTCATGGTCTACGACAAGAACAACCCCGTGGTGGAGGACTCCCTGACACTATATCTCAACAACGACCCCGCGGCCGGTTTCGACGCCACGCCGGACGCCGCCATAACCAACACGGCCGGCGGCGCCGACGACTGGGTTGGCACGGACGACGGGGGGATCGGCACCCAGAACGACGCGGCGGCCCTCGCCCGGACCCTGAACGATTTCCAGGGCTGCATCGCCATCCTGCGCGTGTACGAGCGCGCACTGGCCGTGTCCGAGATACGGGCCAACTTCGACGCCACGGTACAATCCATCGCGGCCTTGACGCCGGCCGCTCCCATCACGACGGACCTCGGCGCCACGGTTACGCTCAACGCGGACGGCTCGGTCTCCTACGACGCCACCAGCCTCTCAACCAACATACCCGCCGGCGGAACCGCACTGGACACGTTCTCGTACACGATCGAAGACGGCATCGGCGGCACGAGCACCGGCACGGTCACCGTCACCGTGACCGGTGTCGGCAGTTTCTACGCCGTGGACGACAGCGTCGCGGTCGGCGAAGACGGCCCGGCCGCGACCTTCGACCCGCGCACGAACGACGTCGGCGGCGCCGGCGGCACGATCGAGCTGCAAACCGTGATCGCCGGTTACCGGGCCGACTTCCAGGCAGGGACAAATCAGAGCCAGCTCGCCGATTTCTCGTCAACCACCGGATGGCGGTACATGTGGAACGCGCCCACTGACTGGGACGGCAGCAACTCGCTCGACGCCACAACCGGCCCCCTTGGCGTCGCGGCCGACTACAGGCTGCTCAAGTGGCATGACGGAGCCAACAGCCGCTGGTGTGCCGACGGCGACAACGACAACCTTAACGGCAAGCCGGGCAACTACGTACGACTGACGGACATCGGCGGACATCCCGGCCGGGGCGCCACGCAGGACGAGGGCATCACCAACAGCCTCGACCGCGCCGCAATCGCCGCCTACACCGTTTCCGAGACCGGCTGCTATGCCATCGCCGACTCCTACCTGACCAGGATTGCCGCCGGCGACACGATCGCGGCAACCGTCTACGTCGAGGACTCCCTCATCGGCTCGGTCACCCTGGGCGGCGGCGTGACAGGCAGCTTCGACATGAAGCTCGGACAGGTCAACGCCGGCGAGTCGATCTACGTCGCGGCCGTCCCCGACGGACACGATGGCAGCGACAGTTTCCAGTGGGACTTCACCATTCTGAAGCTCCCCGACGCCGGCTCCGAACAGCTCGCGACGCGGGGCACGGTGACTACCGACGGCAACACCATCACCTACGATCCGGACGGACAGTTCGAGCTCCTTCCCGTGGGAGGATCAACCTTCGAGACATTCCAGTACACGCTCCGCGACGGCAGCAACGTCTCGCACGCCACCGTGACCGTGGAAGTCCAGGGCGTCAATGACGCCCCCACGGCCGTGGCGGACGTGGCCAATACGGACGAGGACAACACCGTCGCCGGTTCGGTAATCGCCAACGACGTCGACACCGACCAGGGCGACACGCTGCTGGGCTTCACGGTGACCGCGGTGCAAGGCGCGCCCGGCAACGTGGGCACGGCCACCGCCACCGACAGCGGCGGCAGCGTCACGCTGCAGGCCGACGGGAGCTACGTCTACGACCCTGACGGACAGTTCGAGGGTCTCAACGTCGGCGACACCGACTCGGACACCTTCACGTATCTCATCCGGGACGCACACGGCCTGTCTGCGCCGGCCGCCGCAACCGTCACCGTCACCATCGCCGGCATGGACGACGGCGTGATAGCGACCGACAACGACTACGAGCTGCCGGCCGACGCAACCGTTGCCGGCAACCTCATCACCGACGACACGGGCAATGGCGTGGACGTGTCGATCGACGCGAACGACCTGCTCTTCATTCAGTCCGTAAACGCATCGAACGTGCAGGGAATTCTGACGATCAGCGCCCCGTCCTTCATGGGCACACGCGGCACGATCACCAACCTGACCGACGCGGTCCAGACCGTCTCGTTCGGGGCCGGCCGCTTCAGCAATGCGGTCGTGTTCGCCAATCCGCCCAGCGACAACGAAACCGAGCCCACCGTCGTGGTAGTCTCGAACGTCAACGCGACGGCGGGCACGTTCGACATCCGGCTCAAGGAGCAACCGGAAACGGGCGGTGCGACCAACGACATGGACGGCGCCGCGCACGCAGCGGAATCGGTCTCGTGGTTCGTGCTCGAAGCCGGACAGTACCGGCTCGCCAACGGCGCCCTGATGGAGGTCGGGGCGGTCGACTCCGCCGCGACGCGCCCGCAGAGCTGGCAACAAGTCAACTTCACGGCACCCTTCACGACCAATCCGGTCGTCTTCAACCAGGTCCAGACGTTCAGCGGCAATACAAACGAGAAGACCGAGCTCTTTGGCACGCGCATGAGCGGCCCGGCTACAACCAACGGTTTCGAGGTCGCCCTGGAGGAATACGCCGGCGCGACCGCTCCCCGCGTGACTCCGGAGACGATCGGCTGGCTGGCAATCGAACCGTGTGCCACCGTATGGAACGGCAATTTGACGGTCGCGGGGATTACGCCTGAAGCCGTGGACCAGAACATGTACGCAATCGCCTTTGGCGTGGACTTCGGTACGGCGCCCCACTTCATCGCGTCGCAGGCCACCGTGAAGGGCAGTGACCCGGCCCAGCTCCGCTTCAGGAACCTGGACAACGACTCCGTGCAGGTAAAGGTCGCCGAAGACACGTTTGGCGACACCGAGACGGGGCACATCAAGGAACAGGTCACCTACCTCGCGGTCGCCGGCAGCGGCGATCTGACCGCCTACCCGGCGAGCGTTCCCATCGGCGGCTTCGTCTACGACCCGAACGGCGTCTTTGACAGACTACCCTACAAGCAGACCGCCACCGAGACCTTCACCTACACCCTGACGGACGAGCACGGCAACACCGACACCAAGACCGTCACGATTACGGTCACCGACATCCAACGCGGCATGCTCATCATGGTCAAATAGTGCTATGCGGTCCGTGCGTCCCAACGAAATCCTGGTATCGGTTCTGATCGCGATCCTGCTGTGCATGACGCTCGACCGCGTGCGGGAGACAGCTGCACTTCAAACCGGAGCCATACGTCGACAGTCCGGCACCGTGGAAGGCGACCGCCCGGATAGCGCCGCGCGGCGGCATACGGACCGCACCCCGACAAATCCACCCACGCATCACCGGCCACACGAGCAACGCATCCGCACCGACATCCATTTTGCCGGCCGCCGGTTCCCGGCTAACGCGAATGCCGCGGACGAGCTGCGCACGTTCTGTCGCAACCTGCTGCCCCATGAATCCGCCCCGGCATTGGTCGGAATGCCGGAAATCCCGTCGCCGCGCGAACGCCGCCGACTGGCGCAAGCCGGTCTCGAGCTCACGGCCTACGTCGCCGACGGCGGCTGGGTGGCCCGCATCCAGGGACGCGCCGCCTCGCTCGACATTCGAGTATCCGCATTTGTGCCGATAACCCCCGACCTGCGAATCGCGCCGTCACTGGCGGCGCCCTCCGCCTGCCGTGACGTCCCCGTATACATCCACCTTGTCGACGGCGCTGAGGCCGACGACCTGTTGCACAAATTGCGGGACGCCGGCGTCGGCGCCCTGACGGCCAACCGCCACGGCCCCTTCACAACGATTGCGGGAACGGTGCCCACCAACCGGATCGCCGTCCTCAACCGCATCGCGGGACAGAGCGCGGACGTCCAGTACGCACAGCAGGGCAGCGGCGCCCGCCTGCTGAACAGCGCCTCTGTCGGCATCCTGCAGTCAGCCACACCGAACGGACCGACACCATTCTGGGACGCGGGCATCTACGGCAGCAACCAGGTCATCGCCGTCTGCGACACGGGACTGGACGTCGACATGACCTTCTTCCGCGACCCATCCGGCGCCCTGCCCCCCTCCAACCGCGTTCACGAGTCGACCGTCAACACCAACCTGCGCAAGGTGATCGCCGCGGACTTCCTCTACATGGGAGACAATCCCGCCAATGTGCGCCACTGGGACAACCAGGGGCACGGCACGTTCGTCTGCGGCTGCGCGGCAGGGTCGGACATCAACGCCCCCTTCTCCACGACCGCCTGCAACGGAATGGCGCCGGGCGCCAAGCTGATCGTCCAGGACGGAGGCTATGCCACAGACGATTGCGCGGACTTGCCCGGACTGGGATGCCCGGTCACCAACTTCTACCCCGCCCTCGTCCAGGCCATCCGCCAGGGAGCGGTCATTCACAACAATAGCTGGGGCGACAACGAGAACGGCACCCTCGGCCCCCGCAACGCCTACTCGCCCTGCTCGCGCGAACTGGACCTGGTCGCGTGGTCCAACCGCCAGTTCCTGGTCGTATGCGCCGCCGGCAACGACGGCTCCCGGGGCAACGATGTGGTTGCCAGCCCTTCCAACGCAAAGAACGCCCTCAGCGTGGCCGCCTGCAATCCCGGCGGCTCGCTGGAAAGCATCGCCGGCTTTTCGAGCCGCGGCTGGAGCGACGACGGACGCATCAAGCCCGATCTGGCCGCACCCGGCGGATACAGAATCCGCTCGGCGGCGAGCGATAAGGACATCACGACCAACAACGGCAGCACGAAGACCGGCGCCGGCACCAGCTACGCCTCGCCCATGATCGCCGGCATGGCCGCGGTCGTGCGCGACTACTTTCGCCAGGGGTTTCATCCGACTCGCACGGCCACCCCCTGCAACAGCCTGCCCCACGTCAGCGCCGCCCTGGTGAAAGCCGTCCTGATCAACTCGGCCCAGAACATGACCGGCACCGCCACCACGCCGCCGGCGCGCGATCAGGGCTGGGGACGCGTCAACCTGTCGAACACCCTGCCCGTCGGCGGCTCCGTCCGCAACCTGCTCGTCATCGACAGCCCCCCTGCGTTCGACGCGACCAACGCAGCGCCCTTCGAAGTTACACTGGATGTCACCTCGACCAACCATCCGCTCAAGGTCACGCTGGTCTGGACGGACTATCCCTCTACGCCGGGCGCCGGCAAACACCTCGTCAACGATCTCGATCTTACGGTCACGACGCCGGGAGCCACCTACAGCGGCAACGTTTTCGACAACGGCTGGTCGGTTGCCGGCGGCACGACGGACCGCGTCAACAACGTCGAACAAGTCGCGTGGCTGCCGGACGCTACCGGTCACGTGCAGATCACGGTCGCACCGTTCGTCATTCCCCAACCGACGCAGGACTTCGCCCTGGTCGTGTCCGGCGACTTCGCGGCCGCACCCGCGGGGCAGGACAGCGACGCCGACGGGCTGCCCGACCTCTGGGAGCTGGCCCACTTCCCGGATCTCGATCGGAATGGAACGGGGGACGCCGACAAGGACGGTGCGTCCAACCGCGACGAGCTCGCGGCGGGCACGGATCCGACGGAGCCGACCGACCGCCTGCGGTTTACGCACGTTAGCGGACAGTTCACCCCACCCCGGACCGTCTTGGCCTGGGCTGCGGTCACCAATCGCACGTACGCCCTGGCCTGGCGCAGCAATCTCTCTGAAGGCACGTGGCTGCCGCTCGTCTCCAACGTGCCTGCCCCAACGGACCGCGCGACAGTTACGCTCGACACGCACACCGTCCGCGGGGCATATTACCGCGTTCGAGTCGAGGGCAACGATGCGGCACCATAATCTCATCAAGTGGGAAAAGGAACTGCGCCGTCTTCTGGACCGCCTGGACAGGCGTTTGGAAGAGCGCCACGGGAACAAGTTTCCGCTGCACCCTTCGCGCGCGAAGAAGGGAACGACAGCAAACGCCAAGCACGACGGGTTGTTCAACGTCTCCGCCAAGTTCTCTGCCGGGTACGGCTCCGAACACGGCGCGGGCTACGTGCTGGACGTGGACATGATCACGCTGGCCGACGTCCCCGCCGATATGCAACGCCGGATAGAGGACGAAGCCGCGGCCTGGCTGCGCGAAGAACTGCCCAAGGCCTTCCCCAACCGCAAACTCCACTGCGAACGCGACGGCGGCGCCTACAAACTCTACGGCGACCTGAGCCTGGGCACGGTGTAGCCCCGACTCCGCGAGTCAACTGGTGAATCCCCAGGACGGCCTTGCACCAATGGGTGCAGGCCACACTTCAGCCTGAAACGCATTCCTGGCCAAAGGTATTTGAAATTCGTTTCAGTATGAAGCAGCGTTTGCGAATGTCTCGACGCTCCGTGCGATGCAGGTGTTCAGGTGTTCAGAGTTCGGTGTCACGTCCTGATTTCCGTTTGACACCTTCTGGTTGTTGCCTGAGATGGTCTTCATAGTACGGGGGTCATGGGTAGACACACCGCGAGATGATGACAGGGCGTATGCTCCGCAGCCTGTGCCGAGTGTGGTTAGGGTCGAAAAATGCCGGATGCAACAGACACATTCCTCGTCCAACCACCTGCTCCTGAACTCTTGCGCCAGGCAACTACGAAGTGCGTCGTCCCCGGGGCAAACGCATCCGGATCTATCCGTGCCGGCGTTGGTGGCTCTCACCACGGAGTCACGGGAACACGGAGAGGGGAGCGGAGCGATTGCCGATCACAGCTCCCCTACCAGTTTCGCGGCCAGGGCTTCCATTGCGTCGATGTTGGGGAAGCGGCGTTCGAGGGCGCGGAACTCGGGGGTGTGGTCGTAGCGCCGGCCGTTGCGGCGTTTCTCGGGGACGACGGCGTGCAACACTTCGTGATAGACGATGTAGCGAACGAATTCCCGCGGCACGCGCGCGCTGTCCAGCAGGGGATGAATCGTGATCGTACGGTCGCCGCGAGACCACGACCCGAAGCGAATCGAACGCCGACGCCTGCCGGACGGCTGTCCCCGTTTGCCCCAGCCGATTCGGCAGGACACGGGGCGGTTGAAGAACTCGCTCTGCACCTCGCGCAGGATCGCCGCCAAATCATACACGCGCCCCTTCGTGCGCAGGCGCCGCGTGCGACCGGCACTGACCGTGGGGTCGTTGATGCACCGGGCGTACGCCGCCACGACCCGCCACGCATCGCGACGGTGCGTGCGCAGGTAGCGCCGCAGCTCGCGCAGCACGGAGCCCGGCGCACGCAGAAACGCCTCGTTCAAGCGCACCACGACGCGGTCGTCCTGGCGGAACGATACCGACGCCATGCTCACGCGGTTGCGGGTGAACTTGACCAGAACGGGCAACCGCGAGCCATCGTTCAAGTAATCGATCAGCGCCTCCGCCGAAAGCGACGCCGACTGTTCGAACAGGTCCAACTGTGAAGCTTCCCCGGTCATCATCGCCAACCAGTTCGTCCCATCCAACAGGACGTAGGACGGTCACGCACACTACTTCACCAAACTGAAATCCACCCTCCGGGCGTCGAAATCGACGCGACAGACGGCAACGGAAACGCGCTTGCCGACGCGGTAGATGGTGCTGCCGTCGCGCAGCGTTTCGGTACGGCGGTTGAAACGCACGAAACGGTCGGAAATCGACGACACGTGGACCAACCCGTCGATCTGCAAATCCACGACTTCCACGAAGATGCCGAAGTTGGTGACCTTGGAGACGACCCCGTCGTAGACCAGCGGATTGCCCTCCTCGAGCTGCTGTTCGAGGAACCTCAGCTTCTTGATCTCGATCAGCGAGCGCTCGGCCTCCTCGGCCTTCTGCTCGGTCTCGGAACACTGCATTGCCATCAACGACAACCGCGGCTTGTCGTACATGCGGCTGGCGCCGGTCGCGAGCAGCTCGCCGAGCTGCCGGTGGACAACCAGGTCCGGGTAGCGGCGGATGGGCGAGGTGAAATGGGCGTAGAAAGCCTTGGCCAGGCCGAAGTGGCCGCGGGCCTCGGACGAATAGACGGCACGCTTCATACTCTTGAGGACGGCGATTCGGGCGTGGTGGCCCAGCGGGTCGTCCTCGATCGACTTCAGAAAGCGCGCGAGGTTGCGCGGTTTGCGCAGGTCGCCCGGGGTGTAGCCCATCGTCAACAGCTCGGCCGTGAGTTCCTCGATCTTCGACTCGCTGGGCGGTTCGTGCAGACGCGATATGTGCCGAATGGCGCGATCGCTCAGCTCGGCCGAGACAACCTCGTTGGCCACCACCATGCACTCCTCCACAAGCTGGTGCGAACGGTCGTGCTCGACGGCGCGTACGCCCGACATGCGGCCGTCGTCATCCATGACGATCTCCGTTTCGGGGATATCCAGGTCGAGGGCATGCTTGGCCATGCGCGACCGGCGGAGCTGCTGCGCCAGGCGGTCGAGTTGCTTCAGCAGCGACACGGACTTGCGCGGAACGTCCTCCGCACTCTCCCCGTTGGCGATCGCGGCCATTGCCTGTTCGTATGTCAGACGCAGTTTCGAGCGAATGATGGTGCGGGCGAATCGCCGGCGGATGACCTTCCCGCGCGGCGTAACGGTGATGAACGCCGAAAACGCCAGGCGGTCCTCGTTCGGGCGCAGGCTGCAAACGTAGTTGGAGAGCTGTTCCGGCAGCATGGGGATCACGCGGTCCGGCAGGTAGACGCTGTTGCCGCGCTTCAGCGCCTCTTCGTCCAGCGCCGAACCGGGGCGAACGAAGTGGCTGACATCGGCGATATGAACTCCGAGCACACGGTTGCCTTCGTCGTCCTTCGTCAACGACAGGGCGTCGTCGAAATCGCGGGCGCGCTTGGGATCGATGGTGATGATGTGCGCGGCCCGCAGGTCGAGCCGCTCGCCGGGCTCATCGGCCAGGGCCGAGACCTTCTCAGCCTCCCCCAACACCGCCGGCGGGAATTCCAGCGACAGATTGTAATGCCTGACGATCGAAAGCGTGTCCACGGACGGGTCATCCGGCCGCCCCAACGATTCGATCACCTCCGCCTCGGGACTGACGTGCTTGTTCTCCCACCCGACGAAGCGTACAACCACGCGGTCGCCGATCTCGGCGCCGCCCGCGTCGGCAACGTAGAAGTCCTGGCGATAGGTCGGGTCGATGGGCACCACGCACAGGAAACGACCGGTCTCCTTGAGCGTCCCGACGATGTCGCGGCGCGCCCGTTCCACGATGCGGATGATCTTCCCTTCCGGCCTCTGGCCGGCACCCGCCTGCGATACGCGCACGATCACGACGTCCCCGGGCAGGGCCGTGCCCACCTGCGCCGACGGCACGAAAACACCCTCCTCGTACCCCTTGCCGCTGACGTAGCCGTTGCCTCCGCGCGTAACGGCGAGCTTGCCGCTCACGAGATCGGCCGGTTCTCCCAGCCCGTAACGGTCGCCGCGGAGACGAACAATCTCGCCGTCCGCGATCAGCTCCAACAGCCACTTGCGCAGCTTCTTGCGGTTCTTGCCCCGCAGTTTCATTGCCGACGCGATCTCGCCCTCACCCAGGGGACGGTCGGTGTTCTCGTTCAGTAGATCGAGAATACGTTTCTTCAATTCGTTTGTGTTCATAGTCAATCGTCAGTTCTACTTCCCTCACACACGTCTTCGAATCCCTCGAAAGCCCACGTGTGCGGAAAATCGCGGCACTGTTCCGGTTTCGCCGCTTCAATCGCGCACGTGTTCTCCGCGGTAAGAAAGACACAGGACCGGTCGTCGCGTTCCGTCAAACTCAAGCCACGGCGGTCCGAAGTCAAGCGCGTAAACTCAGCGGTGAAGGCTTCGACACTCATTCCGAGGTGCGC
Source organism: uncultured Victivallales bacterium (assembly GCA_964555035.1). Lineage (GTDB taxonomy): Bacteria > Verrucomicrobiota > Kiritimatiellia > UBA8416 > CAYOBW01 > CAZKRK01. The sequence goes on along the minus strand of CAZKRK010000179.1, from coordinate 1,649 downwards.
GGCGATAGCGGGAACCTCGTGGTCCGTAAGCCGGACGTATCCTTCGACACGACAGCAGTTGCCGCAACGACGACAGGCGAAGCCGGGACGAGGTGCACTTGTGAACCGCGCCGCACTCATCCGGCGCGCTGTTCGATGAAACGCTTCACGGCGTCGACCGAGGCCGGCAAAACATCGCACCGCGTCCGGGCGCCGACCAGCGCATCGACCGCGGGGTGGCGCCCGAGGTCCTCGCGCCCCGTAGCATCCCGGATGGCTTCAGGGAACTTCGACGGATGGGCCGTAGCCAGGCAGATCAAAGGCATCCCCTCCGCACGCAGCTCGCGGCCCACGCAGACGCCGACCGCCGTATGCGGATCGATCACGTACCCGCTCCGGTCGTGAACGTCACGGATCGTCGCCAGCGTATGCTCGGTGTCTCCCCGCCCGGCGACAACCAGCCTCTCCTCTGACGAGTCGAACGATGTCAGTCGCCCTGTCCCGCGAAACTCGTTCATCGCAGCGCGCAGCCGTTCCGAGTCCCCGCCGACCCGGTAGTAGAGATAGCGCTCGAAATTGCTGGCGACCTGGATATCCATTGACGGGCTGATCGTGGAAACGACCTCCCCCAGGCTGTAGTCGCCGCTGTTGAAGAAGCGCGCCAGGATGTCGTTCTCGTTCGTCGCCAGGATCAGCCGCTCGCACGGCAGTCCCATTTGCACGGCCATCCAGCCCGCAAAGATGTCGCCGAAGTTGCCCGTCGGCACGGCGAACGCCACGGAGTCGCTTCCCGTACGTTCCATGACCCGAAAGGCCCCGTAGAAGTAGTAGACAATCTGCGCGAGAACACGGGCCCAGTTGACGGAATTCACGGCGCCGAGCGCATATTCGGCCTTGAACGCCGCATCGCCGAAGCACTCCTTCAGAATGGACTGGCAGTCGTCGAAACTGCCCTCGATGGCGATGCAATGCACGTTCGGGTCGAGCACGGACGTCATCTGGAGTTCCTGCACGCGACTGGTGCGCCCGCGCGGAAACATCACGAAAATGCGCATGCGCGCCTTGCCGCGCACACCGCAAATGGCGGCGCTGCCGGTGTCGCCGCTGGTGGCGCCAAGTATGTTGAGGTGGCCGCCGGTCTGCCCCAGGAAGTACTCGAAAAGGTTGCCCAGGAACTGCAGGGCCACGTCTTTGAACGCCAGCGTTGGACCGTGAAACAGCTCCAGCAGATGGAAGTCGCCCAGCTCCACAACCGGTGTGACTTCCTCGCGATCAAACGTCGCGTAGCTCCCGGCGACCAGCGCGTGCAAATCCGCCTCGGGAACGTCAACGAAGTGCGCGAACACGCGACAGGCCAATTCCGCGTACGAAAGCTCCCGCCATGCGTCCAACTCGGACGTCACATCGGGAATCTCCGCCGGCAGGATCAACCCGCCGTCATCGGCCAACCCCGTCAGGACCGCGTCACGAAAGCAAACCGCGGGCGACTCGCCCCTGGTACTGATGTAGTTCATGGCGCCGAAAGTAAACCAAGCCTCGCGCGTCCGACAAGCGGAAAGGCGCGGCACTGCGATCTGGTGTCCTGGCGCGATGCCCCGCCGGGCCTGTCCCGGTAGAGCCACGGTTAGCGGCCAGGTTTCGCGCGTGTTGCTCACTCTGCGCTCGCCCTT